>CAZAIF010000279.1:0-1506 GCA_964485125.1 uncultured Oscillospiraceae bacterium | reverse complement strand
CGTGGACCTGGGCAGCCGTTGCACCGTCTTCATGAACTCCCGCGTCAAGCAGGCCCAGAAGGAGGGCGCCACCATCGGTGACGTGGCGGCCGGCCTCTCCTACTCCGTCATCAAGAACGCGCTCTTCAAGGTCATCAAGCTGCGCGACTTCGACGAGATTGGCGAGTGGTGCGTGGTCCAGGGCGGCACCTTCATGTCCGACGCCACCCTGCGCGCCTTCGAGCTGCTCACCGGCCGCAAGGTCATTCGCCCGGACATCGCGGGCTGCATGGGCGCCTACGGGGCGGCCCTCCTCGCCCGCGACCGCGCCGGCGCGGACGGCACCTCCACGATCCTCTCGCGCGAGGAGATCGACAACCTCCAGGTCAGGCACACCAACGTGCACTGCGGCCGCTGCTCCAACAACTGCCTGCTCACCATCAACGACTTCGGCGGTGGCAGGCGCTTCATCACGGGCAACCGCTGCGAGAAGGGCGCCGGCGGCTCGCGCGCACGGAAAAACGACGCGCCCAACCTCTTCGAGTTCAAGAACAAGCTGCTCTTCGACCGCCCGGTGCTCGACGCCGACACCGCCCCGCGCGGCACGGTGGGCATCCCCCGCGCGCTCAACATGTACGAGAACTACCCGTTCTGGCATGCCTTCTTCACCAAGCTGGGCTTCTCGGTGATCCTCTCCGACCAGACGTCTGCGGCCACCTACGACGCGGGCATCGAGTCCATGCCGTCCGAGAGCGTGTGCTACCCGGCCAAGCTCAGCCACGGCCACATCATGAACCTCCTGGGCAAGGACCCGGACTTCATCTGGATGCCCTGCATCCGCTGGGAGCGCCAGGAGGACGACGGCGCCACCAACCACTACAACTGCCCGATCGTCATGAGCTACCCCCAGGCCCTGGGCCTCAACGTCGACGAGCTGGGAGCCAACGGCACCGTGGAGTTCCTCGCGCCGTTCATCCCCTACGACAAGAAGCGCGACCTCAAGCGCCGCCTGTACGAGCTCATCTCCGAGCAGCGCGAGGCCGACGCCGCCGCCGGGAAGGGCCGCGTGCGCGGCAGGCACATCACGCGCTCCGAGATCGACGAGGCCGTGAACTATGCCTGGCAGGCCGACCTCGACTTCAAGGACGCCATGCACCGAGCCGGCGACGAGGCCCTGCGCTGGATCGAGAAGCACGACGCCCACGGCATCGTGCTGGCGGGCCGCCCCTACCACAACGACCCCGAGATCAACCACGCCATCCCGTCCCTGGTGCATTCCTTCGGCTTCGCCGTCCTCACGGAGGACTCCGTGGCCCACAAGATGGCGCCGGAGCGTCCCATCCGCGTGGTCGACCAGTGGATGTTCCACTCGCGCCTGTACCGCGCGGCGCGCTTCGTGGCCTCGAGGAACGACCTCGACCTCATCCAGCTCTTCTCCTTCGGGTGCGGCCTCGACGCCCTGACCACCGACCCGGTCCAGGAGATCCTGGAGGCCTCCGGGAAGATCTACACCGTGCTCAAGATCGA
>CAZAIF010000278.1:0-1508 GCA_964485125.1 uncultured Oscillospiraceae bacterium | reverse complement strand
CAGCGGAACCGGCACTAGCGACAGCGGTACCGGCAGCACCGGCAGCGGCACTAGCAGCACCGTCAGCAGCTCCGTAAGTACCGGCAGCACCTCCGAGAGCACGGACAGCGATTCCGACGGCAGCACGACCACGAGCGCGCAAACGGGAGATGAAAACGACGAGGCTCTTTGGACCGTAGTAGCCCTCGCGATAGCGGTCGGAGTGATTCTGCTGATTCTCTACCATGAGAAACAGACAAGGGATAAAAACGCAACAGAGTAAATGAGTCGCAGAAGGAAAAGAAGAAGACCCGCTTGGCTGTATGCCATATTGCTTCTTGGGACAGCCCTGATAATAGGAATGGGCTTCCAGGTCTACAAAAAGCTTGCGGAATATAGCCAGAGCGAAACGGTATACGCAAATCTTTATGCGGTCGTCAGCGAGGACGGAACCTCGGAGGAATCGGAGTATGCTTCTCCGGTTTCCTTCGAGGAACTGAAAGCAATCAATTCGGATATCGTGGCATGGATCGTGTGCGAGGGCACAGAAATCAATTATCCGGTAGCTCAGGGAGAGGACAACAGTTACTATCTGAACCATCTTTTCGACGGAACCGAGAACGCCTCGGGATCCATTTTTATGGACATGGATAATGATCCGAATTTTGGGGACGACAACACAATCCTGTACGGACACCATATGCAGGACGGCAGTATGTTCGCGACCTTGGAAAACTACAAAGAGCAGTCGTTTTATGAGGAACATCCGGAAATGATGCTGTATACTGCCGATCATACTTACCGGATAAACATATTCGCGGGCAATGTCTTAAGCGGGGTCGGAACGGTGTTTCCGATCATGTTCGCGGACGAGCAGGAAAATCTCGACTATCTTGAGGCCTGCATTGAGGCTTCGCCGATAGATACCGGTATCACGCCCCAGGCCGGCGACCAGCTTATCACGCTGGTCACCTGTACGTATGACTACGATAACGCACGCTATGCCGTCTACGGAATACTCGAGCAGCTGGCATGACAAACCTGTAAAATATCGCCCGCTCCCTGATATGCGGCTTACAAATGTTCGGGATTCAAAAGTTTGTGGCGCTCTGCCTTTTGACGGGGCGTCACTTTTTTGTACGATAGGAAATTTCATTTCCTATCGTACAAAAACGCTCCGCTGTGGATGCGCACTCGCGCGAAGGGAAGTTATTGCCTGACGGCAATCGCGCTCGGCGCGAGTGTGCGCTACGGCGCACACTTTTTAACAGTTTGAAGCAGCGACTGCGGGCGAGCGCGTTTTGCGGATGGCGACCCCGGCTAACGCGCAAACAAAACGCCCTGCTATTCGGTACAATCCGAAAAGCAGAGCCATTCTGATACTTGTTTTTCATTCGCTTTGGAAAACTTATGTTTTCGCGCCTGTATCTAAATATTATGCTGTTTTAGAATAATCAAAAACAGAAATTTCTTGCAATGTTTTTTTTGCGTCGTCCACAATTTTTTCCAGACGTTCCGCCACATCATCA
>CAZAIF010000277.1:0-1516 GCA_964485125.1 uncultured Oscillospiraceae bacterium | reverse complement strand
TTCTAATATTTTCTATTGTAACATGATTGCGTACAAAGACGCCAGGACATAAAATTACACAGATTTTTTACCCCTTGTTCTCAACAAACAGATACAAACAGATACACAAGAAAAAAGATACCCTGATCCATATACTGCACACTAAATTTAACCCAAAAATACAAATCTTCTCCTTATACGGGCGCAGTACAAAGTCACTTCCATACTGTGCCTGCCGCAATTCATATCCACTGTAGTCAAAGAAAATTTCCACCATTACAACCGCCACGAAAAATTTAAAGTCACTAAACCCGTCTGCCATACCAGAAAATTCGCATCTCCTGCTACAGCCAGACAGAGAACTGCCGCTGAGGTGTAATCAGTCCCTCTTTTTCATAAAAGCGGGTATTCGAATTCAATTCCAGATTTTTGGTATCATACTTGATGAAAATTTGTTCTTGAAATTTTCTGAAATCATGTGATAGAATAAGATTCATTGAGAACGCGTATAATGGTTCAGCGTGAAATCAGTCTGGTTTCACGCTTATTTGCTTTACAGACCCATTCATTCCGTTTTTTCATAATTCCTCCTGTGCATAAAATTTATTTACTTTATTTTAACGCATCAGGAGGAATTCTGCATAAAATCCTGCTCTTTTATTGCGAAAAGTTTTTATTCTTCATCGCTGTGCCCCGGGGGAGACAGCGTGGCAAGTTCTTTTTCGGTTCCAAAATAGCAGCGTTGAATTTCCGAAAGCTCTTCAATTACATGAAGGGATCGGGAAACTATGCCCCAAATCCAGTACTTGCATAAAAGCAAGGCAGGAAATACCCGGCACATATAGTTAAAAGCTCGGCAATATACTACAAAATATGAATTATTCAAGGTACTATAGAGACAGGCCAAAACTATTTATGGTTTTGAATCCAACATCTTTTTATTACATTACTAAAAATATCATAAAATAATTATAGTATCAATCATTACGTCTCGTAAGCAAAAGAGAGGGTACTCTCTGATTTTCATCAGTAAAGTACCCTCTTCTTTTCTTCTGGTATTCTTGTTCTATCTCACTTTACCATTCACAACAGTATAATTTCTTCCATTATACCTTACAGTTCCGTTTTTAGAAAAATCAACTTTACCATTCTTCAGATACCAGCTTCCATTACTGTTAGATGCTATCCCTGTAAATCCGAAGTTTACTTTTCCATTCTCAATTCTCCACCAGCCGTTGCTGTTCTTCGCTACTCCGGTATAACTGAAGTCCACTTTTCCTCCACGGATGTACCACCAGCCGTTTGCATTCTTTTCCACGCTGTTACAGCTGAAGTCCACCTTGCCGTTGACAATTCTCCACCAGCCGTTGCTGTTCTTCGCTACTCCGGTATAACTGAAGTCCACTTTTCCTCCACGGATGTACCACCAGCCGTTTGCATTCTTTTCCACGCTGTTACAGCTGAAGTCCACCTTGCCGTTGACAATTCTCCACCAGCCGTTGCTGTTCTTCGCTACTCCGGTATAACTGAAGTCCAC
>CAZAIF010000276.1:0-1544 GCA_964485125.1 uncultured Oscillospiraceae bacterium | reverse complement strand
CTGGGACTCACGGTCTCCGGCGTCTGGCGAAAAAACCCAGAGCCTCCTGGAGAATTTCCACATCCTGTCGGGCCTGCTTCAGCTGCTCCCGCAACGCCTTGTTCTCTGCCAGCAGTTCGGCTTCGCTCCGTCCTCCCACAGCCGCCTCCAGTTCGGCTGATCGCTCTTTCTCCCGGCCACGCCAGCCGTACAGCGTGTCTGCGTTGATGCCCAGCCGCCGTGCTGCCGCTGCTGGCCCAATCTCCTCCGCCAGCTTCAGCGCTTCTTGCCGCTCCTCTTTTGTGTATCGTTTTCCCATGTTGAGTCCCTCCTTGATGGTATCATTTTATCAGCTTTCCTTGCATTATGAGACTCAACTTTTATGATAGCACTCCAATATTAAATTCTTTAGCTGTCAGAACCACAATTCCGGGCTCCGCAAATGCTCGTCTACCCACTATATCCGGCTGGACTTCTTGGAGCAGGTGGTGCTCTACGAGGTACACCGGCTGGCCTGCTTCGCTAACGAATACGAAAACGACTTCATCAAGGCGATGGTGGGCCGTTCCGCCAAGGTAGCGGAAAATGACCGGGTACGCAAGAAGCGGGAACTGGACGGGCTGCTGGCCCGGGACGGGGAACTGGATATGCTCTTTGAACGGCTCTACGAGGACAATGTGTCCGGCAAAATCGACGATGCACGGTTTGCCAAAATGGCCAAGCGGTATGAGCAAGAGCAGGGCGAAAACGCCAAGAAAATCAAGGCGCTTCGTCTGGAGCTGAAAAAGCTGGAAGATAAGCGGATGGATGTGGACACCTTCTTAGAAACGGTACGGCGCTACACAGACGCTACCGCCATCACCAAACGCATGGTTGCCGAGCTCATTCAGTATATCGAGGTTTATCCTGCGGTCAAGGAGGACGGCGTTACCAATCAGCGGGTGACGATCCACTACAACTGCATCGGGGCCTTTGATGTGCCGGATCGTCGGAAGATACCGGAGGCCGACATTATCATGGAAACAAGAAAGGGCGTAGCAGTCAGCTACGCCCCGGCGGTGTAAAGGTGGTGTGAGATATGAGAGCATTTCTCTATTGCCGTGTCGCCCACGACAATTCTTTCGCATTGGAACACCAACGGTTCCTGCTCCAGCTCTACGCAAAGCAGGCGGGATATACCATCATCGGCGCTACGGACGAATACGGCAGCGCGCTCACATTAGACCGCCCGGCGCTCCAGAAAGTGACCGAGGCCGTTGTCACTGGCAAGGTGGATGTGGTGTTAGTCCATAGCCTGACCCGGATAGGCCGGGAGTGGGGGATGACCCAACGCTACATTGACCTGCTCACCTGGCACAAGGTAAAGCTCCTATGCATCCGGGATCGGCTGCTGTTCGACGAAAACGGTGCTGCCCCAATTTTGACAATAAAAAATGCGGAGTGTCCTTTGTAGGATACTCAGATCCTATAAGGACACTCCGCATGGTCCGAGTGACAGGATTCGAACCTGCGGCATCTTGCTCCCAAAGCAAGCGCGCTACCAACTGCGCTACACCCGGATATGA
>CAZAIF010000275.1:0-1554 GCA_964485125.1 uncultured Oscillospiraceae bacterium | reverse complement strand
GTGGCCTCATCCAGCACCACGATGGGGGCGTCCTTTAAAATAGCCCTGGCCAGAGCGACGCGCTGCTGCTCCCCACCGGAAAGGTAGGTGCCCTCCGTGCCGATCATAGTGTCCATCCCCTTTGGCAACTTTTCCAGGATGTCCCCGCACTGGGCGGCCATGAGGGCAGCGAGCACCTGATCCCGGGTGGCCTCCGGCCGAGCTGCTCGGACATTTTCCAGGATGGATGCCTTGAACAGCCGGCTGTTCTGGAACACGAAGGCGATCTGCTCCATGAGCACATGGGGGTCCATCTCCCGCACATCCACTCCACCCACTTGTACGGCACCGGAGGTCACATCCCAGAACCGTGGGATCAGGCTGGCGGCGGTGGTCTTGCCGCCGCCGGAGGGTCCCACCAGGGCTACCGTCTGTCCCGGCTCCACCGTGAAAGTGACGTGGGACAGGGCGGGGGTCTCCGACCCGTCATAGGTGAAACTCACATCCCGGAACTCCACCCGGCTGCCTTGTGGCGTTTTGGGATGCTCCGGTGCCTTCAGCGCCGGGGCGTCCATGACCATGCGGATACGGCCCAAGGCGGTGCCGGCCAGCATGATGCCGGACGAAGCGAACATGATCCGCGCCAGCGACGTGGAGATGATGGCGGAGAACACCGCGTAAAAGGCGAAGTCGGTCACAAACCCGGCAAAACTCCCAGCGGTCAAGGCGCCTGGGGCCAGGAACAGGGCCGCCGGCACTAGGAACACGAAGGCGCCCTCAGTAACAGTCAGATTGATGGACTGGGGCACCCGGCACACGTCCGCCTGATAGTGCTCGGCCTTGGCACTGTACTCCTCAATGGCCTGCTGGAACGCCTTGAAGGAATAGACCGTCTGCTGGAAGATCTTCACCACCGGGATGCCCCGGACATACTCCGTGCCGGCCTTGGTCATGCGATCCTGGGCCGCCTGGTACTCTGCCATAATCTGGGCGTTCTTTCCGCCCATCATGGCGAACATGGTGAGGATGGAGATAACCGCCGCCAGCAGGCAGGCGCCGCCCATCCGCCAGTCAAAGACGAACATCAGCACCAGCATGGCAAGAAACAGGGTCATGGTGCCTACGATGTCCGCCAGGTTGTGGGCCAGCAGGGTCTCCGTGTCGGCCGCAGCCGCGTCCAGCCGCCCGCGGATCAGGCCGGAGGCGTTGGCGTCGAACCAGCCCAGGGGGGTGTCCATCACATGGGCTACACCCAGCTTTCGGATGTTGGCCGCCGTGCGGAAAGCTGCCAGATGTGTGCACATCAGCCCAATGAAATACAGCACGATGCCGCCCACTGCCGACGCGAAGGCCAGCCAGCCATACCGGGTAATATTTTGCGCCTCCGTCCAGTTTGGGGATGCCTCAATCAGATCCCGGGCGACCAGCCAGATACAGATGTAGGGGGCCATGCTCAGCAGCATGGATACTGCCGACAGGAACAGTCCTAAAAAGGTCAGCACCCTGTGGCTTCCCGCATAATCCAGCAGAGCCGCGATGTCGCTTTTTTTCTTTTGCTTCATGCAAAAACCTCCT
>CAZAIF010000274.1:0-1555 GCA_964485125.1 uncultured Oscillospiraceae bacterium | reverse complement strand
AGCGGAGGGGCAGCAAACTGCCCCTCCGCAGATGATCCGCTCAGCGGTGTCCGCCGCGGCTTCGGCCTCCGCCGCCAAAACCGCCGCCGGAACGGGGACGGGATGCGCCCCCTCCGCCGAAACCGCCGCGGCCGCCCGGGCGGGCGCTGCCGCCGCCTCCGAAGCCGCCGGGACGGGCGCCGGGTCTCGGGCCGGCGCTTCCGCCGGGCCGGGGACCTGCACCGGGTCCCGGGCCGGGACCGGGCCGGGGGGCGCCAAAACCGGGACCGGGGCCAGGGCCTGGACGGGGGCCGGGCCGGCGCCGGTTCCACCAGGCGCTGCCCGGCCGGTGCCAGAAGAAGATGGGCCGGAACACCACCGGCGGCGAGGCCATGTGGCCGTAACTACTGTACCAGCGGCGGTAACGGCTGCGCTCGGCGGCGCTCAGGACGGCGTAGATCACCACCAGCGCCACCACCACCAAAATAATCCCTGTCATCACATTGCTCCTTCTATAATACTGGGCATAGCTGTCCTGGTAGCCCCCGTCGTAGTCCTCCGGCCAGGAGGTCTCCCCGCCGGACACATAGCCGCCGTTGTGCTGGGACAGATAGCTCTCCATACCGGTGAACAGATTGGTCACCGCAGCGTCATAGTCGCCGGCGTAAAAATCCGGGTTGACATAGTCGTCCAGGTAGGCGGAGTAGTCAAAATCCGTGTAGTTGCTGCCGTGATAGAGGTAGCTCTGGCCGCCCCCGATGTCCAGCAGCAGCAGGAAGTCGTTGCCGTAGAGCTCCCAGTCGTTGAACAGCTCCTCGGCGTACACGTCCGGCTCCCAGCCCCGCAGGTTCTCCACCGTGGCTACCGCCACATAGGCGGAGTAGCTCTGGTCAAAGCCGGCGTTGTAGGAGCGCACCGCAGACTCGGTCTCCTCCGAGAGCACTCCGGCCCCGTCGCAGACCCAGTTTCCGGGGACCACCGGCAGCATATCCGCCCGGGCCATGGCCACCCCGAACACACCGGAGGCCAGCACCACCGCAATGGTGATGGCCCAGGCCACCGCATAATTTCGAATGTATTTCATAGGCATCTCACCTTTCCTGCCCGGGCCGGTCCGGCCGACGGGTTCAGCGCAGCTCCAGCAGCTTCTGCTTCAGCTCGCCCTCGATCCGGCGCAGCTCCACCTCGGCGGCGGCCCGCTTCTCCCGGCCCTCGTTCTGGACCCGCACCACCTCGTCCAGGGTGGCGATGAGCTCCTGGTTGGTGTGCTGGAGGGTCTCGATGTCCACGATGCTGCGCTCGGCCTCCTGGGCGGCGGCCACGGTGCCCATATGGAGCATCTCCGCGTTCTGCCGCAGCAGGTCGTTGGTCATGTTGGTCACCGCGGTCTGGGCCGCCGTGGCCTGGCGGGAGTGCTCCAGCCCCAGGGCCAGCACCATCTGGCTCTTCCACAGGGGGATGGTGTTCACCAGGGAGGTCTGGATCTTCTCGATCATCAGGGTGTCGTTGTTCTGGAGCAGCCGGGTCTGGGGGCCCATCTGGATGGAGATCATCCGGGTCAGCTCCAGGTCGTGGA
>CAZAIF010000273.1:0-1567 GCA_964485125.1 uncultured Oscillospiraceae bacterium | reverse complement strand
CGCCGCCATGGGGATGTGACGGACAACAGGGGCGTGCTGCATGCAGCACGCCCCTGTTCTCTCTGCCCCGCTTTCAGACCACGTGGCCCTTGGCACGGATGACTTCGATAACTCTGTTGACATAATTTTCGCAGGCCTCCTGGGTCTCCGCCTCCACCATGACCCGGATCACCGGCTCGGTGCCGCTCTCCCGGACCAGGATGCGGCCCGTGTCCCCCAGCTCATCCGCCACGGCGGCCACGGCGGCCTGGACGTCCGGGTCGTTCTGGGCCTCAGGCTTGCTGCGCACCTTCACGTTCTTGAGCACCTGGGGATAGATGCGCACCGGAGCGACCAGCTCGCTGAGAGGCAGCTTCTTCTCCATCAGCACCTCCATCACCTTGATGGCGGTCAGGATGCCGTCGCCGGTGGAGGCGTTCTGGCTGAAGATGATATGGCCGGACTGCTCGCCGCCGATGCGGTGGCTGTTGGCCACCATGTTCTCATAGACGTACTTATCCCCCACAGCGGTCTTCTCATAGTCGATCCCAGCGGCGTCCAGGGCCTTGTAGAGCCCGAAATTGGACATCACCGTGGTGACCACCGTATTGTTGCGCAGAGTGCCCCGCTCTTTCATATACTTGGCGCACAGGTACATGATCAGATCGCCGTTGACCTCCCTGCCCTGCTCGTCCACGGCGATGCACCGGTCCGCGTCCCCGTCGAAGGCGAAGCCCACATCCAGATGATTGGCCAGCACAAACTGCCGGAGGGACTGGATATGGGTGGAGCCGCAGTCCATGTTGATGTTCAGCCCGTCGGGATCGTCGTGGATGACATAGGTCTTGGCCCCCAGGGCGTTGAACACGCTCTTGGCGATCATCCAGGCGCTGCCGTTGGCGCAGTCCAGGCCGATGCGCTTGCCCCGATAGGAGCGAGTGGCCAGGCTGATCAGATAGCCGATGTAGCGGTTGCGCCCGGCGGCGTAGTCGCGGGTCTGGCCCAGTGCGTCCCGGGTGGCGTAGGGCACCTCGTCGGTCTCCCCGTCCAGATAGGCCTCCACGTCGGCAATGGTGGCCTCGTCCATCTTCTCGCCCCGGTCGTTGATCAGCTTGATGCCATTGTCGTAATAGGGGTTGTGGCTGGCGGAGATCATCACGCCGCAGTCAAAGTCCTCGGTGCGGGTCACATAGGACACGCTGGGGGTGGTGGTCACATGGAGCAGGCAGACATCCGCCCCCGAGGCGGTCAGGCCGCAGCTCAGGGCGTCCTCCAGCATGTAGCTGGAGCGGCGGGTGTCCTTGCCGATGACGATCCGGGCCCGCTTGCCCCGCTTCTTGCCGTAATACCAGCCCAGAAAACGCCCCACCTTGAAGGCGTGCTCCACGGTCAGGTCCACATTGGCCTCACCCCGGAAGCCGTCGGTTCCAAAATATCTGCCCATCGTTTCAAAGGCCTCCTTTATCCAAATCAAAGCGCTCCCGCCGCGGCATGGTCCGGCACGGCGGGCACGGTCCGGCCCTGTGGCCAGCACACTGTATTGTAGCACATCCGCCCGCCTTTGTCATCCATATCCGTCCTTCTTTTC
>CAZAIF010000272.1:0-1573 GCA_964485125.1 uncultured Oscillospiraceae bacterium | reverse complement strand
TAAAAACGGGGGCGCCCCCAAGCGGCCCGATCCTCCGGCGCAGAAGCAGGGGCCGGACCGGCCCGTCCCGGAGCGTGGACGGCGGCGGGCCTTTTCCCGCCCCGGCTTGCAAAACGCCGGCGGGGGCAGTATAATAGCCTCATCTTTGGGAACATGAACAGAGACAAGGGGGAATTTCCTTTGCAGCGCACGACGATTGCAACCATTTACGCCAACTCCCAGGCCATGGGGGGACAGCAGCTGACGGTGGCGGGCTGGGTCCGCTCCCTGCGGGACATGAAGACCTTCGGCTTCATCACCCTGAACGACGGCAGCTGCTTCAACAACCTCCAGGTGGTCATGGACCGCAATACCCTGGAAAACTACGACGACATCTCCCGGCAGAACGTGGGGGCCGCCCTGATCGTCAGGGGGGAACTGGTGCTCACCCCCCAGGCCAAGCAGCCCTTTGAGCTGAAGGCCGCCTCCATCGCCGTGGAGGGCCCCTCCGCCCCGGACTATCCCCTCCAGAAGAAGCGCCACAGCGTGGAGTTTTTGCGCACGGTGCAGCACCTGCGCCCCCGCACCAACCTGTTTTCCGCCGTCTTCCGGGTGCGCAGCGTGGCGGCCTACGCCATCCACAGGTTCTTCCAGGAGCGGGGCTTCGTCTATGTCCACACCCCCATCATCACCGCCTCCGACTGCGAGGGGGCCGGGGAGATGTTCCGGGTGACCACCCTGGACCTGGAGAATGTGCCCCGGGGCGAGGACGGCAGCGTGGACTACAGCCAGGACTTCTTCGGCAAGGCGGCCAACCTGACCGTCTCCGGCCAGCTCCAGGGCGAGAACTTCGCCATGGCCTTCGGCAGCATCTACACCTTCGGCCCCACCTTCCGGGCGGAGAACTCCAACACCCAGCGCCACGCCGCCGAGTTCTGGATGATCGAGCCGGAGATCGCCTTCGCCGATCTGAAGGACGACATGGACCTGGCTGAGGACATGATCAAGTATATCCTCCGCTACGTCATGGAGCACTGCCCCGACGAGATGAACTTCTTCAACTCCTTTGTGGACAAGGGCCTCAAGGAGCGGCTGGAGCACGTGGCCACCTCCGACTTCGGCCGGGTGACCTACACCGAGGCCATCGACATCCTCCAGAAGTCGGGCCACAAGTTCGACTATCCCGTCTCCTGGGGCTGTGACCTGCAGACCGAGCACGAGCGCTTCCTCACCGAGCAGCACTTCAAGCGCCCGGTCTTCGTCACCGACTACCCCAAGGAGATCAAGGCCTTCTATATGCGCCTCAACGACGACGGCAAGACCGTGGCCGCGGCGGACTGCCTGGTGCCCGGCATCGGGGAGATCATCGGCGGCTCCCAGCGCGAGGAGCGGCTGGACATCCTGGAGGGGCGCATCCGGGAGCTGGGGATGGACACGGAAACCTACAAGTACTACTGCGACCTGCGCCGCTACGGCGGCTGCCGCCACGCCGGCTTCGGCCTGGGCTTTGAGCGGATGGTCATGTACCTGACCGGCGTGTCCAACATCCGGGACGTGCTGCCCCATCCCAGGACGGTTGGAAACGCGGAGTTCT
>CAZAIF010000271.1:0-1584 GCA_964485125.1 uncultured Oscillospiraceae bacterium | reverse complement strand
GGACAGCGGCAACGAAAGAAGCGGCATTTTTAGCATAGCGCGCAGCAATGCCCCGACACCTCGAAGAAGCCTCACTATTTGTTTGAACGGTTCTTCACATGCGGGTTATCTATGTTTTAGTCACGATGATTCAAGAGATATTTCCGTTTTTGTCGCAGGTGATGGAGATGTTGACAGAAACTTGACGACTCAAAATCCTGGTCAATCGGCCAGTCAACGTTGCGGTTCCTCCGCTGGAAGAAAGGGAGTTCTGGGCAAAACTCCATCCTTTATATGTGTCGCATCGAGAAATCTCTTTAGAAAGTACGCTCACCGAACTACCGCTATAAGAAAAAGTTGCAGTAAGAGCAATAACTGCAATAGTAGTATCACCATCTAAATAAGTCTTTGTTCGGGTTGCTGTACGAGTAGAACTACGAGCGAAGTCTTGCACAACCAATTCGTCGATAATAGTAATGCCAGAGTCATTATTGGTGGTGATTTGTGTGACCTGTGAAGATGTAGACGAGGAGCCGTCGTAGGCATTGGCACCAAAACAGGAAGTAAACAAAATCACAAAGCATAGAAAAATAGTTGATATGGTTTTCATATTTTTAATACTCCTTTAAAAAATTAGTCAATTTGGAGTTCGTCGATTACATAAATCGGCCTAGTATCTGTCTGTAAAGCAATATCCACAGAAATCAGCACAGTCACGGCGGCACAGAACAGCAGCACAGCCCCGATCAACGCCCGGCGGCGCCATTGCCAATGGCGCCGCTCCTCCGCCGAGAGCCCCTCGCAGAGAGAGTCCGCCATCTCACGGGGGGCGCCGAACCGCTGGGCGATCTCCTCCATCGTGGCCCCCGGGTTTTCTTCGGCAAAAGAGGAGAGCAGGGCGTCCAGGTCGTGCAGCCGCGCCTTCCGGCTGGCCCTGGAACAGCGCATGGCCCGCCGCACCCGGCTTCGGTACTTGGCAACAGCCCGATTCATGGTGTATTCCCCCGCCTTTGTAAAATATCTGTCACGCCGCGCAACACCCGGTCATAGGCCCGCCGGAGCTCCTCCAAGCGGGCGAGGCCCGCCTCCGTGATGCGGTAATACTGCCGCCGCCGTCCATCCGGCGCGACGTGCTTTCCGCTTTCGACGATATAGCCGGCCTGATAGGCCCGGGTGATAAAGAAGTACGTGGAATCGATGTGGATGATCCCGCTGCTCCGCTCTTCCAGCACCGCTGTGATCTCGCCGATATAGCGCTCCTGCTCCGAGAGGATATAGAGGATCAAAAACTCGGCCAGAGTTTTGCTCATATTCTCTTCCAGAGAGGGAGAGGTTCGGCCAGCCGATGGATCCGTCATAACGAATCCTCCGTTCTTAGCATTATCCATAGCATACATAATAGTCAAAAAATTTGAAAAGGTCAAGTTATATTTATTAAAATACTAAAGCCAGAGTTTTTTATTACTATTTTTATTTTTTTACTTGCTAAAATAATATTCATGTGATATGATTAGACCAGCAAGTCCTTCATGGCACCTCTTGGGTTGAAGTTGGGTTGAAGCTGCCTCTGTATACAAACAAATAGAGATAGACCTTGCTGTAAGA
>CAZAIF010000270.1:0-1611 GCA_964485125.1 uncultured Oscillospiraceae bacterium | reverse complement strand
ACCATCCAATAGGCGTTGCCGTCTTCGCGGATTTCGGTATCCAGCCCCAGCGCACCCCACAGCACAGAGGTCTGCGAACTGTTTTCAAAGTTGCAGTCCTGCCGCAGTATTACCGTTATTTCAATGATACTGCCCGACCTTTCTACCGTGAAACGGACTCCTTCACCAGCAGACTTGCCAGAGAGCGCTTCCATTAGGTCAGAAGTGAGGTACACGCCGTTGCCATCTGCCTCTAATATAATGTCGCCTGCGGCAAAGCTGTTGGCGGCGTTATAAGTATCGTCGTACACCACTCCCTCTACCTTAAACACCATCTGCCCGAACGCGAGAAAGCTGACTATTATCAGAATTACCGCCGTTACATAGTTAAAAAACGCGCCGGCAACAAGCACTATTATGCGTTGCCACGGAGGCTTGGAGTTGAAGCTTTTATCAGAGAGCAGTCGCCTTCCCTTGCCATCTTCGCCCTCAAAGGCGCAATAGCCGCCGAGAGGAATGGCGCGTACAGAGAATACCTCGCCCGTGCGCTTTGACTTTCGCTTTATTATGGCAGGGCCGAAGCCTATGGCAAATTCGTTTATCTTAAAGCCGAGCGCCTTGCCAGCCGAGTAGTGACCGAATTCGTGCACGGTTATCATGGCGAGCAGTATAAGTATGGCAAGGAGCACGGACCCTATGGTGCCGCCAATAGAGGATGAAAGAAACAAGTATATTACCCCCGTGCGGCACTGCATAAATTTACAGAGCCGCGATAAGCGCCCGCGCCCTTTCGCGCGCGAGCAGGTCGGCGCCCTCCGCCGCCGCATAACAATCTGATTGAAAGTTTTCCGTTTTTTGCAGTACGCCGTCTATTACGCGTGCAATGCCCGTGAACGGCAACGCACCCGAAAGGAATGCCTTTACAGCCTCTTCCCCAGCGGCATTCAGGGCGCACGGCATTATGCCGCCTGCCGCGGCGCAGTCCGCCGCCATGTCGAAGCACGGATAGACACCCCGTTCAAGCGGAAAGAATTCCAGCGACAGCGCGCTTGAAAAGTCGAGCGGACGCACGCCGCAGTCAAGTCGTTCAGGATAGGCGAACGCCATCTGTATGGGCACCTTCATGGTGGGCACAGAGAGCTGTGCAAGGCAGGCGCCGTCGTTAAACTCCACCATAGAATGGACTATGCTCTGCGGATGAATTACGGCGGTAATTGCGGCATATTCTGCGCCGAAAAGGTGGTGCGCCTCTATCACCTCGAAGCCCTTGTTTAAAAGAGTTGCGCTGTCTATGGTAATTTTTGCGCCCATATTCCACGTGGGGTGGCTGAGCGCCTGCGACGGCGTAACATTTGAAAGCTGTTTTGCCGTATAGCCCCTGAACGCACCGCCGCTTGCCGTGATTATAAGCCTTTTGAAAGGCGCGGCGCAGTTGAAGCCTAAACACTGCCATATGGCGGAATGTTCGCTGTCAACGGGCAATATGTCTGCGCCCTTTTTACGGGCGAGAGGCATTACGAAGTCGCCGCCGCACACGAGCGTTTCTTTATTGGCGAGGGCGAGAGTTTTGCCCGCATTGATTGCCGCCAGCGAATATTTAAGCCCCGCAAAGCCGCCTGCCGCCACCAGCAC
>CAZAIF010000269.1:0-1653 GCA_964485125.1 uncultured Oscillospiraceae bacterium | reverse complement strand
AGACCTGGATGTCCAGGGTGATGGTGTCGCCGGGCTGGGCCGTCAGGGCGCTGGCAGTGACGGACACATAGTAGCCCTCCACGGGGATCTCGGCGGTGTCGGGCGCTTCCTCTGCCCCCGCCATGGCCTGTGCCAGGGAAAACACCAGGAACAGGGACATCAGCAGGCTCAGCAAGCGCCTCCATTTGATACGCATAGAACTCCTCCTCACATACTTCTTCTCGTTGCATTTTTGTGCAAACTGTCTCTGCGCAACCGTTTGCTCTCGATTCGAGTTGTAGCACATGTCTCGGTGGGTGTCAATCTGGACAAAACGCTCAAAATACACCCCTCTTCCTTATGCACAATGTCGGTCACTCGGAATTTTTGCGCCGGTTTGGCCGCTGCGGGGGGGCGGAATAGGGGCGGAGCGGCGGGATTTTGCCCGGGAAAACAGCCCATGGAAAAGAGATGCCCCCGTTTTCCGTCGGAAAACGGGGGCTTGCGCGGGGTGATTTACTTTTTGCCGCCCTTGCCGCCCTTTCTCTGCTCCTCCAGCTTGCGCTGGATCTGCTCGGCCAGGGAGGGCTTTTTGTCCTCGCCCGCCTCGCCGGAGCCGGCGTCCTGAGCGGGCGGAGCGTCCTCCTCCTTGCCGGCGGCCTTGCCCAGCAGGGAGGAGATCTGCGCCGCCAGGCTGGCGTCCCCCTCTGCCGGGGCGTCCTCCTCCGCCGGGGCGGGGGAGGCTTTGGGAGCGGGCGGCGTGCCGGGCCCCGGGTAGTCGGGGGCGGGCTGGAGGGATTCGGCAGCCATGGGGTCCCGCATGCGGCCCAGCTGCCGGGCGACCTGGTCGGCCAGGGTCTCGCCCTCCGGGGCGGACTGGTCTTCCTGCGGCGCGGGCGCCGGGTCGTGCCGGGGCACCGGCGCCGGGGCGGGTGGGGGCACCGGCGTGGGGGCGGGCTTGGGCAGGGTGATGGTGGCGGGGAAGACCTTGCACTCGTCAGGGAAGGAGGAGATGATCTCCTGATAGTAATTGGTCTTCCGGCCCGGCTCGTCCTTGGGGTGGACCCGCACCCGCTCGTTGTTGCTGTCAAAGAACAGCTCCACGAACCGGGACAGGGTGCGGGCCTTCTGGCCCTTCTCCAGCTTGGAGATGGGCTGGGCGAGCACCTGCTTGTGGATGGCCTTGGTGTAGGCGCCGATGTTGCCCACGTTCTCCGCGTCCACGGCGATGAAGGGCACCGGCCCGAAGTGCAGCTCGGTGGTGTCTTTGGCGGTGGTCTGGCACAGCTCCCGGAAGCAGTTCTCGCTGGTCAGGGAGTACTGGCTGACGTAGAAGACCACCAGCAGGCAGTCCAGATCGGAGATGGCCGCCAGGGCGTCCTCGGTCCAGGAGGCTTTGGTCTTGTCCAGGTTTTTCTCGTCCAGCCAGACGTTGTAGCCCAGCTGCTGGAAGGTGTACACGTCCTCCCAAACCCGGACGTAGTCCTGGGCGCTGTAGCTGATGAAGATGTAGGATTGATCCATATCGCATGGGCGGATCTGGGCGATGATTTCTGCCGGCTGCATGTTCTGCGACCTCCTGACCGTTGTCTGTGGCTCCGATGTCTTAAATTGTCCACTATTTCTATATTATATCCAGTTTGTTCCCCCTTGTAAAGGAATTCCCAGGGGGAT
>CAZAIF010000268.1:0-1654 GCA_964485125.1 uncultured Oscillospiraceae bacterium | reverse complement strand
TCCGGTTATCCTTTCGGGGGCGGCCTCGCTTTCCTGTTTCTTCCGGCGGCAGTAACGGCTTAATCCGTTCCCATTGTTCTTTTGTTAATTCATAGCGTTTCATGCTCTTAGTCTCGCACTTCTTCCCTCTTTGTGCAACTCTTATTTTTCAAACAAGGCCTAGCTGCAACGCCCAGGCTTTTGCGAAAGCTTGGGCGTTGCTCATTAAATAGATAAATTGGATGGGCCAGACCTCAGGGCCGTTTCCGCCGCTTTTTGATCTGCTCCACGCTCTGGATGACGTAGGAGGCCACGATGGAGGCGATGACCACCCCGCAGGCGATGCCCATGGTGGAGGCGATGGTGTTGACGCCCTGGATCTGGAACTGGGCCCCGTCCTCGTTGAGCAGGGCCAGGGTGGTGTAGTAGAGGAAACTTCCCGGCAGCAGCGGGATGATCCCCGGCAGCAGGAAGATGGTGACCGGGGCCTTCATGATCCGGGCCATGACCTCGCTCCAGGCGTACACCGCCATGGCGGCAATCAGGCTGGCCAGAAACAGGTTGCCCGTGGGGTGGTAGATCAGCAGGTAGACCGCCCAGGACAGCAGCCCGCCCATGGTGGCCGCCGGCAGCAGCTTCAGCCGCACGTGAAAGACCAGGGCATAGCCCAGGGTGCCCACCGCCCCGGTGAGGATCTGGATCAAAGGACCGTTCATGCCGGGATCCCTCCCATCATCAGAATGGCCACGCCGAAGCCGGCGGCGATGGCCACCGCCAGGATCATGGCCTCCACCAGCCGGTACATCCCGGTGAGGATGTCCCGGTAAAACAGTTCCCGGATGCCGTTGACCAGGCTGAGCCCGGGGATGAACACCATCACGTCGCCGATGATGATCATGTCCGCGCTGTGGCCCAGCCCCAGCCGGACCAGCACCAACGCCAGGCAGCCGGAGAGGAAGCTGGCCAGGAAGGTGTAGAACAGCCGGTTCTGATTGGACTGGATCCGGTGGTTGAGCAGTCTGTTGGTGCAGAAAATCACCACCGAGACCAGCGCCGAGGCCAGGCCGTCGAAGACGTCCCCGCCGAAGAAGATGGCAAAGCCGAAGGTCATGGTGATGTAGCCCATCAGCTCCAGCCAGGGGGAGTAGCCGGCGCGCTGCTCCTGGGTCACCATGTCCCCGATCTCCGCCACGGAGGGCTTCTCCTGGCAGATGCGCCGGGCCATGGCGTTGAGCCGCTCCAGCTTGCCCAGGTCGGTGCCGGTGGTGAGCACCCGCACCGACTGGCTGTAGTGGACGCCGTCGGGGGCCTTGATGCACACGCTCATCTCGGAGCTGACGGCGTTGGCGCACCGCAGCTTAAAGCCGTAGGCCTCCACCAGCCGCAGCGCGGTGTTCTCCGCCCGGCGGGCCTCGGCGCCGCTCTGGAGCATCCGGCTGGTGATGTCCAGCACATATTCCAAAAACTGTTCGCACTCCTGCTTGTCCACAGTCGATCACTCCATTGTGAGAATTGTGAGCCGGGTGAGCCGCTGCCGCAGTCTGGAGCGGAGAGCGTCCCGCCGGCGGGCAAGTCCGCACTATTATAGCGCAAGGGGCCGCCGGATTGCAACCCCGCCTGTTTTATCGTCGCGCCCGAATCAGCGGGCTGTGGGACCGTATTTTGGAGCATTTGG
>CAZAIF010000267.1:0-1667 GCA_964485125.1 uncultured Oscillospiraceae bacterium | reverse complement strand
AGCCGCGGAAGGCCCCGAGCCTCCCCCCGCCGGCCAGCCCGAGGCCCTGCCCACGGAGCCAAAGACGCTCTCCGCCATGGGGGAAAGGGTGAAGTCTCTCGGCGGCCAGGTGATCCATGAAGAGCGGTTCTTCTATTCTGAAATCGCCACGCAAAAAAAGCTGCTCCTGGTCAGCCATGAGTTCTCTCTGACCGGGGCCCCCGTGGCGCTGCAGCATTTCGGCATGGCCGCCCGGCAGCTGGGATACTTCCCCGTCTTCATCGGCCCCCGCCCCGGGGCGCTGTGCGATCAGCTGGAGGCGGAGGGTTTTCCCATTCTGCTTCTGGAGACCCTCTTCTCCTCGGATCTGGTGCGGGAGTTTGCCGGCGCCTTTGACGCGGTCGTGGTCTGCACCAATGTGGGCTCCCCCATTGTGGCCAGCCTAAACGGCAGCCGGACCCCCGTGCTCTGGTGGATCCACGAAGCGTACGCCTCCTATGGCCCCGTAGCAGCGGAAGCAGTGGCCGCCATGCCGGAGACGCTGGCCGGCAATGTCCACGTCTACTGCGGCGGCAGGTACGCGGAAAAGGTCCTGCTGGAATACCGCCCCCATTATATCGTCAATCAGCTGCTCTATTTCGTCCCCGACTACGCCGCCTCGCTGCCGGAAGCCCCCACGTTCCAATTAAAGTACGCCCAGGGGAAAACCGTGTTCGCCCTTGTGGGCACCCAGGAGGAGCGGAAGGGCCAGGATATACTGGTGCAGGCGATCCGCTCTCTGGATGAGGAGACCCGGAGGAACTGCCTGTTCGTCTTTGTGGGGCGGGCATACTATCAGCCCATCCTGGAGGCGCTCTTCGCGGCGGCCGTCGATTTCCCCCGGAACGTCCTGCTGATCCAGCAGCTGAACCGGGACGATCTGAACTCCCTCTATCTGCAGACCGATTGCCTGATCTGCGCCTCCCGGGACGACCCCATGCCCATTGTGGTCACCGAGGCGATGCTGCTGTCCAAGGCGGTCATCTGCTCTGAGCATTCCGGGTCCGCCCCCCTGCTGGAGGCGGCGGACGCCGGCCTCATCTATCACAACAACGATCCTGCGGAGCTGGCCCGGTGCATCGCATACGTCCACGCCAGCCGGGGGCCGGAGCTCGCCGCCATGGGGCAGCGGGCGCGGGCCGTCTATGAGCGCTTTTTCACCCCCGCGGTGTTTGAGCAGTCTGTCCACAACATCCTGGAGCGCCTCACTGCGTCCGGGCCGGACCGCCTGCTCCCCTTTGAGGGGACCGTCTCCGTGGTCATCCCCACTTACAACGCGGGAGACGACCTGGACGAGCTGATCCAGGCCCTGCTGGCCCAGCGGCAGATCGGCGCGCCGGAGATCATCGTGGTGGACTCGGAGAGCCGGGACGGCACCCCGGAGCGGGCGGAGCAGCTGGGGGCCAAAGTGATCCGCATCCGCCAGGCGGAGTTCTCCCACTCCTACGCCCGGAACCTGGGGGCCCGGAACGCCCAGGGCAAATATCTGCTGTTTATGACCCAGGACGCCCGCCCCTCCGGCCCCCTCTGGGTCAGCCGGATGCTGCAGCCCATCCTGCGGAAGGGCGTCGCCGCCGTCTCCTGCCGGCAAACGCCCAAGGCGGACTGCGACCTGTGGGGGCGCATGTCCCTCTGGCTCCATTCGGGAT
>CAZAIF010000266.1:0-1671 GCA_964485125.1 uncultured Oscillospiraceae bacterium | reverse complement strand
GTCTCAAACCGGTGGCCGCCGTACCAGCTTTGGAGGAAGGCGAAGAACGCCTCCTCCCCCATGACCTCCCGCAGCCGGTACAGGAAGAGGGGACCCCGGTCATAGACCGCAAGAATATACTGGCCGCCCCCGCCGTAGTCCCCCAGCCCGGGCACCCCTTCGTAGGCGTCGTAGGACAGGTCGATGTACTGGAACTGTAAATTCTCCTGGCCGCGCTCCCACCCCGTCCGGCAGGCCTCCGCCTGCTCCGCCGGAGCGCCGGTGTCCTCCAGGCAGACCAGCTCGCTGAAGGCGGCAAAGCTCTCGTCCAGCCAGGCCTCCCGGTACTGGTCGTTGCCCAGGGCGGCGTAGAACCACTGGTGGGCCACCTCGTGGACCACGTTGCGCCAGAGACGCTGTTCCTCCTCCTGGTCCGTCAGATAGGTCTGATTGATCCGCACCAGGGCGGGGTACTCCAGCCCGCCGAAGTCGTAGACGCTCTCCACCACGTCCAGCTGGTCGTAGGCATAGGGGCCGTAGCGCCGGGTAAATGCCTCCAGGGCGTCCTTTGCTGCCTGGAGGGCCTGCTCCCCCGACCGCCTGGCATCCTCCCGGCAGTCCAGATACCAGCTGCGCACTTCCACCCCCTCCACCGTCTCGGTGACGCTCTCATAGCAGTTGGAGGCCAGGATGGCGAAGTCCCGCACCCCCTCCGCCCGGAGGGTCCAGCGCCCCGCCCCGTCGGTGGACTCCGCTCCGGTGGAGACCACGGTGTACTCCGGCGGCTGGGTGAGGTTCACCTCGTAATCCCCACAGGGGGCATAAAAGCACTCACCCTCGTAGAAATACGGAGCCTGATTCCACGCCCCCTGGTCATAGACCGACAGCACAGGGTAAAACGGCCCCAGGGAGAACACCAGGTCTTCCTCCCCGTCCCCGGCGGGAAACCAGCTCAGGCGGAACCCTCCGCAGGGGATCTCAGCGTGATATTCCACCTCCAGAGTGCGGCGGTCGCCGGGCCGCATGGGCTCCTCCAGGGCGACAAAAATCACCGTGGGATCGCTCCCCTGGGCGAAGGACAGGGGACGGTCCCCCTCCCGCACGGCGGCGATCCCGCTGGTCAGGCCCGCGATCTGGTCGGTCTGGTCCTGGCTGGCCAGCGCCTCGGCCAGGATGGCGGGCACATAGTCCCGCAGGCAGACCTGCTCCCAGACGTCGGGGCTGTCGTTGGTAAAGGCGATGGACACCGTGCCCGTCAGCCGGGCGCTGCCGTACGCCTCGGTGCCGGAGGTGTCCAGGGCCAGCTCCATCCGGTAGACCGGGCGGCCGTCGCCGCCGTCCTCCTCCGGCGCCGGAGCGGCGTCCCCGGCCTCCGCCGGAGGGGCGGTCTCCTCCTGGGCGGAGGCGGGCGGGTCGGATGCCGGCCCCGCCGCCGGGGCGGCGCAGCCGCTCAGGGCCAGGGCGGCGCACAGCAGCAGGGTGAAACAGTGGACAAAATGGCGCATGTTCTCTGCCTCCTTGGTTCGGGATAAGCAGATTGTAGCAGGGGCATCTGTCCTCCCTGTGACAGAGATGCGTCCGAGTTGTCAAATCCCCACGGGCAAAAAAGCGGCCGCCAGAGGCGGCCGCGGGGGGCAATCAGATCAATCAACGGGCCGACAGGTCACATCCGGTCCGGGGCGGAGAAGCCCA
>CAZAIF010000265.1:0-1671 GCA_964485125.1 uncultured Oscillospiraceae bacterium | reverse complement strand
TGCCTGTCAGATATTTCACTTGCGATTTATGTCCTTACACCTACCGCCGTTTTGGGGCCTGTTTTTCAGGGTGTATTTCAAAATTTTCGCAAATTGCAATGACAAGTTGAACACTTCCGGGTAGATGGGACGGCGGTCAGGCGGCGAAGACTGAGTCGAGAAACGCATCGAATCGAAGAGCTGCTCCGGAGTATAGTGCCGGGATTTGCTCGTACAAAACACCTTGCTCTCACTCGAAATTTGGACGCACGGTTCATCTGGCAATGGATGTTGCAGTCCGGGGCCAGGGTGTCCCACATCTCCACCAAATGAACCTGCTTGACCTCCTGGGCCAGGTGGACGGCGCACTCGCACCCCGCAAGGCCGCCCCCCAGCACCACCACGGTGTCCTTCACCTTCTCCTTATTTTTATAGTAGTCGTTAACCACCACCACGTTGTCCCCCTCAATCCCAGGCAGCGGGGGCACGATGGGGGTGGTGCCCACGGCCAGGATCAGGGCGTCCGGCGCCTCATGCTCCACATATTCCGGGTCGACGGTGGTATTCAGCCAGATGTCCACCTCCTCCGCCCGGGCCTGCCGCTCCAGGGTCTGGCCCAATTCGTACATCTCATGCTTGAAGGGGATGGCCTGCTCGCTCTTCAGGACGCCTCCCAGCATGTCCGTCTTTTCGCATAGGATGACCTGGTGCCCCCGCTGGGCGGCGGTGACGGCGGCCTTCAGCCCGGCCATCCCGCCCCTCGCCGCCAGCACCTTCTTGGGCCGCAGGACGGGGGTGACCTCCATGCCCTCGATCTCCCTCCCGATCAGGGGGTTGACGGCACAGCGGCGGGTCTGGGTTGTGGGCCGCTCCGCCATGCAGGTGAGGCAACGCAGGCACTTGACGATCTTGTCTGGCTCCCCGCCACCACCTTGTTGGGCAGGAAGGGGTCGGCCAGCAGCTCCCGGGCCATATAGATCACGTCGGCCTTGCCCTTCTCCAAAATCTCCTCCATCATGGCCGGCTCGTTGATGGCCCCGATGGTGGCCACCGGCTTGGACACGTGCTGTTTGATCTCCGCGGCCAGGTGGACGTTCACCCCATGGGGGGGAGAACATGGAGGGGTGGGTGTTGAAAAAGCCGAACTGGTAGGAGCCAGCGGAGACGTGGATCAGGTCCACCAGATCCTCCAGCCCCTGGGCGATGCGGCAGCCCTCCGCCAGGTCATAGCCCCCCTCGAAGAGCTCGGAGCCGCTCATCCGCAACTCAATCGGGAAGCCGGGGTCCACCTGGGCGCGGATGACGCTTAATATCTCCCGGGCGAAGCGCAGCCGGTTTTCCGTCCGGCCGCACCCCGTCGCTGGGCCCGTACTGGCACAGGGAAGCCTTTTTCGCCTTGTCCGCCAGATAGGTGCCGGCATACTGGCCGGAGTGGGAGATCTCAATGGAGGGGATAGTCCCATGCCGCCGGATGGCGTCGGCGGTGTAGGTGTGGGCGGCCAGGCAGCCGAGGGTGGTCAGGTTGAGGTGGAGCATGTGGGAGCTGTCGGTGTCCGGGTGGACTACCAAGTCGCTGACGGTGACCGAGGCCGCGCCCCCCCTTGGCCCGCAGTTCGTAAAAGCCCACGGTCCGGGGTCCGGGGTAGCAGTCCGCCGTGATGTCGGTGGCCCCCATGGGGGCGGAGCACATCC
>CAZAIF010000264.1:0-1672 GCA_964485125.1 uncultured Oscillospiraceae bacterium | reverse complement strand
CAGAAATTGAGCGCACAGGCCGGTAAACAGGCCGGTGAGGATGCCGGAGACCAGCAGGATGGGAAGGTAGACGGCCACGCCGGGGGTGTGGGTAATGGCGATGGCAGCGGCGATCTGGCCCGCGTTATGGGCCATGGCGCCCAGCACAGAACATACCCAGATCTGTTTTTTGCTCACCAGTCTGCGCATGACCAGCATGACCAAATAGCAGCACAGGCCGCCGGCCAGAGAGTACAAAATGGTCATGCCGCCGGCAAACAGACTGCCCAGCAGGATCCGGGCCAGCAGAATCAGGGCCGCCGGTCCGGGGCCTAAGGCAAATACGGCATACACCGTCACGATGTTGGCCAGTCCCAGCTTGATGCCGGGGAAGGGAGCCAGAGGCGGCAGCTGGGCTTCGATGACAAAGATGGTCAGCGCCACAGCGGTGAGCACCGCCATGTAAGTCAGCTGACGAAGAGAGTACTGTTTCATCCCGCCACCCCATCAATTCCATCGGGAGACCCGGCGCCCCCGATTTGAACGACCAGCTGATTGGGCAGACACACGATGGGCACCACACTGTTGGAGATCCAGCCCTGGTTCACGCACACCTGGTCCGGGCAGTCCGCATGGGACACACATATCCGGCCGGGCTCCGCCTGGATGGTATTCGTTCCTGCGGGGCCCTCCACCGTGAAGGAGTAGGGCTCGTCCACCTGGGACAGGTCAATGGTGCGCAGGAGCTGGCCATTCTGGTAGATATAGGCCACGGCGGAATCAGTGGTGCCCCGCATGAGCACCGCCGCCGCTGCCAGGCAGACGGCCAGCAGCACAACGATGAGGATCACCCAGAATTTTGTGCTTTTCACCGGAGAACCACCTCCAGATCGTGAGTTTCCCAGTCTTGGTAAAGGGAGAAGCTGTCCTCGATCCCCTGGGAGATGGTCACCGAGCCGTCCTCCTCAATGAGAATGAAATCGAAGTCATTCCGGGTGCGCCAGTATTCTACGGCACGGTCCTTGCCCATGACGAACAGTGCGGTGGACAGGCCGTCGGCCAAGGTGCCGGACTGGGACAGGATGGTGATGGAGACCAGTCCGCTGTCGGCGGGATAGCCGGTGGACGGATCGATGATGTGCCCGTAGTGCACGCCGTTCTGCTCAAAGTACCGCTCATACATGCCGGAGGTGACCACGGCTTTGTCCGTCACCTCCACGATGGCGGCGTAGCTGTCTCCGTCGGGCTCCTGGATGCCAATCCGCCAGGGATCTCCATCGGGACTGGAGCCCAGTGTCTGGACATTGCCGCCCAGGTTGACGTAGGCGCTGGCAATCCCGGACTGGCGGAAAAGCTCTATGAGCTGGTCTCCGGTGTAGCCTTTGGCCACGGCGCCGAGATCCAGTTCCACACCTTCCGGGAGGGTCAAAGCATCCCCGTCCAGGGAGATCTGGCTATAGTCCACCCGCGCCAGCAGGGCGGCGAGGACGGCCGCGTCGGGGACCTGATAAGAGCCGGTGGTAAAGCCCCAGGCGCGTACTACGGGATAAATGGTGATGTCCAGCGCGCCGCCGGTGTTCCCGCAGATCTCAAGTGATTGGACCAGCAAATCCAGAGTATATTGTGACAGGGTTACGGTTTCTCCGTGGTTCAGGGCATAGACCTCGCTGTTTTCATCGGTGGTGGACAGAAG
>CAZAIF010000263.1:0-1721 GCA_964485125.1 uncultured Oscillospiraceae bacterium | reverse complement strand
CCTTGCCGAGGGTTCCCTTTGGGAAACGGCAACAGGGCTCCCGCTTGCGGGAAACGGCAGATATTTCTCCATGCGTTCGCTTTGCTCACTTAGTCGAAATGACAGGGCGAAACGTTGCGTGTAATGAGCGATAAAATTGACAAACAGCACACCACACTACTACCTGCTAATAAATTTTTTGGAGGTCTTTATATGAAAAGACAATTATTTATTGTATTGCTTGCGCTCATGGTTTCGCTGTGCCTTACGTTTGGTATAGCGGCATGCACGAGTGAAAGCGGCAGTATCGACGACGGAAGCGAAAGTGGCAACAGCGGCGAACAAGATGAAATAATAAACGGCGAGGACAGTTCAGGACTTACATATACCCTGATAGACGACGGTACAGCATATGAAGTTACATATTCGAGTACCGGTGCAACAGAAATTGTTATACCCGCGGAGTACAACGAATTGTCTGTAACCTCTATCGGTGACAACGCGTTCTATAATTGCACGTCGATTATAAGCATAACAATACCCGAAAGCATAACCTCTATCGGCAGTTCTGCTTTTTATGGTTGCGAGAACCTTACAAGTATAAATATACCTGAAAGCGTTACCTCTATCGGTGATTCCGCGTTTAATAATTGCAAAAAACTTATAAGCATTGAGATACCGAATAGCGTTAAATCTATCGGTAACAAGGCGTTCTATTTTTGCGAATCGCTTGAAAGCGTTACCATAGGCAGCAGTGTTGAAACTATCGGTGATTATGCGTTTGATAGTTGCTATAAACTTACAAGCATTGAGATACCAAATAGCGTTAAATCTATCGGTGAAGGGGCGTTCTCTGACTGCACTTTGCTTGGAACGGTTACCATAGGCAACAGCGTTGAAACTATCGGCAGTTCTGCGTTTTCCGGTTGCTCCATTTCGGAAATAACTATACCTGCAAGCGTTACTGCCATCGGCGATAGCGCGTTTAACAGTTGCAAGTCGCTTTCAGAAATAACGCTGCAAAAAGGCGTAAAAACAATCGGCAATGGTGCGTTTGAAAGCTGCACTTCGCTTACAAGTATTGAAATACCTGAAAGCGTTACCTCTTTGGGGGATTATGTGTTCAATGGTTGCACCTTGCTTGAAACGGTTACCATAGGCAGCGGCGTTGAAACTATCGGTAGTTATGCGTTCTATAAATGCACCTCGCTTACAAATGTTACCATAGGCAGCGGCGTTACTTCTATCGGCAATTATGCGTTTAGGGATTGCACCAAACTTACAAGCATAACCATACCCGAAAGCGTAACCTATATCGGCATAGGTGCGTTTGAAAATTGCGACCTTAAAAGCGTTACGTTTAATCAAACTGACGGGTGGCAGGTTTATACCTCAGACGAAAGCATACCCATTCATAACACAGCGCTTGGTTCCGATAGTGCAGTAGAATATCTTACAGACAAATATGTTGACTATTATTGGGAACGTGGATAAATTGTACTGCGGTAAAATTTTATGCGGAGCGGGCGGCGCAAAATTGTGCCGCCACGCTTGCTTTTTTGTACGCCACCAGTAAAGGCACCCCAGCTACCGGGACAAAAGCGGCGCCGCCGAAGGCAACTTGCGTTAGCAATTATCACGCGTTTTGCCCTGCAAAACGCTCATCACTTATCACTGCGAAGCAATCATAACTCGCCGCCCGCGCACAATAAAGGGCGCGGGCGGCTTGTCTGTTGAGGCTT
>CAZAIF010000262.1:0-1732 GCA_964485125.1 uncultured Oscillospiraceae bacterium | reverse complement strand
TTCTTATCCAGCACCCAGTTGATGCTCCACAGAGCGCCGAAGAGCAGCAGCTTGTTGCCCTTGTAGTCCTCCACCAGCTTGACGTCGTTGCCCTTGATGATGTCCTCCGGGTCGCCGTCGTAGGCGTCGATCCACCGCAGGTACTCGTAGGGCAGCCCCTCCATGATGAGCTCCACATTGTACTCGTTCTTCATCCGGTACTGGAACACGTCGAACTGGAGGGTGCCCACTACCCCCACGATGACCTCCTCCATGCCGGAGTAGGGGATCTTGAAGATCTGGATGGCGCCCTCCTGGGCGATCTGCTCGGCCCCCTTGATGAACTGCTTGCGCTTCAGGGTGTCGCGGGGCCGCACCCGGCAGAAGTGCTCCGGGGCGAAGGTGGGGATGGGGTCGAACTGGAACTTCTTGCCCGGGGCGCAGAGGGTGTCGCCGATGGAGAAGATGCCCGGATCGAACACGCCGATGATGTCCCCGGCGTAGGCCTCCTCGATGATCTCCCGCTCGGCGGCCATCAGCTGCTGGGGCCGGGACAGCTTCACCTTCCGGTCCTGCTGGACCAGGTAGACCTCCTTGTCCGCGTCAAAGCGGCCGGAGCACACCCGGACAAAGGCGATCCGGTCCCGGTGGGCCTTGTTCATATTGGCCTGGATTTTGAAGACGAAGCCGGAGAAGTCCTCGTCAAAGCTGTCGATGATCTGATCCCCCGCCTTCCGGGGCAGGGGCGGGGTGGTCATGCGCAAAAACGCCTCCAGGAAGGGCTCCACGCCGAAGTTGGTCAGGGCGGAGCCGAAGAACACCGGGGACAGCTTGCCGTGGCGGACGGCCTCCATGTCGAACTCCGCCCCGGCCCCCTCCAGCAGCTCGATCTCCCCGGCCAGCTGGTCCCGCTTCTCCGGGCCGATCAGCTCCGCCAGGGCCGGGTCGTCCAGGTCCACCTCGGTGGCGGTGGCCGCCTTGGCGTTGGTGTTGGAGGTGAAGTGGATGATCTTGCGGTGGGGCAGGTCGTAGACCCCCTGGAATTCCTTGCCGGAGCCGATGGGCCAGTTGATGGGGCAGGTGGCGATGCCCAGCTCCCGCTCCAGCTCCTCGCACAGCTCGAAGGGGTCCCGGGCATCCCGGTCCATCTTGTTGATGAAGGTGAAGATCGGGATGTCCCGCAGGGCGCACACCTTGAACAGCTTCCGGGTCTGGGGCTCCACGCCCTTGGCCGCGTCGATGACCATGACGGCGCTGTCGGCGGCCATCAGGGTGCGGTAGGTGTCCTCGGAGAAGTCCTGGTGGCCCGGGGTGTCCAGGATGTTGATGCAGAAGCCCTCGTACTGGAACTGCATGACGGAAGAGGTGACGGAAATGCCCCGCTGCTTCTCGATCTCCATCCAGTCGCTGGTGGCGGCCCGGGCGTTCTTTTTGCCCTTGACCACGCCGGCCTGGTTGATGGCCCCGCCGTAGAGCAGGAACTTCTCGGTCAGGGTGGTCTTGCCCGCGTCCGGGTGGGAGATAATGGCGAAGGTGCGGCGGCGGCTGATCTCAGCGGTATAGTTTGCCACGGAAGAAAACCTCCTAAATTCTTGAATCTATAGACATGAAGTGAATGGAATCTAAATTTACACTGCCGTCAAAAAAGGATAGCGCCTCGGCCTGCAAACATGCGAGCCGTTGGGGTCCCGGCCGCGCCCCAGCCAAGCGGGCGCGGTCGGGAGAGGAGGAGCAGCGGAGTGAATGCGCCCGG
>CAZAIF010000261.1:0-1779 GCA_964485125.1 uncultured Oscillospiraceae bacterium | reverse complement strand
ACTTCATAATAATCTCTTTTTACTGCCATACTTTCCTCTCCCTTCCGCCGCTGTCAGACGGCATTTTATCAGGCGGAGACCGGAATTCCGGCTTCCGCCTTTCTTAAAACCAACGGGATTCTGTCCTTAATTCCACAAAAAAGCCTCATTCCGGAACAAGCTGAGCGTGCCGGAGTTTTTGTTCTATTTGTAATATAACAACTATTCACCGCTCTGTCAAGAGCTTATCATCACTTTTTGCAGTTCACAATTTCTCCTTATTTTTTTCACAATTGCTCCCCACAATCACAACTTTTTCATCACAAATCCCCTCTATACTGCAAAGCATGGAAACAAAGAAAGGCAAACGGGCATCCGGCAGACGGCTGCCGCCGGAGGCCGGTTCACAAAACAAAGAATCATCAGGGAAAGGAGATTTCAATGATGTCTGAATATTCATATAACAATTACAATCAGAACCCTTACATGGGAAATCAAAATACGGGAAGTGATTATAATAATGTAAACAATGTACATACGCCTGCTCCGGAGCAGCCCAGGAAACGGAAGGGCTCCGGAAGGGCGGCCCGTACCGCAAAAAAAATCTGCGCGATCACGTTGAGCGCCGTCCTGTTCGGCGGTGTCGCGGCGGGCGCCTTCCAGGCCGTCAATTATCTGACCGGATATACGGCATCCCAGGCCACGCAGGCGGATGCGTCTGATACCGCTTCCACAGACAGCAGCGCAGGCAACACCTCAGAAAGCAGCACGGTCGTTCAGACCGCATCCTCCACTTCTTCCGGCGGGATGAGCGTGGCGGATATCGCGGAAGCTGTCATGCCTTCCATCGTTTCCATCACAAACCGTTCCGTGCAGGAGGTACAGAATTACTTCAGCATATTCGGGTATTACGGCGGACAGCCTCTCGAGGAAGAAACGGAAAGCGTCGGCTCCGGCATCATCATCGGGCAGAATGATTCCGAGCTGCTGATCGTCACCAATAATCATGTGGTGGAGGGCGCCGACTCCCTTACCGTCTCCTTCGTCGACAATCAGGTATATGAAGCAAACCTGAAGGGAACGGATGCCGACAACGACCTGGCGGTTATCGCCGTGCCGATTGAGAGCGTTTCCTCCGATACCATGTCCCAGATCAGTATCGCAACGCTCGGCGATTCCGACGCTCTGCGGGTGGGCGAGCAGGTGGTTGCCATTGGCAATGCCCTGGGCTATGGCCAGTCCGTCACCACCGGCATTGTAAGCGCCACCAACCGGACCCTGACGACCTCGGATGAGGATGGCTCCGGCAGTACCACCGCAACCTATATCCAGACGGACGCTGCCATCAATCCCGGCAACTCCGGCGGCGCGCTGGTGAATATGGCGGGAGAGGTCATCGGCATCAATTCCGCAAAGCTTGCCAGCACGGAAGTAGAGGGTATGGGATATGCCATTCCGGTTTCCAGAGTTACGGACATTATTAACACACTGATGAATGAATCCACTCTTGTCATGGTAGACGAGGCGGAGCGGGGCAGCATCGGCATCACTGTAACCACTGTTCCGGAAAACGTGACAGAGCTTTACAGCATTCCCACAGGCGTTTATGTCTCAGATGTGCCGTCAGGCAGCAACGCGGAAGCGGCCGGACTCCGCAGAGGCGACGTAATTACCGCACTGGATGGAAGAAGCGTCTCCGACGTATCCGCTCTTCAGACTCTGCTTCAGTATTACAGCGTGGGAGATACGGTAACCCTCACGGTACAGAGCATCGAAAACAATGCCTACACAGAGAAGACC
>CAZAIF010000260.1:0-1795 GCA_964485125.1 uncultured Oscillospiraceae bacterium | reverse complement strand
TGGTCATCATCGGCCCCTCCGGCTCCGGCAAGAGCACCACGGTGCGCTGCATGAATTTCCTGGAGGAGCCCACCTCCGGCGAAGTGTACATCAACGGTGTGCGCCTGACCCACAAGAACAAGACGGAGATCATCCGCACCTCCATCGCCATGGTGTTCCAGCAGTTCAACCTCTACCCCCATAAGACGGTGCTGGAGAACCTGACCCTGGCCCCCATCAAGCTCCAGAAGGTCCCAAAGGAGGAGGCTGTGGAACGGGCCTACAAGTATCTGGACATCGTGGGGCTGCGGGAGAAGGCCAACAGCTACCCCAACACCCTCTCCGGCGGCCAGCAGCAGCGGGTGGCTATCGCCCGGGCCCTGTGCTCCCGGGCCAAGATCATCCTCTTTGACGAGCCCACCTCCGCCCTGGATCCGGAGACCGTCCAGGAGGTGCTGGACGTGATGATCAAGCTGGCCAGCGAGAAGAACATCACCATGGTCATCGTCACCCACGAGATGGGCTTCGCCCGCCAGGTGGCCGACCGGGTCATCTTTATGGACGACGGCCGGATCATCGAGGAGGGCATCCCCGAGCACTTCTTCACCAACCCCTCGGAGGAGCGCACCAAGGCATTCCTGAGCAAGATCCTGCGCTGATCTCCCCCTGTGAACCCCGTTTGCCCGGCGCCGCTCCGGGCCCCGCCCGGCGGCGCCTGCAATATACCCTGTGAGATCGCTCACAAACCAAAGGAGGATTCATCTATGAGACAATGGAAAAAGCTGATCGCCCTGCTCCTGGCCGGCATGCTCTGCCTGGCCCTGGCCGCCTGCGGCTCTTCCGGCACCACCTCTGACGGCAGCTCCGGCGACGTCAGCGCCGACACCAGCGATACCGGCGACACCAGCGATACCGGCGACGCCAGCGGCGCGGACACCAGCGACGATACCAGCGGCACCGGCGAGCTGCCCGAGGATGTCCAGGCCATCGTGGACCGGGGCGTGCTCCGGGTAGGCGTCAAGTCCGACGTGCCCGGCTTCGGCTATCAGGACGTGCTGACCGAGGAGTATTCCGGCATGGAGATCGACCTGGCCTACAAGATCGCCGAGACTCTGGGCATTGACGACGTGGAGTTCACCGCCGTCACCGCCGCCACCCGGGGCCAGCTGCTGGACTCCGGCGACATCGACATGGTCATCGCCACCTTCACCATCACTGACGAGCGCCGGGAGAGCTGGAACTTCACCACTCCCTACTACACCGACGCGGTCTCCCTGCTGGTCAAGACCGACAGCGGCATCTCCGACTACTCCGACCTGGCCGATAAGGTCATCGGCGTCTCCACCGGCTCCACCTCCATGGAGGCCCTGATCGCCGCCGCCGCCGAGAACGGCGTCACCCTGACCCAGGAGAACAACTTCTCCGAGTACGCCACCTATCCCGAGATCAAGACCGCCCTGGACGCCGGCCGTGTGGACGCCTTCTGCGTGGACGGCTCCATCCTCTCTGGCTATCTGGATGACAGCGTGGAGATCCTGGACTCCATCCGCTTCTCCCCTCAGGAGTATGGCATCGCCACCAGGCTGTCCAACACCGGCCTGGCCGAGTATCTGGATGACCTGATCAACACCTGGCTGGAGGACGGCACCATCGACCAGCTCATCGCCGACAACGGCGTGGCCGCCTCCTTCGAGGGCTGAGCCCGTCCAGACGGCCTGTCCCTCTTGTTCGCGGGGGCGTGTCCCCCGACTCCCCCGATCCAAGGAGGTTCTTCTATGATCCAACAGATTTTGACGCCCTGGCGCTGGCAGAACCT
>CAZAIF010000259.1:0-1796 GCA_964485125.1 uncultured Oscillospiraceae bacterium | reverse complement strand
TGCTTCCACTCCGGGGCAAAGGCAAACCAAGGCCGCCGGCCATGGCCGGCGGCCTTGGTCTTATTTCGATGCGGAGTTTCCGCGTCAGCCGCAGTGGTGGGTCTTGGCGGCCCGGATGAAGCTGCGGAACAGGGGATGGGCCTTGTTGGGGCGGCTCTTGAACTCCGGGTGGAACTGGACGCCCACGAACCAGGGGTGGCCGGGGACCTCCACGATCTCCACCAGCCGCTCGTTGGGGCTCAGGCCGGCCAGCACCAGCCCCGCCTCCTGGAGCCGGTCCCGGTAGAGGTTGTTGAACTCATAGCGGTGGCGGTGGCGCTCGTAGATGACCTCGTCCTGATAGGCCTCGTAGCTCTTGGTGTCGGTCCGGGTGAGCTTGCAGGGATAGGCCCCCAGCCGCATGGTGCCCCCCTTGTCGGTGATGTCCCGCTGCTCGGGCATCAGGTCGATGACCGGGTTGGGGCCGTCGGGGACGAACTCGCCGGAGTGGGCGTCGCTGAGGCCCAGCACGTGGCGGGCGTACTCCACCACCGCCATCTGCATCCCCAGGCAGATGCCGAACATGGGCACCTGGCTGACCCGGGCCCACTGGATGGCGGAGATCATGCCCTCGATGCCCCGGTCGCCGAAGCCGCCGGGGACGATGACCCCGTCCACCCCGGAGAGGTACTCGGCGGCGTTTTCGTCGTTGACCAGCTCCGAGTCCACCCAGCGCACCCTGACCTTCACGTCGTTCTCGATGCCGCCGTGGGTCAGGGCCTCCACCACGGACAGGTAGGCGTCGTGGAGGGCCACATACTTGCCCACCAGGGCGATCTCCACCGTGTCGCTGGCGGCCTTGGCCCGCTGGACCATGTTGGCCCACTCGGTCAGGTCGGGCTTGGGGCAGTCCAGGCCCAGCCGCTTGACCACCGCGTCGGCCAGCCCTTCCTCCTCCAGCATCAGGGGCACCTCATAAAGGATGGGGGCGGTCAGGTTGGGGATGGCGTTCTCCGGGGGGATGTTGCAGAACATGGAGATCTTCCGGCGGATGTCCTCGGTCAGGGGCTGGTCGGCCCGGCAGACGATGACGTCGGGCTGGATGCCGATGCTCAGCAGCTCCTTGCAGGAGTGCTGGGTGGGCTTGCTCTTCAGCTCGCCGGAGCCGGGGATGGACACCACCAGGGAGACGTGGACGTACATCACGTCCTCCCGGGGCAGCTCCCGGCCCACCTGGCGGATGGCCTCCAGGAAGGGCTGGGACTCGATGTCGCCCACGGTGCCGCCCACCTCGGTGATGCAGATGTCCACCTTGCTGGTCTTGCCCATGCGGTAGATGCGCTCTTTGATCTCGTTGGTGATGTGGGGGATGACCTGGATGGTGCCCCCCAGGTACTCGCCCTGGCGCTCCCGGTTGAGCACGTTCCAGTACACCTTGCCGGAGGTGACGGAGGAGTTGACGGTCAGGCTCTCGTCGGTGAAGCGCTCGTAGTGGCCCAGGTCCAGGTCGGTCTCGGCGCCGTCGTCGGTGACGAAGACCTCGCCGTGCTGGTAGGGGCTCATGGTGCCCGGGTCCACGTTGAGATAGGGGTCCAGCTTCTGGTTGGTGACCTTGAAGCCCCGCTCCTTGAGCAGGCGGCCCAGGGAGGCGGCGGTGATGCCCTTTCCAAGGCCGGAGACCACGCCGCCGGTGACGAAAATGTATTTCACAGACATGGGGAAAGCCTCCTTCTCATTTCTCATTCCGAATCAAATCAATAGATAGCCCCATTATACCGTTTCGCCCTGGTTTCGTCAATCTATTTCGGGGCGGGGCC
>CAZAIF010000258.1:0-1816 GCA_964485125.1 uncultured Oscillospiraceae bacterium | reverse complement strand
AAAGCCGCCGGCCACAGGGCCGGCGGCTCTATCCGCTGGATGGATTGGATTGACGCTCCGGGGCGCGGGGAGTTCCCGCTGTCCCGGGCAATATCTCCCGGCGGGGCGCTTTGGACACTTCAGTCATTCTGCCCGGCGGGGCGCTTCCGCAGCGCCGCCATCAGGATCAGGGCCGCCATGGCGCCCGCCAGCAGGGCCGCAGGGAGCAGCACCGGGGCGTCGTCCCCGGTCTTGGGGGTGTCGGTACTGGGCGTCGAGGCCGCAGGGGGCGCGTAGGTGTTCAGGAACCCGACCGAGGCGGTCTTCGTCGTGGGATCATCGTCCCCGCTGGCGTAGATCTGGTAGGTCAGCCCGCCGTCCTCCGCGTTGGTGACCTGGACCACCACGGTGTACACCGTCTCGTCATAGGTCATGTACTCGGTGCTCCCGGCGGTCTGGCGGATGGTATAGGTGTAATCGCCGGGCTCGGTGTAGGTCAGGCCCTCAAAGGCCCCGGCCTCACCGCCGGAGAGCAGAAGGGTGGTCTGCTCCGGCATGGGAGCCCCCTCTTCGCCCTCAATGGTCACGGTAAACTGCTCGTCGCTGTCCCCGTTCAGCCGCACCTCCACCGGGATGCCGGCCGTGCAGGTGTAGTCCGCCGCCCGGGCCGGGACCGCCAGCCCCAGCAGGGCCGCCAGCAGCACCGCCGGCAGCAGCCACGAGGTCAGTTTCCGCTTTGTGAGAATCATCGTCTCAGGTACCTCCTTTCGTGGGCCGCTCCGGGAAAAGGCGTTTTCCCCTCCTCCGGCGCGCCCACTGTATTCAGCTCAGGCGGGTCAGCCGTCCGAAGAGCACCACCCGCCCGTTGGTCGCCGCCTCGGAGCAGGTGGACAGGCCGATGACCTTGTCCGTGGGCTGTACGCCGATGTACCGGCTCTGCACGGCGATTTCGCTCACATAGTTCAGCAGCTCGCTGACGTCCCCCGCCTGGGCGGTGGGATTGTAGATCACGCTGTCATAGGCGTCCACCTGGACGCAGGCGAACAGCTCGATGCTGTAGGTGGCGTCGGGCAGGTAGAGGGTTCCGCTGGTATGCTCGTCGAAATAGTCCGTGTTGACGAACTCCACCACATCGCCGAACATGGCGCCGTTGGCCATATGGTGGCCGTAGACCAGGGTGTAGGAATCGCTGACGTCCCGGGCATTGCTGCTGTCCAGGAAGATGGCCCCGGACAGGGAGAAGTCGCCGTAGACGTCCTTGTTGACGTACTCCATATTGTCCTCGCCGATGACCACGGGATAGTCGATGTTGGTGCCGTCAATGGTCAGCCAGGCGCACACGTCGGGGTTGACGGCCTGCAGCTCCTCCAGGGTGGGGTTGGAGTCCGGGTCGCCGTCCCCGGCGGGCTTGAACTCCAGCAGGTCGCTGGAGAGGAAGGCCCCCTGGTACAGCATGGCGGTGTCCCACAGGGAATAGCCGCCGTAGAGCAGCAGGAGCATAATCAGCCCCGCCGCGATCAGGCTGATGAGGCGGTCGCCGAAGCGGGCCAGCTTGGCCGCGGTATGCAAGTGGCGTGCCTCCTTTCCGGGCGGGGCCGCCCGTCCGGCCGGGGCCGGGGGTGCCGGCCGCCGGCGGGGCGGGGGTTTGCGGGGCGGTTGGACGGGTCCTCACCCGCGGGTGGTGTTTCCCTTACGCCTTTTATGTATCGGCGTTCGGGAGGGAGGTTCTCTAATTAGTCCTCAGCGGCATTGCGGCGGCGCAGGAAGAAGAAGCAGGCGCCGGCGGCCACGACCACCATCAGGGCATAGGGGGCGAAGGTGGTGATGATGCCGGTGG
>CAZAIF010000257.1:0-1826 GCA_964485125.1 uncultured Oscillospiraceae bacterium | reverse complement strand
GCCCCGCCTATCTTTTGTCTCTGTCACTTTTTCTGTTCCAGCAGCGCCTGCAGGTCGGACACGGGCTGAGTGATGTGCACCTGCTCAAAGGTACGGCGCACCTGCTCGATCAGGTCGTAGTAGACCTGGGTGTAGTCCCCGGTCTTGCACCAGGCCTGGAGCAGGTAGGTGGCCGCCCCCTCCTGATAGCCGGAAAAGCGGACAAAGAGGTTGTTCTTATCCACCACCAGGGGGTGGTTCTCCGCCGTGGCCCGGATGGCGGTCTTGACCCGCTCCATGTCGTTCTCCATCCCCGCCTGGAAGGTCAGATCCACCCGGCGCTTCCCCTCGGAGGAGTAGTTGATCACCGTGGCCGAGGCAATGGAGCTGTTGGGCATGGTGATGCGCTTGTTGTCTGAAGTGTTGATCTTGGTATTCAGAATGCCGATCTCCTGGACGGTGCCCTCCTGGTCGGAGATAGACACATAGTCGTTCACCCCAAAGGGCTTGGTCATCAGCAGCAGGATGCCGCCGAACAGGTTGGACAGCATTCCCGAGGCCGCCAGAGCGAAGGCCGCCGAGACCACGCTGGCCAGGGCCACCAGGGAGGACATCTCAAAGCCCAGGGCCCCCGCCACGATCATCACCGCCACAAAGTAGATCACCACTTTGAGGGCGGAGAGCAAAAACCGCTCCAGGGTAGGGTCCATCTTCATCTTGGTGACCGTGCGCTTGAACAGCCGCAGCAGCAGCTTGCCCGCCGCCACCACCAGGCCGGCGGCCACCAGCGCCGCCAGCAGCTTGGTGGTGGCCAGGCTGGCCAGGTCTTTCAAAATCTGTGTCAAAACATCCATGGGATTCTATCGCCTGATACCTTTCGACAGCGGAACAATCGTCCCGTTCACTTGGTCCGGTAGATCACGCCCACCAGGTTGGTGCCGGCGTTGATGGCAATGACGCCGCCGATCAAAAATTCCTCGGCGGGCTCATAGCCCAGCGCCTCCCGGCAGGCTTTGGAGATCTCCTCATTGTGGTCCGAATTGCCGGCATGGAGGACCAGATAGGGGGAGTTGGGGGCCATATCCTCCCGCATCATCTGCAGCAGCAGCGGGATGACCTTCTTGTCCCCCCGGGGCTTGGCCAGCACCTTGGAGTCGCCGTTGGGGAAGGACATAATGGGCCGGATGCCCATGGCGCCCCCCATAATCGCGGCGGCGGCGGAGACCCGGCCCGACTTCCGGGCAAACTTCAGGTCGTAGATGGTGAACAGGATCTTCACATGGTCCAGCCAGTCCTGGATCTGCGCCACAGCCTGGGCGGCGGTGATGTCCTCCGCCTGGGCTCGCTTAGCCGCCTCTACCACGGCATAGCCGTAGGCATAGGTGTAGGTCTTGCTGTCAATCACATAGATCTCAAACTTGTCCCGGGCCTCCGGGTGGGCCTCATAGAACACGTCCCGGGCCTGGAGTGCGTTGTTGCCGGTGTTGGAGCCCTTAAAGTTGATGCAGGTGTAGATCACCGCGTCGTAACCCTCCTGCCAGGCGGCGGTATAGAGCTCCTCAAATTGGAAGGTGTTGAGTTGGGCGTGGCTGGGAATCTTGTCCAGGCTGTTCAGCAGAGTGTAGAACTCCTCACGGCCGTAGTCCACCACGTCCAGGATCTCCCGTCCCTCCAGGGCGATGGGAAAGGGAATCACCTGGATGCCGTACTGATCCACGTAGCGCTGCGGAATATCGGAAGCGGAGTCCGTCAAAAATTTGATCTTCGCCATAGTAAACCTCCAAATCGCTTTATGGTTTGCATAACGCCCTGAAATTATAGCACAAATTCCCCGGGAGGACAAGGGA
>CAZAIF010000256.1:0-1843 GCA_964485125.1 uncultured Oscillospiraceae bacterium | reverse complement strand
TTTCATGTTCCGCCCCTTGACGGAGCCCCCCGGTTCTGCTATCATTATAGCTGTGGACGGGGCCGCAGCTCGCCCCCACACAAAACAGAACGACACAACGACACATTATTTTTGATGGAGAACGATCATGTCATCAGGAGTAGTGTGTCCTTTTTTATTGATTTGCGCACTATGTCCTTGGGGCATAGTGCCTTTTTCATCCGCAAAAGGCCGGCTCCACCGTGGCATGGCGGGGCCGGGACCGCCTAGAGTCTCCCGGCAGCGACGCGCCGGGGCTGAACGGCGCGGGGCGGCTCCCGATCGCCGCTGTTACATCCAACCCACCGGATCACAGGAGGAATGCGTGATGAAACTGACCAATGGAACCGGCCGGTGCGCCGTGTGCTGCCAGATCGGCCCCGCCAATGACCTGCGGGTGGACAACCGCCTGGACCCCACCCTGGCCCCTGAGACCATCTGCTACGCCGTCTGCCGCTTCTTCGCCAAGACCCCCGCCCTGGCCGGGGCCTACGCCCGGGAGAGCTACCGGCTCCGGCTGGCTCGTGGCAAGGGCCGCCGGGGCATCAGCCACCGCTGTGTACTGCCCGCTCCCCTGCTGGAGCTGCCCGCCGGCTGGGTGCTGGTGCGGCTCCGGGTGGACCCGGAGGGGGTGGCCATCCGCCAGGTGTCGCTCACCGGCCAATACCCCGGGGCGTGAGGCGGTGACCGCCTCCTCCCCTTCCGGGGTTCCCTTTTCCCGTTGACAAAACAGGGGAAGGCCGCTACCATGGACGCCAAAGAGGTTATAGGGGACCGGAGAGGGGCGGAAGCAGAAATGATCTACATCACCGGCGACTGCCACGGGGACTGGCGGCGCTTTGGAGCCAAGATTTTTCCAGAACAGGCGGAGATGACCCGGGACGACTACGTGATCGTCTGCGGCGACTTCGGCTTCTGGGACCGCTCTCCCGAGCAGGCGTGGTGGCTCAGGTGGCTGTCCGAGAAGCCCTTCACCCTGCTGTGGGTGGACGGGAATCACGAGAACTTCGACCTGCTCCGGGAGATCCCCCCGGAGGACTGGCACGGAGGGAAGGTACAGCGGATCGGCGGCAATATCCTGCGTCTGATGCGGGGGCAGGTGTTTGAGCTCCAGGGCCGCAGCGTTTTCACTTTCGGCGGGGCCCGCAGCCACGACATCGCCGACGGCATTCTGGACCCGGACGCCCCGGAGTTCAGGTCCCGGCTGCGGCAGCTCCGGCGGCGGCGGGCCATGTTCCGGGTCAACCACCGCTCCTGGTGGGCGGAGGAACTGCCCTCCCACGGCGAGCTGGAGGAGGGGCGGCGGAATCTGCAGGCCCACGGGTGGCAGGTGGATTTTATCGTCACCCACTGCGCCCCCACCTCCCTTCAGGCCGTGCTGGTGGGCGGCCGCTACGAGCCGGATGTGCTGACCGACTACCTGGAGGAGCTCAGGGCCCGGTGCCGCTATCAAAAGTGGTTTTTCGGGCACTATCATGACAACCGGAATGTGACGGAGCGGGATATTCTGCTCTATGAGCAGATCATCCGGGTGCGGTAGGGGCAGGGATGGTAAAGCAGACGCGGCCAACCCGGACCACCGCCTGGGAGCACGACGAAAGCCGCCGGAGTCCGGCAGCTTTCGCTGTGATTGGCAGATGGGCCTCTGGTGTCCGGGTCCCATGCCGAGACAGGCCGCACGCAGGCTGTCGTCGGCCAACAGCTTCTTCGCCGTCCCATCCATCACGTTTTTCCCCGTCTCGATCACATAGGCCCGGTCGGCGATCTCCAGCGACACCTGGACATCCTGCTCCACCAGGAGAATCGTCGTCCCCATCTGATTGAT
>CAZAIF010000255.1:0-1858 GCA_964485125.1 uncultured Oscillospiraceae bacterium | reverse complement strand
CGGCCTGTCCATCGACCTGAACGCGGTGCGCAAGAAGTACGAGGGCCTGGACGGCACCGAGCTGGCCATCTCCGAATCCCAGGAGCGGATGGCCGTGGTGGTGGCCCCCGAGGACGCGGACAAGTTCATCGCCGCCGCCACTGCCGAGAACCTGGAGGCCTACCAGGTGGCCGTGGTCACCCAGGAGCCCCGGATGGTCATGACCTGGAACGGAGTGAAGATCGCCGATCTGAGCCGCTCCTTCCTGGCCAGCAACGGCGCCGACAAGCACACCACCGTCTCCGTCCCACCCCTGCCCGGCGCGGAGGAGCAAGTGGACTACGAGGGCGATCCCATCCAGCTCTTCCAGCGCATCGCCTCCGACCCCAACCTGGCCTCCCAGCGGGGCCTGGTGGAGCGCTTTGACGGCTCTATCGGCGCCAGTTCGGTGTTGATGCCCTTCGGCGGCCGGGAGCAGCAGACCCCGGCCCAGGTGATGGCAGCCCTGCTCCCGGTGGGCCCCGGCCATGAGACCAAGACCTGCTCTGTGATGGCCTACGGCTTCGACCCCTACCGCAGCGAGCGCAACCCCTTTGTAGGGGCCGCCGAGTCGGTGGTGGAGTCTGTGGCCAAGCTGGCCGCCGCCGGCTGCGACGCCAGGCTGGCCTATCTCTCCCTTCAGGAGTATTTTGAGAAATTGCGGGACGAGCCCCTGCGCTGGGGCAAGCCCTTTGCCGCCCTGCTGGGCGCCCTGTCCGCCCAGATCGGCCTGAAAGCCGCCGCCATCGGCGGCAAGGACTCCATGTCCGGTTCCTTCCTGGATATGGACGTGCCCCCCACCCTGGTGAGCTTCGCCATCGCCCCGGCCCGGGCGGACCAGCTGGTGACGGCGGAGTTCAAGAAGTCCGACGACCCGGTTTACCTGTTCACCGCCCCCAAGGGGGATTATGAGGGCACGCTGGCCGTGTGGGACCGGTTCCATGAACTCTGCCAGTCCGGCAAGGTGCGCGCCGCCTGGGCGGTGACCTCCGGCGGCGTGGCCGAGGGCCTGATGAAGATGTGCTTCGGCAACCGGATCGGCTTTGTGGGTGCCGGCGATTTGAAGGGGGCCAAGCTCTTCGCCCCCGCCTGCGGCTCCATCCTCGCGGAGCTGAGCGAGGATGTGGACTTCGGCGAGAAGATCGGCCGCACCGCCTTCCCGCCCATTCTGGAGGCCGGCGGGGCCTACCTGCCCCTGGACGATCTCCAGGCGGTGTGGGAGAGCACCCTGGAGGACGTCTATCCCACCCGGCTGAAATCCGACGAGCCGGAGCAGACCGAGGAGGACAAGCTGAACGACCCCATGTCCTCCATCCACTGCGAGGTGGGCCGCCACGGCCAGGCCGATCTGGTGCCGGAGATCACCTGCGACCAGCGCGCCAACCGGGCGCCGGCCGCCAAGACCGCCCGGCCCCGGGCGGTGATCCCGGTATTCCCGGGCACCAACTGCGAGTACGACACCGCCAACGCCTGCCTGCGGGCGGGCATTGAGCCCAAGATCCTGGTGGTGCGCAACCTGACCACCGACCTGCTCACCCAGTCCGCCCGGGAGCTGGAGGAGGCCATCAAGGGCGCCCAGATGATCATCCTGCCCGGCGGCTTTTCCGGCGGCGACGAGCCCGAGGGCTCGGGCAAGTTCATCGCCTCCTTCTTCCGCAACGAGCGCATCAGGGACGCGGTCCACGACCTGCTGAAGAACCGGGACGGCCTGATGCTGGGCATCTGCAACGGCTTCCAGGCCCTGATCAAGCTGGGGCTGGTGCCCTACGGCGAGATCCGGGACATGGACGAGAACTGCCCCACCCTGACCTTCAACCTGATCGGCCGCCACCAGTCCCGG
>CAZAIF010000254.1:0-1860 GCA_964485125.1 uncultured Oscillospiraceae bacterium | reverse complement strand
TAGACCCGCTCCGCCCGGGAGTTGAAGGAGAAGACGTCCAGGGACAGCCGGTGGAATCCCAGCGTCACAAAGGCGAAGTCCTGGGTAGTGCGCACCGCCCAGGAGCCGATCCCCCGGCCCCGGTGCTCCCGCTGGAACAGGGCGATGCGGAAGTTGGCGCACCGCAGCTGGGGGTCGATCTCGTTGATGACGCTTTCGCCGATGATCCTGCCCTCCGGGGAGAGGATCAGGAAGTCATAGCGGTCCTCCGCCCCGACACACGCCAGGAAGAAGGAGACCACTTCTTCCCGGGTGAAGCGCTCCCGGCATCCGGTGAGCCGGGCTACCTCCGGGTCCAGGGGGGCGTAGTTCTGGCTGAAGTAGGCATCGGCGTCCTCCCGCCGGGCCAGCCGCAGCAGATAGCCGTCCTTCTCCCAGGTCGGGGCCCTCTTTTGCACAGTAGACATATAAAGTACCTCCTGGTTTTACTAAAGGATCAGAGACCAGTCCCCAAAGTCAAAGCTGCCGCCCCCGTGGCGCAGCCTGCCCTGGGCCTGGAGCGCCCGGAAGGCGTCCCGCATCTCTCCCGCCAGGGCTGTGGGGCAGTCCAGGCTGTGGTGGCCGGGCAGAAGCCGCCGGAGGGGCAGCGCCGCCACGGTTTCCAGGGAGCGGAGGTAGGCGGCCGGGTCGGCGGAGGGGAAGTTGGCCATCAGCCTGCCCCGGTAGATCAGATCTCCGGTGTACAGCCACCCCCGCTCCGGCTCCCAAAAGCACAGGTGTCCCGGGGAGTGTCCCGGGGTGTGGACCACCTCCACCCGCCGTCCTCCCAGCTCCAGCGCCTCGCCGCCCCGGAGGACATGGGCGGGCGTGCCCTGGAACAGGGTGTAGTGCTCCGGTCGCCAGCCCGCCGGGGGCGTACAGTCCCGGGCGGCCAGGGCCCGCACCTGCTCCAGAGGGAGGGGGAAGCCGCCCTGGAGCCAGTCCGCTTCCAGCTGGGGGGCGCAGAAGTCCGGGAACTGGCCCAGGCCGCCGATGTGGTCCCAGTGGACGTGGGTGACCGCGGCGGTCACCGGCAGGGAGGTCAGCCCCCGCACCACCGCCCCCAGGTCCCCGAGGCCCAGGCCGGTGTCGATGAGCAGGCAGCGCCGGCTGCCCGCCAGCAGGTAGCAGTGGGTTTCCTCCCAGCGGCGCTCCCCGGGCCTCGGTTTTTATGGGGAATCAGATGGGCAAGGGTCAGTCCTGCCGGAACTCCGCCCCCACCACCCGCTCCACCAGGTGGTCGGTGGCCGCCCGCAGGGCCAGGTGGGCGGGGCTCTCGGCGTAGGCGGCGGCGTCGGCCGGGTTCTCAAAGGTGATGACCTGGGCCGCGTCGGCGAACTCGGGCACCCCGGGCATGGGGGGCAGCACCACCAGGTTGCGGCCCACCAGGCTGGTGGAGATGGCCGGGTTGTCCCGGGGCACCTGCTCCAGGGCGGCCACCATCTCCTCGGCTGTGCCGGGGTCTTTCAGAAAAAACAGGGAGATATGGACGATCATCATGTGTTCCGCTCCTTCCGGTCAGTAGCCCACCACCGAGGCGCCGCCGTCGATGACGATGGTCTGTCCGGTGATGGTGGCGGCCTTGTCGCTGGCCAGGAAGGCCACGCAGTTGGCGATGTCCTCGGGCTGGTTCAGCTTCTTCATGGGGATGGGGTCCACCACCTCCGGGGGGAAGCCCATCTCCCGCATGGCGGGGGTCTCCACCCCGCCGGGGGCCACGCAGTTGACCCGCACCCCCAGGGAGGCCCACTCCACGGCGGCCTGCATGCTGACGGCCACCACCGCTCCCTTGGAGGCGGAGTAGAAGGCGGAGCACATGGGGGGATGCATGCCCCGGATGCC
>CAZAIF010000253.1:0-1862 GCA_964485125.1 uncultured Oscillospiraceae bacterium | reverse complement strand
TCCTGCACTTTCGTCTCGTTTTCCACATCCAGGCTGGCGGTGGCCTCGTCCAGCAGAACGATGGGGGCATCCTTCAGCAGGGCTCTGGCAATGGAAATGCGTTGACGCTCCCCGCCGGAGAGTTTCGTCCCGTTCTCCCCAATGGGAGTGTCATAGCCCTGGGGCAGACGGCTGACGAACTCGTCGCAGTTAGCGGCCTTAGCAGCAGCATGGACCTCTTCGTCCGTTGCGCCCCGCTTGCCTAGGCGGATATTCTCCATAACGGTGTCATCAAAGAGCACCACATCTTGGAACACCATGGAGTAATCAGTGAGCAGCACCTCCGGATCCACGGTGGCAATGTCCACACCTCCTACCCGGATGGCCCCCTCGGTGGCATCCCACAACCGGGCGGCCAGCCGCACACAGGTGCTCTTGCCGGAACCAGAGGGCCCCACCAGTGCCGTGACCTCTCCCTCTTTTGCGGTGAAGCTCACATCCCGGAGCACCTGCTTCTTATCGTAGGCGAATCCCACATGGTCGAAGATAATATCGTGACCTTGGGGATGGAAGGTCTCCGCTCCTTTGGCGATAGGGGTCTCGTAGATCTCGTTGATGCGATCGGCGGATACTTGGGAGATGAACATCTCTGCGATAAGAGCCAAGCTCTGGTCAAAGGGCGCATACACCCGGGTAATGACCAGCAGGAAAAGGAACAACAACATGAAGTCGAGCTGCCCGGACAAGATCAAGCTTGCCCCCGTCAGGATGGTAGTCGCTACGCCCAGGCGCATGATTACGCTGGCGGCATTTACGAACAGGCCGGTGGTGAGTTCTCCCCGGATAGTAACTTTCTCATGCTGGTCAATCTTCTCATAGAGACCGGCCAGATACCGCTCCTCCTGGTTGGCGGCCCGGATCTCCCGGACGTTCTCCAGCGCCTCCTGGATCCCGTCGGAAACCCGAAGGGCGGCTTTCTTTGTTACCTCGGAACTCCGGGCCGCGATCTTCCGGCTACCGAACAGTAGTCCGAAGGCCACTGGTACACCCCACAGGCAGGCAATCATCAACCGCCAGTCATAGAAAAGCAGGCACACGGCGATGATGGCGGTGGAGATGTAGGCCCCGTACAGGTACCCCAGCACGTGGCTCCACACATGCTCCATCCGGTTCACATCCCCCATGAGGGTTTCGGTGAGATCCGCAAGGTCCCGTTTGCCAAAGTAGCCCAGGGGGAGTTTCCGTAGCCGCTCAGCCAGGCGCAGACGGGTTGCCTTAACCTCGCCGTACACCAGGCCGTAGGTGGCCCGGTACTGCTGCAGGTGGGTCACAAAGGACAGCAAGACGAACCCCACCGTCAAGGCCGCCGGCAGTACCGCCCCCGGAAGAGGCGCGTTGCCCGTCAGAGTGTCCATAAAGGCCCCCATCAGCAGGTACAGTATCCCCATGCCGCCCATGACCACCAGATTGGTGATGACGGTCCAGAATGTGCTTGTCTTGGTGTTTTTCAGGCCCTGATCGGTCAGGGCATATTTGCGCTGAAATTTTTTGCTGAACATTTCGCTCACCCCTTTCTCACCGTTCGCTGGTGATCTTCCACTGGACCGCCCGGTTGTAGTCCGCCCACATTCTGGCGTACAGCCCGCCGCCCGCGGTCAGTTGCTCGTGGGTCCCCTGTTCTACTACGCGCCCTTGGTCCAATACTAGGATATTGTCCGCTCCCACCACGGTGGACAGACGGTGGGCGATCATGATGACGGTGCGGCCCTTCGTCAGTTGGACGAAGGCTTTTTGGATCAGGGCCTCGTTCTCTGGGTCGGCAAAAGCGGTGGCCTCATCCAGCACCACGATGGGGGCGTCCTTTAAAATAGCCCTGGCCAGAG
>CAZAIF010000252.1:0-1864 GCA_964485125.1 uncultured Oscillospiraceae bacterium | reverse complement strand
CCGATTTGGATCTGGAATCATTTTGTTATATTCTGTTTGGCTAAGATCATAATAAAATATGTGGTGATATAAATACCAATTATTCTCAAGCATTTCCGCTGTTGTATTTTTCGCGGCAAGCATATAAAGAGTCATTGGTGTATCTGATATACAAGAATCAGAATCTGTATCCATTCCCAAAATATAGTCTTTAATAAAGTCATCTATATGCTCTCCGCAATAATCTGGCAAAGTGTAGTGCTTAAGCCATTCCTCGCGTTTTTCCTGGTCAAAATGTTGTAAATAAATATATTCAATCGAGTAGCTCAATTCATATTGCAGTTTTGTGAATATAATATCTCTGTAAATAAATTTTGGTCTTGTCGTAATGATAAATTTATAATTTTTTAGTTCACAATGGACAATATTATAGATTAGCTCTTCATAATCATGGAGACCTTCTATCATGCATAGTTCATCAAAACCATCTAAAATCACAACAGCACTTGGATACAACGATTCTAGTTCATCCAACGAAGATATTCTCATATAATTTCGAATAGCAAGCCAAAGGTCTTTGTTCGGGACAACATCTTTTTTGTTTAAATCCCGCAGTCTAATGGTGATGAGAGGCCTGTTTTTATATAATTTTTCTGCAATTTTATCGCCAACACTATAGTGATAATTCATCCATGACACTAACGTCGTCTTTCCGCTTCCGCCATCACCCTCAATAAACAGAAGATTTGTTGTGTTACTATTTATAAAATTTACGAGTGCATTTTTTAGGTCATCATGAACTGTTCCATCTGAATCACAATATTTTTGTGGGACGAAAAGATTTAGCAAGTTAACTTTAGAATTTTTCTTTTCTTTATGCAAAAATAATGGTTCAATAAAGCTTTGGGCATAATTCTCGTTGGCAGTGTAAACAGTTGGCCGAGAGCTTTGTTTTCGAACCCACTGATAAATTGTATATACCTGAAGATCGGGATTTTTTATGATCATGTCATCTATATACGACAGAATATTCTCCACAATTTCATTTGTTTGGAGCGTAGCCGTATCACAATTAATAGACTGATTACAAATTTTTGTTATATATTTTCGTAACGCTTCTTTCGTATTAGGTACACAAATATACTCCCAAATCATATTGGAGGATGTCAATGAATCTTTGAGCAGATCATAGCAATCATCAGGAAGTGTAATATCACTTCTCGACAACATATTGTCAACAGCTTTTTGAAGAACAGTTTTCATTTGGTCAGCTGGATTCCGGTCAGCTGGTGACAAGCCCTTAACGATTCCTCCAATACAATTTCCAGTAAACTCTGCTGAACGCTGGTCTATTCCTTTTGCTGTTAAAAAAGTTGTTGTTATAGCCTGAATGATTATCGCAATAAACTCTTGTGGATTCATTTTAATCTTCATATTTTGCGCTCCATATTAAATAAAATATACCAGGCCTTGTTTGAAAATGTCAACATGCCCAAACGACGGGTCTTTTTCCGCCATGCTGCGTTGATTTTCCTTACAATACACAAAGTGTTTCTGCGTCAAATCACCTTGCCTGGCGAAAAAATCCCTCGCCGTTGGACACATTTCCAATTTTCAAACAAGGTCTAACAGTTATTGCAAATAATTGTTAATTCATCAATATAATTTTCTCATTTTAAAACTGGAGTTTTATATTGAAATTTCCCCTTTAAATTTGTACATAATCCTGACCTCTTGCACTTTTTGACCGTCAACTTTTTTGACCTCGCCAATCAGAATCTTGCTGATAAGCCGGTTCAGTACGGACTCGTCCAGTTCCTCAATGGCGGAATAGCGCCGGATTTCCTTGATAAAAGTGCGGACTTCGCTTTCCTGAGCATCAGCC
>CAZAIF010000251.1:0-1882 GCA_964485125.1 uncultured Oscillospiraceae bacterium | reverse complement strand
CTGATGATGACCTTGTCCACTTCCACCAACACCACGATCCGGATCACCGACGAGGGGTATAACGAAGACTTGTTGACCGCTGTGGCCTCCATGGACGAAAGCGTACAATCTACAGCCTATACCGAGGCCCAGCAGTGGCTGCATGAGAGTTACCGCCAGGTTCCTATCTGTGAGATTGAGTTCGCGTTCTGCTACAACGAGAAGGTGAACTCGGTCAACACCATGTGCGATGAGGCGCTCACTCTGCGCTATGTGGAGCTGGCGGGCTGACCGTCCAAGAGAAGAACAAACGGGAACCTTCGTACCACAGGGGCGCCGCAAGAGCTGTCGAAGGCAGCGCCTTGCGGCGCCCTGCGGGTATACAGACAAGGAGGGGGCTATGACGGGAAAACGGATCTGCCGGCGGGTGGTGCTGCTCTTCGCCCTGTGCTGCCTGATGCCTCTGCTCCTGCCCCGGGCCCGGGCCGCCGCGGTGGGCTACAGCCAGGACCTGCTGCGGGGCTGCGACATCTACGGGAACACCAATACGGAGACCGGTTTTGGTGACTTGGCTGCCGATGCGGCCAGGGCCTGGGGCAGGGCGGACATCGCCCTGCTGCCCAGCGAAGACTTTGGGACCAATCTGCCCGCAGGCGAGGTGACGGAGGAGGCGCTGGCCGCCTGCCTGCAAAACGACAGCGCCCTGGCGGCGGTGGAGATGACCGCCGCCCAGCTCTGGCAGATGCTGGAGACCGGCGTGTCCCATGTGGTGGTCAGCGGCCAGGCCACGGTGGATTGGGAGGCTTCCTATTTCCCAGGCTACCTCCAGATTTCCGGCCTGCAGGTCACATATGACCTGTCGGCCCCGGCGGGGGAGCGGGTCTACCGGCTCACCCTGGAGGACGGTGCCGCCGTGGACCCCCTGGACGGCGAGACCCGCTATCGGGTGATCTCCACCCGGGCGCTGCTGCTGGGGGAATACGGCTACCCCGCCTTTGGGGCAGAGGAGCTGGAGGATGTCGGGACGGAGCGGGAGGCGGTGCGGGCCTACTTCCAGGCCCAGGGGACCGTGGCCCGGCCCGAGACCCGGGTGCGGATCTACGGCACCCAGGACTGGGTGTTCCGGAACCGCTCCTCCATCCTGCTGGTCCTGGCGGCCCTCTGTCTGGTAATCGCCCAATTTACGCGGAGGAAAAAGCGGGGGCGGGAGGTCTGGCGCGCCAGCCGAACTGCCACCGCCCGGGAGGTAGCTGCGGCGTCCGGGGAAGCGGCTCCGGCGGCTACGACTAATCTCTGAAAGGAAGCAGGGGAGAACATGATCAAGTACGTGATAAAACGAATTCTGCTGTTGATTCCGGTATTTTTGGGCGTGACCTTTGTCATTTTTGCCATTGTCCGTCTCAGTCCGGCCGATCCGGTCATTTCCATTCTGGGAATCAACATCACGGAAGAGCAATACGCGGCGAAGGCGGCCGAGTTGGGCCTGGATAAGCCCTTTTTCGCGCAGTATTTGCTCTACATCAAAAATATTGTCTTCAACTTCGACTTGGGCGTGTCCTATTCCACCGGCCGGCAGGTCTCCACCATGATCGCCGAGCGCTTTGGCACCACGCTGCAGCTGGGACTGCTGGGCATCGCTCTGGCCCTAGTGCTGGGCATCCCCTTCGGCATCATCTCCGCCACCCGTCAGTATTCGCTGATCGACCGGGTGGTCACCTTTGGATCCTTGGTGTTCGCCTCGGTGCCCGCCTTTTTCTCGGCGCTGGTGATGATGCTGCTGTTCAGCCTCAAATTGCGGTGGCTGCCCGCCTCCGGCCTGTCATCCTGGCAAGGATGGATTATGCCTGTCATTGTTTACGCATTTATCGATCCCCGGATCAAGGCCCAGTATAAGGGCGTGGGC
>CAZAIF010000250.1:0-1929 GCA_964485125.1 uncultured Oscillospiraceae bacterium | reverse complement strand
TTGTTGAGATCAAGCCCTCGACCTATTAGTATCGGTCAGCTCAATACATTGCTGCACTTACACCTCCGACCTATCAACCTTGTAGTCTGCAAGGGGTCTTACTCTTTCGATGGGATATCTTATCTTGAGGTGAGTTTCACACTTAGATGCTTTCAGCGTTTATCTCATCCGCACTTCGCTACCCTGCCGTGCCGCTGGCGCGACAACAGGTGCACAATAGGTGCGTTCATCCCGGTCCTCTCGTACTAAGGACAACTCCTCTCAAATATCCTACGCCCACGATGGATAGGGACCGAACTGTCTCACGACGTTCTGAACCCAGCTCGCGTGCCACTTTAATCGGCGAACAGCCGAACCCTTGGGACCTGCTTCAGCCCCAGGATGTGACGAGCCGACATCGAGGTGCCAAACCTCCCCGTCGATGTGAACTCTTGGGGGAGATCAGCCTGTTATCCCCGAGGTAACTTTTATCCGTTAAGCGACGGCAATTCCATTCTCTACCGCCTGATCACTAAGCCCTGCTTTCGCATCTGTTCGACCTGTCGGTCTCACAGTTAAGCTCCCTTATGCCTTTGCACTCAACGGATGATTTCCAACCATCCTGAGGGAACCTTTGGGCGCCTCCGTTACTCTTTAGGAGGCGACCGCCCCAGTCAAACTGCCCACCTGACAATGTCCCGAACCCGGCTTACGGTATCCGGTTAGAACCGCAACAATCGAAGAGTGGTATCCCAACGTCCGCTCCGCAGTCCCCGAAAGAACTGCCTCTATGCGTCCCACCTATCCTGTGCATCAATTGCCGAGGTTCAATATCAAGTTACAGTAAAGCTCTACGGGGTCTTTCCGTCCAGTCGCGGGTTAATACGCATCTTCACGTATACTACAATTTCGCCGGGCCTCCTGTTGAGACAGCGCCCAAGTCGTTACTCCATTCGTGCGGGTCGGAACTTACCCGACAAGGAATTTCGCTACCTTAGGACCGTTATAGTTACGGCCGCCGTTCACCGGGGCTTAAGTTCACCGCTTCACTTGCGTTGACGGATCCCCTTAACCTTCCGGCACTGGGCAGGAGTCAGCTCCTATACTTCAGCTTGCGCTTTGGCAGAAACCTGTGTTTTTGATAAACAGTCGCTTGGGCCTCTTCACTGCGGCCATGTCGCCATGGCTCCCCTTCTCCCGAAGTTACGGGGTCATTTTGCCGAGTTCCTTAACAAGAGTTCTCCCGTTCGTCTTAGAATTTTCTTCTCGTCTACCTGTGTCGGTTTGCGGTACGGGTACCTCACAACATTTAGCAGCTTTTCTCGCCGGTGCGGATTCACGTGCTTCACTTCTCTAGTCCGTTCCCCGTCACGGCTCAGCCTTACGACTTGCGTACTTCACTACAAGCCAGCCTTACCGCTTGGACGCGCTTTTCCATCCGCGCGCTCACGCTATCCCTCCGTGTCACTGCTTCATTAACTCGTTCGGTAGTACGGGAATATCTACCCGTTGTCCATCACCTACGCCTTTCGGCCTCGGCTTAGGTCCCGACTTACCCTGGGCGGACGAACCTTCCCCAGGAAACCTCAGACTTTCGACGGCGGAGTTTCTCGCTCCGCTCTCGCTACTCATGCCGGCATTCTCTCTTCTATGCAGTCCACCACCTCTTCCGATATGGCTTCTGCCCGCATACATTGCTCCTCTACCAATACACTCAGTGTATTCCCAAGCTTCGGTGTTACGTTTGAGCCCCGTTAATCTTCGGCGCATCATCACTCGACCAGTGAGCTATTACGCACTCTTTTAATGCGTGGCTGCTTCTGAGCCAACATCCTGGTTGTCTCTACAATGACACATCCTTTTCCACTTAACGTATACTTTGGGACCTTAGCTGTGGATCTGGGCTGTTTCCCTTTTGACAACGGCACTTATCTGTCGCTGTCTGACTCC
>CAZAIF010000249.1:0-1938 GCA_964485125.1 uncultured Oscillospiraceae bacterium | reverse complement strand
ATATCTTCTTCAGTTGGATGACAGACTGAGCGTATCGGAAAATATCAAAAAAACCCTTTTGAATCCGGCCTCATTTCTTTTTGAAGAACCGGAGAATCTGCTCAAACAGGAGGTACGAGAACCGGCACTTTACAATGCGGTTATAACCGCCGTCGCCTCCGGCGCCTCCCGCATGGCGGAAATCTCCACAAAGATCGGTGAGGATACCAGCGTCTGTTCCGGTTATCTGAAGAATCTGACGGCGCTAGGCCTGATCAGAAAAGAAACGCCCTATGGAGAAAAATCCTCCAGAAAATCCATTTATACCGTTGCGGACAACCTCTTCCGTTTCTGGTATCGGTTTATACCGGAAAATAACTCCATCATCGCCCTCGGCGCCGCGGACCTTGCTTACCGGAGAATCGAGCCACACCTGTCCGACTATATGGGAAAGGTCTTTGAAGATATCTGCACACAGTACCTGTGGAGGCTTCTGCTCGATGAAGAATCTCCCATTCTTTTTGGGAATCTCGGACGGTGGTGGGGGACGGATCCATCCACACGAAGCCAGACGGAAATTGATATTATGGGAGAGCAGGATAAGGATACCGCAGTATTCGGCGAGTGTAAGTGGATAAACGAAAATGTGGATACGGGCGTTCTGAACACTCTGGTAAAACGCAGCCGGATGTTCTCCTATCCAAAAACGCACCTGTATCTGTTTGCCAAAAAAGGATTTACAAAAGGATGTATGGACGCCGCAGGGGAACTTGGAAACGTAACGCTGGTAACATACCATCAGATATACAGCAGGACCGCCGGATAAACCGGCGGTCCCGTCCTTTTTCCTTATGAAAATTTTCCTTCAGAAAAACCCGTCTCATTCCATTCAGTCGTCAAGAGAGCTGATCTCATACTCCCGGCTTCCCAGGCCATGCTGCGCGGCAGCTTCCACGGTGTGGATACCGTGGCGGGAATCCATACGCTCAATGAGCGCCTTTTTTCCGGGATCGGGGGAATTTACCACCGCGTCATAGCAGGCCTGATCCACCGCAACCGGATCCGTGGATGCGAAAATGCCAAGGTCCGCCATCTCCGGCTCCGCAGGATGGGAATCGCAGTCGCAGTCCACGCTCAGCCGGTTCGCCACGTTAATGTAAAGCATGTTTTCCGCGCCCTTATGGCTGATCACCGCCTTGCAGGCGTCCGCCATGCTCTCCAGGAAATGATCCTGCGCCGGCAGATTGTTGAACAGCTCCGCCGCTTCCGTGGTCACGCCCGCCGTATGGATGTTGGTCTTTCCGCGCGTGGAGGCGATGCCGATGCTGATGTTTTTCAGCGCGCCGCCGAAGCCGCCCATGGCGTGTCCCTTGAAATGAGACAGCACAAGGATGGAATCATAATTGTCCAGATGCTCTCCCACGATATCCTTATCCAGATGAAAGCCTCCCTCCACCGGAAGCTCCATCTCTCCGAACTCATCCATGATATCGCAGGGAGCCATGGCCTTAAAGCCATGATCTTCAATGGCCTTCCAGTGAAGCTTCGGGTCCTGGCGCTGTCCGCCGTAGGCGGTACAGCACTCAATGATCGTGCCGTCCAGCTGATGAACCAGATTTCCGATCAGCTCCGGATGCAGATAGTTATGTCCGCCCGGCTCTCCGGTGGAAATCTTCACGCCCACCTTTCCCTTCAGCTCCGTTCCCAGCGCCTGATAGATCCGGATCAGGCTTTCCGGTGTGATTTCCTTTGTAAAATAAACCTTTGCTTTTTCCATTTTTACCTCCAGTCCTGCCGCCACAGGCGGCACTTATTTTGCAAAATACGCCGCCATCCTGTCGCCAGCCAGAGCCAGGTCGTAGTATTTGTTGACCAGCCCCACATCGATTCCCGCGGGACAGGGCTGGCAGTGGTTGCAGTAGACGCAGTTTCCCTGCGCCGCCTGCGGGGTGAATTCTC
>CAZAIF010000248.1:0-1941 GCA_964485125.1 uncultured Oscillospiraceae bacterium | reverse complement strand
CGCAACCGGCTGATCAGTACCGCGTCCAATCCCCACTTTGTCCAGGCAACGGAGAAGTGGCCCACGGAGGCGCTGATCTCCCACTATGCCAACAAGGCCAAGGCCGGGGCCGCGGTGGTCACCTGCAAGGGAAACAACCCGGTCAAAACCGACGATCCCCATTCCCTGACCTTGGACATCCACCAGGGCCAGCACCAGCATATGTTTGCCCAGGTGGCGGATATGGTCCACTACTACGGGGCCAAGGCCAGCTATCTGGTGCTGCCGGACATGAACATTGTCAAGGGCTATGACGCCTCCGACGGCGTGCTCAGCGAGTTCGTGGCCGGAGACGGCTCCAAGGCGGAGTATGGCAAAGCCGCCCCCAAGGAGCTGCTCTATCAGATGGTGGAGGCCTACGCGGAGGAGGCCAGGCTGGCCCAGTCCCTGGGGTTTGACATGTGCTTTATGCATATGGCCTACCGGCTCATGTTCCCGGGGCGGTTCCTGTCCCCCCTGTCCAACAAACGCACCGACGAGTTCGGCGGCAGCATTGAGAACCGGGCCCGTTTTCCGCTGATGATCTGCGAGGCTATCAAAAAGGCCTGCGGGAAGGATTTTCTGATTGAGATCTCCATCTCCGGCCGGGAGGACGACCTGTTTGAGGGCGGCCTGACCCTGGCCGACCAGATCGAGTTCGCCAAGCTGGCGGCGGGGAAAGTGGATATTCTGCAAATTCGCGGGGGCTCCATCGACCCCTCCCAGCCCACCTATCTGGATCTGCGGGAGATCCCCCAGCGGGACAACGCCGCAGCAATCCGAAAAGGGCTGCGGGACGCGGGCATTGACAACGTCTATGTGGACGTGGTGGGAGGCTGCCAGGATCTGGACCACTGCGAGGAGATCATCGCCTCGGGCGATGCGGATTTCATCGGCGCGGCCCGGGCCTTTATCGCCGACCCCCAGTGGGGCGTCAAAGCTTACGAGGGGCGCAGCGAGGACGTGGTGCCCTGCCTGCGCTGCAACAAGTGCCATGTGGCCGGCCCGGGCAACTGGAACACGGTGTGTTCGGTCAACCCGGAATGGGGGCTGGAGCACAAGATCGAGCGCCTGGTCACCCCGCCGAAAAAGCCCAAAAAGATCGCCGTGGTGGGGGGCGGCCCCGCCGGTATGGAGGCGGCGCTGCTGCTCTCCCGCCGGGGGCACACCGTCACCCTCTATGAGAAAGAGGGGCGGCTGGGGGGACTGCTCAACGCCACCGAGGGCATCGACATCAAATGGACGCTGATCAACTTCAGGAACTACATGATCCGCCAGATCGAGAAGTCCGCCGTGGATGTTAAACTGCGCACCATGGCTGACCCGGCCCTGCTGAAGCGGGAGGGCTATGATGAGGTCATTGTGGCCATTGGCTCCCAGCCCGCCTATCCGCCGGTCCCGGGCGTCCATGGCGCCAACGTGATCCCGGCGGTAGAGCTGGTGGCCCGCCAGGAGGAGTTGGGCCACGAAGTGGTCATTGTCGGCGGCGGCGAGATCGGCGTAGAGATGGGACTGCACCTGGCCAAACACGGCCATGCGGTTACCGTGTTGGAGATGGGCCCCGTCCTCTCCCCGGAGAGCGTGCCCGTCCACTTCCGCTCCCTGTTTGAGCACGCCTGGGAGACCCTGGAGGACTTCTCTTATCGCTTGAATGCCCGGGTGACGGCCATTGGGGCGGACAGTGTGACCTATGTGGATCAGGACGGGGTGGAGCGCAGTTTGCCTGCGCAGGGGGTTGTGCTGGCCGCCGGAATGTCCCCCAAGCAGGAGGAGGCAATAGCCTTTATGGACGGCACAGTCCGCACCCATATGATCGGCGACTGCAACAAGGTGGGCTGCGTCCAGACCGGTATGCGGGCCGCCTATGCCTTGGCGAACAACATCTGAGCGCCCTTTCGCCGCAAGGCATGGAAAGCGCGCATT
>CAZAIF010000247.1:0-1945 GCA_964485125.1 uncultured Oscillospiraceae bacterium | reverse complement strand
AAAGGAGGCGAATGCGCTATGGGCATTCTGGTGTCCGGGCTGGTCAACGTGGAGACCACCGTCCGGGTGCGGCGGTTTCCCATCGACTATTACCCCATCGACTACCCCTTTTTCGGCGTGGAATCCCATGTGTCCGGGGTGGGCTACAACCTGGCCAAGGCGCTGACTGCCCTGGGGGAGCGTCCCCGGCTGCTGTCCTATCTGGGCCGGGACGAGGAGGGGGCCCGGATCGAACGCAGGCTGCGGGCGGACGGCATCCAGGCAAGGCTGCTGCCGGAGCTGGAGCAGACCCCGGTCTCCGCCGTCCTCTACGACGGGGAGGGACGGCGGCAGATCTACTGCGACCTGAAGGACGTGCAGGACCGCGCCCTCTCCCCCGACGTGCTGGAGCAGGAGCTGGAACAAGCCGACCTGGTGGCCGCCTGCAACATCAGCTTCAACCGGCCCCTGGTCCGCAGGGCCAGGGAGCTGGGCAAGGTGATCGCCATCGACGTGCATGTGCTGAGCGACCTTCACGACGGCTATAACCGGGACTTTTTGGAGGGGGCCGACCTGCTCTTTCTCAGCGACGAGGGCCTCCCCTGCCCGCCGGAGCGCTTTCTGGAACAGCTGGGGAACTGCTACCCCTTCGCGCTGGGGGTGATCGGCCTGGGCGCAAAGGGCGCTATGCTCCGCGACCGGCGGCAGGGCGAGACCTACTATCTCCCCGCGGCCCGGGCGGAACGGGTGGTCAACACGGTGGGGGCGGGTGACGCGCTGTTTGCCGCCTTTCTCCACTACTACGCCCAGGGGTTGGAGCCGGTGCCCGCCCTGGAGCGGGCCCAGATCTTCGCCGCCAGGAAGATCGCCTTCAACGGCGCGTCGGTGGGCTTCCCCGGTGCCGAAGAAGTAGAGGAGGCCTGGCGGGCCTCGGAGCGCCGGACGGCGCGGCTGTAACCTTCTCTCCAGGGCCTGCCTTTCCAGGGTCAAATCCCCCGGCGGAGGAATTCCAGTTGCGCCGAAGGGCGACATGGTGTAGGATGAGGGGGCGGAGCGCCCACCCTCCCACGCTGTCGGGGCAGCGCATTCCAATGACGGAAGGAGCGACCCCTATGAAAAAGACGATACTATGGATTCTGATGCTCTCCCTGCTCCTGCTCTGCCTGTCCGCCTGCGGCGCCGGACAGCAGACAGCCCCCAGCGCTTCCCTGTCTGGGACCCAGTCGGACAGTCCGGATCAGGAGCCGGAGGCTTCCTCCGGGGAGCGCGGCGACACCTCCGGGACGGACGCGGGCGATGGGGCCACGTCCTCCCAGGGAGCTGAGAGCGGCTATCTGCCGCCGGTGCTGATAAGGAGCGGCTCCTTCACCGGGACCACCCCTCTGGAGAACAACAACGACTACAACGGCGGCTACTATTACGCCGACCAGACAGAGGACGGCCAGACCATCATCATCAACTGCTGCTTCACCACCACCCAAACCGGCTCCGAGTCCCAGGAGAACTACATCCGGCGGGTGGCCCAAGAGACCGGCGGCCAGGAGCCCCAGGGGCTGACCATAACGGAGAATGAGGCCCACACCGCTCGGATCGCCTACCCGGTCCACCTGCTCTCCTGGCAGACCGGCGAGGACGGGGACGCCCGGCAGTGGGACGCCTTCTTCTTCCAGACCGACACCCACACCTATCTCTACGCCTTTGACACGGCGGCGGAGGCCGCCCCGGAGCTGGAGGACCTGTGGCAGGAGGTGTTTGGGGAGCTCAATCTGGTGGATCTCACCCCCTGAGACCAGACAGGGACGACCATCAAATTAAAGCCTGCGGGGAGATGGACGTTTCTATCTCCCTTGCACATTGGGGCATTACACTGATTCCACCAGCGTCTATGTTTTGTGCGTCACATGACAGCGTTTTATCCAGAAGCGGGACAATTCCATCCGGCGCAGGCTTGCCGAAGCCAAGGCAC
>CAZAIF010000246.1:0-1967 GCA_964485125.1 uncultured Oscillospiraceae bacterium | reverse complement strand
CTGTTCACCGGCACCCGGGGCACCGGCAAGACCACCTGCGCCAAGATCCTGGCCCGGGCGGTCAACTGCCAGAACCCGGTGGACGGCAACCCCTGCAACCAGTGCCCCGCCTGCCAAGGCATCCTGGACGGCTCCATCCTTGACGTGCTGGAGCTGGACGCCGCCTCCAACAACGGCGTGGACCAGGTGCGGGCTCTGCGGGACGAGGCGGTGTACGCCCCGGCGGCGGTGAAGAAGCGGGTGTATATCATCGACGAGGTGCATATGCTCACCATGGCCGCCTTCAATGCCCTGCTGAAGATCCTGGAGGAGCCGCCGGAGCACCTGATGTTCATCCTGGCCACCACCGAGCTCCACAAGGTGCCCGCCACCATCCTCTCCCGCTGCCAGCGATTCTCCTTCAAGCGCATCCTGCCCGGGGACATCGTCCGGCGGCTGGACTATGTGGCCGGCCAGGAGGGCGTCGACCTGACCGAGGACGGAGCCGCCCTGCTGGCCCGGCTGGCGGACGGCGGCATGCGGGACGCCCTGTCCCTGCTGGACCAGTGCGCCGCCGGCGGCGGCAGGATTGACCGGGAGCGAGTGCTCTCGGAACTGGGCCTGGCGGGCAACCTCAAGACCGCCCACATCTTCAACGCCATCCGCCGGGGAGAGGCGGGCAAGGCGGTCACCCTCTTCGGCGAGCTCTACGCCGCCGGGAAGGACGTCAGCTCCCTGCTTTCGGAGCTGGCCGCCCTGAGCCGGGATCTGCTGATCTGCCAGACCGCCCCCGAGTCCGCCTCCGGCCTGATGGCGGGGGGTTACGACGAGGCCACCCTGAACACCCTGTGCAAGAACATGCCCCCGGAGCGGCTGATCGCCATTTTGGAGCTGCTGGAACGGGCTATGGCGGACTGCAAGCGCAGCGGCAGCAGCCGCACCGTGGCGGAGCTCTGCCTGATCCGGCTGTGCGACCCCTCTCTGGACGGGTCCAACGCCGGGCTGGCTGCCCGGATCGCCCGGCTGGAGGCCCTGGTGGCCCAGGGCGTCCCCGCCCGGCCGGCGGAGCCGGGCGCCGGGGCGCAAGACCCGCTGCCCGAGGAGGCCCCGCCCCCGCCGGAGGACGGGGACGAGCCCCTTCCGGCGGAACTGGAGCCGCCGGAGGCCGCGCCCATCCCCGCCCCTGAGGCCGGGACAGCCCCGGCCCCGGCGTCCCGGCCCGATCCGGGGGAGTGGCCCCGGCTGGTGGCCGGGCTGCGGAGCGCGGTGGGGATGCCCGCCTACACCTTTTTGAAGAACCCGGACACGGTGACCGGCGTCCGCCAGGGCGGGGTGCTCACCGTCTATTTCCAGGACGACTTCGCCTACGACCAGGTCAATAAGCCCAACATCGTCCAGGCCATCGCCGGGGCGGCCAGCGCCCAGGCGGGCATGCCGGTCCGGGTGGAGCTCCACCGGGGCCGTCCCGGCCGGGCGGAGGAGGCGGCCCCTGCCGCCCCCAAGCCGTTGGGCAGCATGAGCGACCTGAAGGATTTTATGTTGAAGCATCAGCAGTGACTGAGACAAACGGAAAAGGAGACTGACAATGGCAAAGGGATTTAACAGCCGCGGCATGCGCGGCATGGGCGGCGGCATGAACATGAACATGGTGCGCCAGGCCCAGAAGATGCAGGCGGACATGCAGAAGATGCAGTCGGAGCTGGAGGAGCGCACCTACACCGCCAAGGCCGGCGGCGGGGCGGTGGAGGCCGTGGTCAACGGCAAGCACGCCCTGGTCAGCCTGACCATCTCCAAGGAGGCGGTGGACCCGGAGGACGTGGAGATGCTCCAGGACATGGTGCTCTCCGCCGTCAACGAGGCCATGCGCCAGGCCGACGAGGACGCCGCCCAGTCCATGCAGCGGATGACCGGCGGCCTGGACCTGAGCAAGTTCGGGCTCTGAGCAGCTTACAAAGGAGACACGCCGCGGCAGTTGCCGCGGCGTGTCA
>CAZAIF010000245.1:0-1986 GCA_964485125.1 uncultured Oscillospiraceae bacterium | reverse complement strand
TACCGCAAGCACGGCGCGGGCGCCTACTACGGGCAGGGCTGATGGAAGGGCCACAGGGCACCCCCGCTGGTGCGGCGGAGGTTGAAGTAACGACCTCCGCCGCCCCCGCGGCGCCCCAGCTCCTGTCGGAGCTGGAGGAGCTCTACCGCCGCTATCTGGAGGACAGCGAGGCGCTGTTTCGCAAGAAAACCGGCTTTCTCCAAGCCGTCCGCTCGGTGCTGGGCACCAACTCCATCAAGACCTCCGGCATCCATCAAAAGTTCTATGACGGGGTGGCGGAGCGCGTGGCGGCCCTGGCCCAGGCCCTGGACGCCGCGCCGGACCCGGTCCTGGCGGACGCCGCAGTCCAGCTGCTGCTGGAGGAGCGGCCCCGGGGCAAGGATCTGACCCAGTATGGCTGGCTCTCCGCCGCCCAGACCCTGGCCATTGAGTTGCTGCCCTACGCCTCCCCTAAGGCGCTGCGGCCGCTGTACGCCGTCTACTGCGCCGCCCACCCCAGGCGGGACAGGCTGCCCAAGCAGCAGGCGCTGGCGGAGGCCCTGGAGCGCCGGCTGGCGGACTGAGCATTGATCCGAATGAAACGAGAGGGATTCATATGAGCATTCAGACAAGGCCCTTCGGCCACATGCCCGACGGGGAGCCGGTCACCGAGTATATTCTGACCAACCAAAACGGCCTCACCGCCACCTTCCTGGACCTGGGCGGCATCTGGCGCCAGATGCTGGTGCCGGACCGGGAGGGCCGGACGGCGGACGTGGTGCTGGGCTATGACACGGTGGAGGAGTATCTGGCGGACACCAACAATTTCGGCGCCCTGGTGGGCCGCAACGCCAACAGGATCGGCGGCGCCACCCTGGAGCTGAACGGTGTGACCTACCATCTGGCGGTCAACTCCGGCCTGGCGGACAACCTCCACAGCGGCCCTGATCTCTACGGCGTCCGCAAGTGGCGGGCGGAGCCCGTCACCCTGGAAGGCCTGCAGGCTCTGCAATTCAGCCTGTCCAGCCCGGACGGGGACCAGGGCTATCCCGGCAATGCCGAGATCCGGGTGACCTATCTCCTTCGGGAGGACAACGGCCTGGAGATCCGGTATCAGATGGAGTCTGACGCGGACACCATCTGCAATCTGACCAACCATGCCTATTTCAATCTGGACGGCCACGGCGCCCAGACCGCCATGGACCAGGAGGTCTGGATTGACGCCCGGCGGTATTCGCCCACCGACCAGTACAGCATCCCCACCGGGGAGCTTGCGCCGGTGGCCGGCACCCCCATGGACTTTACCCAGCCCAAGCCCATCTCCCGGGACATCTCCGCCCCCTTTGACCAGCTGACCATGGCCCAGGGCTTTGACCACAACTGGGTGCTGGACCACCCGGAGGGGGAGCTCTCCCTCTGCGCGTCTGCCTGGGCCCCCGCCTCCGGGCGGAAGATGGAGGTCTGGACCACCCTGCCCGGCGTCCAGTTCTACACCGGCAACTACATTCCGGCGGACAACCCCGGCAAGGGCGGCGTCCGCTACGGGCGGCGGAGCGGCTACTGCTTTGAGACCCAGTACTACCCCGATGCCATCCACCACCCTGAACAGCCCTCGCCCATTCTGCGGGCAGGGGAGCGGGCGGTGCGCCGCACCGTCTACCGTTTTCTGATCCAATGATTTTGACTGTGTGAAGCCCGTTTGCGCCGGGTTTTCTCACAGACAGCCTAGTTTTTCCTTTTTTCCAACCCCAGCGCGGAGAGAGACCGGCGGTATACCCTTCGCCGCCGCAGACAGGGCCAGGGGCTTCTGGCTCTGACTGCGGCGGGGGAGTAGCCTGCTCCGGTCTCCCTCTGCTGTTGTTAGGGGTTCTTCGGCCCCGAAAGGGGGCTGGAGAAGAAAAATGAAAAAATCAAAAATAAGTGTTGACAAAGCGGAGATGAGCCGCTATAATAATCATCGTTCGGTACGGAGCACGGTGCGACAGACGAGGTTCTGACCGGGAAAAT
>CAZAIF010000244.1:0-1997 GCA_964485125.1 uncultured Oscillospiraceae bacterium | reverse complement strand
GAAGATCCTGTCCGAGCAACACAGCGCCCGCCGGAGATTTTCTCCGGCGGGCGCTGTCCCGTTGCTGTCATTTTTCTTGAGCTGCTTGGACGGCCTCCTTCATCTGCCGCACATAGTCCGCCACGTGGGGGACGCTCTCCCGGCCGTACCGGGCCACCAGCTTGATGATGGCGCTGCCCACGATCACCCCGTCGGCCGTTGCCGCCATGGCCCGGGCCTGCTCCGGGGTGGAGATGCCGAAGCCCACGGCAGTGGGGATGTCCTTGGCCTGTTTAACCAGCGCAACCATGGAGCTGATGTCTGTGGTGATGTTGGAGCGAACCCCGGTGACCCCCAGGGAGGACACGCAGTAGACGAAACCCTTGGCCTCCCGGGCGATTTCGGTGATCCGCTGCTGGGAGGTGGGGGCGATCATGCTCACCAGCTCCAGGCCGTATTTGGCGCACAGCGGCTCGAATTCCCCCTTCTCCTCAAAGGGGACATCGGGCAGGATCAGTCCCTGCACGCCCGCCTCGGCGGCCCTGGAGAGGAAACGCTCCGCCCCATAGGAGAACACCACATTGGCATAGGTCATGAATACCATGGGCACGCAGACGCTTTCCCGCAGTTCCCTGACCAGGGCGAACACCTTGTCGGTGGTGGTGCCGGCGGAGAGTGCGCGCAGATTGGCCTCCTGGATGACCGGGCCCTCGGCGGTGGGGTCGGAGAAGGGGATGCCCAGCTCGATCAGGTCGGCCCCGGCCTGGGCCATGGCTTTGACCAGGCTGGCGGTTGTCTCCAGGTCCGGGTCGCCGCAGGTGATGAAGGGAATGAAGGCTTTTCCGTGCTGAAAGGCGTCGGCGATGTTAATCATGGAGATCCTCCCCTCTGTACCGGGCGATGGCGGCCACGTCCTTGTCCCCCCGGCCCGACAGGGTGATGACGATGCTCTGATCTTTGCCCATGGTGGGGGCCAGCTTCCTGGCGTAGGCCACCGCGTGGGCGGACTCGATGGCGGGGATGATCCCCTCGGTGCGGGAGAGGTATTCAAAGGCATCCACCGCCTCCTCGTCGGTGATGGGGGCGTATTCGGCCCGGCCGGTGTCGTGAAGCCAGGCGTGCTCCGGGCCGATGCCCGGGTAGTCCAGCCCGGCGGAGATGGAGTAGACCGGGGCGATCTGGCCGAATTCGTCCTGGCAGAAGTAGCTCTTCATGCCGTGGAAGATGCCCACCCGGCCAGTGGCCACGGTGGCGGCGGTTTCAAAGGTGTCGATGCCCCGCCCTGCGGCCTCACAGCCGATGAGCCGCACCTCTGGGTCGTCAATAAAGTGGTAGAAGGAGCCGATGGCGTTGCTGCCGCCCCCCACGCAGGCGATCACCGCGTTGGGGAGCTTTCCCTCCCGGCGCAGCATCTCCTGCCGTATCTCCTGGGAGATGACCGCCTGGAAGTCCCGGACGATGGTGGGGAAGGGGTGGGGGCCCATGCAGGAGCCCAGCAGATAGTGGGTGTCGCTGATGCGGCTGGTCCACTCCCGGAAGCACTCACTGACCGCGTCCTTCAGGGTGGCGGTGCCGGTGTCTACGCTGTGGACGGTGGTGCCCATCAGCCGCATCCGGTAGACGTTCAGGGCCTGGCGCTCCATGTCCAGCCGCCCCATGTACACCTCGCACTCCATGCCCAGATAGGCTGCCACCGTGGCGGTGGCCACCCCGTGCTGGCCGGCCCCGGTCTCGGCGATGAGCCTGGTCTTGCCCATTTTCTTGGCCAGCAGGGCCTGTCCCAAGGCATTGTTGATCTTGTGGGCGCCGGTGTGGTTCAGATCCTCCCGCTTCAGGTAGATCTTGGCCCCGCCCAGATCCTTCGTCATCCGCTTCGCGTAATACAGCCGGGAGGGCCGGCCGGCGTAATCCCGGTACAGCCCGTCCAGCTCCGCCTGGAACGCCGGATCGTCTTTGTAGTAGTTGTAGGCATCCTCCAGCTCGATGACCGCGTTCATCAGGGTCTCGGGGATGTACTG
>CAZAIF010000243.1:0-2007 GCA_964485125.1 uncultured Oscillospiraceae bacterium | reverse complement strand
TTATGATACCGGCGAAGGCTATAGCGAAACCCAGAAACTGTTGCATATGGCCGAGGTCAGCCCGGAGGGCGAAGTGTTCGTCACAATCCAGCTGCCCGAGGATGCCCGGGCCATCCGTCTGGATCCAGGCGAGCAGCCCTGCGTGATCACCAACCTCTCCTTCTCCGACCACAGAATTATCCCTGTTCCCTCCAATGGCTACCGTCAAAGCGCGGACTGTCTCCTCTTCACCCGGGATGATCCCAACATCAGCCTAACGGGAAAGGTCGTGTTCCCGGCCTCGGAAGAGATCATCTGCCATTTCCGGTATGAGGCGGTCACCTGTGCCCCCCTCTGCGCCGCTTTCAATGCGCTGAACGACCAGCTGGAGGCGCACCTGGCCCAGGCCGGCCTGTGGCAGCGGGAGGTGGAGGCCATGCGAAACTCCGCCTCCTGGAAGCTCACGGCCCCCATCCGGGCCCTCAAGCGCCTGCTGTTGCGGCTCTTCGGCGGCCAGGGCAGGGCGTAACCTCCATCAGACAGAAGAGAGACAGGAGCGGAGAAGCAATATGTATACAAACTACAGTCCCACACAGACCAAACAACTGATGGAGCAGGACTATCTGGACACCCAGGACATCCAGCTGCTGGTCTGCCTGCCCGACGGCGCCCGGCGCATGTACTGCGCCCAGAGCCTGACCCACCAGCTGCACCAGTCCTTCCAGGCGCTCCCCCTGTCCCAGCTCCCGGGCCATCTGACGGAGCGGACGGCGGGGGTGGTGTTGCTGGGGGAGGACGTGCAACTGCTGAGCACCGGGCTGATGCACCTGGCGGCGGCCCTGGCCGAAGGGGCGGACTTTGTGACCGCCGACTGGGCCTACGGCCCCGACGGCCAGACCGAGTGCTTCTCCGGTGTCAAAGTCTCCCGGGACAGTCTCCGGTACGCCGCAGTCTCCCGGCCGCTGCTGGAACGGGTGCTGGCATTGGCGGAGGAGGGCGCCTCCGCCCTCGATCTGATCCAGGCCGCCGCCCGGGCCGCCCAGGCGCCCCGGCACCTCTCCCAGACGCTGTTTCTGACCCGCCGGGAGATCCAGCCCGGCGACCTGTTTCCCACCACGCAGAGGCGGGCGCTCATCCTGTGCCACGAGTTCAGCATGACCGGCTCCCCCATTGTGCTGGTCAACGCCATCCCGGTGTTGAAGGACCTGGGCTTTGCGTGCGCTGTGCTGGGGCCGGAGTACGGCCCGGCGGCGGAGCTGTTTCTGAACGCCGGAGTACCGGTGGCGGCCAACCGGGACCAGCTGGGCAATGCCGCCCTGCTGGGGATCGCCCTGAACTGCGACCTGGTGCTGGCCAACACCGTCTGTGAAATGGAGGCGGTGGAGCGGCTGAGCGGCACCCCTGTCCCGGTGCTGTGGTGGCTCCACGACGCGTTTCAGATCTATCCCTACATCGCTCAGCACATCCCCCGCAAACTGGCCCCCAACGTCCGGGTCTGCGCGGTGGGACCCCACGCCGCCGCCGCCATGCACTCGGTGCGGCCCGATTTCCAGATTGACCAGCTGATCTACGGCCTGCCCGACTACGCCCGGGACACCTTCCCCCCCTATAACCTGAGCTACACCGGCGGAAAGCAGCTCTTCGTGACTGTGGGCTCCATTGAGCAGCGCAAGGGCCATGATGTGCTGTGCAAGGCCATCGAGCTGCTCCCCCGGGATAAGCGGGACAAGGCCGCCTTTCTGATCGTGGGCAAGAGCTTTGACGCCAAGCTCCGGGCCATGGTGGATGAGCTGACGGCCAGCTATCCCCAAAATGTCTTCTACCGGGAGAGCCTGACCCGGGACGAGATCAAGTCGCTGATGGGGCAGTGCTCCTGCGTGGTATGCTCCTCCAAGGACGACCCCATGCCCACCTTTGTGACCGAGGGGCTGATCTTCGGCCGCCCCGCCATCGTCTCCGAGTTCACCGGCACAGCCGGGCTGATCCAGGAGGGGGTGGACGGCTTTGTCTACCGGCACAACGACCCTA
>CAZAIF010000242.1:0-2033 GCA_964485125.1 uncultured Oscillospiraceae bacterium | reverse complement strand
GAAATCAGCGGTTTTTCTTTTCCGGAATCGTGTCCCACGATCCCGTGTACCCGCCGGCAGCCCAGCGCTGTGACCAGAGCCACGATGTCCCGCACCAGATTTAAAATGCCGAAGCCCGCCAGATCAACGCCATATCCCCTGTCCCAGCCGGTAGACCGGCCATAGCCCCGCTGATCCGGCGCGATCACATGAAACCCCTGCTCCGCCAGCGGCAGCATATTCTTGCGCCAACTGTAGGCCAGTTTGGGAAAACCGTGCAGCAATACCACACAGGGGCGGTCGGGCGTCTCATACCCCGCCTCCAGAAAATGCATCCGCAGGCCATTGACCTCTTGATAGCGGGACCGGATCCCCTCCGGCAGAACCTCCCGCTCCAGCGGCGGCAGCATCTCATCGTTTACGACACAGTTTGCGCTCATTTGACCAGGCTCCTTTTCACTGCTTGCCCCGGGACAGATCCACTCAGACAGTCAGCTCCACGGCCTTCGCCTGCAGCGCGTCGGCATATTTATCCAGCACCGGCTGAATATCGTCACGCAAGAACTCCTCCACCTGCTGGGGGCAGCGGCCGATGTAGAGGGACGGGTCCATATGGGCGGAGAGCTCCTCCAGCGTCATGCCGAACATGGGATTCTGGGCAATGATCTGCAGCAGATTGTTCTCGCCGCCCTCCTCCTTGACCACCCGGCCAGCCTCAATGGACATCTTGCGGATCTCCTCATGGAGCACCTGCCGGTCCCCGCCCCGGCGCACCGCGTCCATCATGATGTTCTCCGAAGCCATGAAGGGCAGCTCCTCCTGGATGTGCTTGGCGATGACCTTCTCGTGGACGATCAGGCCAGAGGCCACGTTGAGATAAATATTCAGGATGGCGTCCACGGCCAGGAAGGCCTCGGGCACCGAGATGCGCTTGTTGGCCGAGTCATCCAGGGTGCGCTCAAACCACTGGGTGGCGGAGGTGATGGCCGGATTGGCCGCGTCGGCAATCACATAACGGGCCAGAGAGCAGATGCGCTCACAGCGCATGGGGTTGCGCTTGTAGGGCATGGCGGAGGAGCCGATCTGATTCTCCTCAAAGGGCTCCTCGATCTCCTTCATGTGGCAGAGCAGCCGCACGTCGGTGGCAAATTTGGAGGCGGACTGGGCGATGCCGGAGAGGGTGGACACCACGGCGGCATCGATCTTGCGGGAATAGGTCTGGCCGGAGACCGGTACCACGGCGGAAAAGCCCATCTCCTGGGCGATCTTTTGCTCCAGGGCCTTGACCTTGTCCGTATCCCCGTCGAAGAGCTCCATAAAGCTGGCCTGGGTGCCGGTGGTACCCTTGCTGCCCAGCAGCTTCAGGTGGTCGATGCGGTACTCCACCTCCTCCAGGTCCATCAACAGCTCATTCATCCACAGGGTGGCCCGCTTCCCCACCGTGACCATCTGGGCGGCCTGGAAGTGGGTATAGCCCAGGGTGGGCAGCGCCTTATACCGGTCGGCAAACCGGCCGAGGGCGGCCAGGACCTGGACCAGCTTGTTCCGCACCAGCTCCAGCCCCTCCCGCATCAGGATGATGTCGGTGTTGTCGCCCACATAGCAGCTGGTGGCCCCCAGGTGGATGATCCCCGCCGCCTTGGGGCACTGGTGCCCGTAGGTATGGACGTGGGCCATGACGTCGTGGCGACGCTTGCGCTCCTCCTGGGCGGCCATGTCATAGTCGATGTCGGTCACATTGGCCTCCATCTCGTCGATCATGCCCTGGGTGATAGTGGGGGTGCCGTCCTCGTTGGTGAGCCCCAGCTCCATCTCCGCCCGGGCCAGGGCGATCCAGAGCCGCCGCCAGGTGGAAAACTTCTTGTCCGGGGAAAAGATATACAGCATCTTCTTGCTGGCATAGCGGGAAGCCAGGGGGCTTTCATAAGTGTCTCTCATCATCGCAGCTCCTTTTGTCGGTTTCTGGCAGTTTATTCGCCTGTCTGATCGTCTCCGATTCTCTTTACGGATGTACTGATATTATAACATGGGCCGCCCTCGTTGCAAACAGAAAT
>CAZAIF010000241.1:0-2040 GCA_964485125.1 uncultured Oscillospiraceae bacterium | reverse complement strand
ACTGTTCACATAGCCATTTATTAGTTCTTTTCTTTTCGGCCAAAACCACTTTTAGTCGATTAATATCAGTTTCCATACAGTTCAAATTTGTTACAATAGAACAAAGATAGTGAAAAGTTTTCACGCATACGATGCCTAGGATAGATTTTATTTCATCTAGATATTGCTGTACTCCACACCATAGTTCGTGAGTTTCCCCATTCCTTATATCGCCTCAGAGCATCTCAGACGGAGCGGTTTGTTTTCGGAAAGATCTGATAAATGAATACCGGCATGTCAGACAATGAGAAGTTGTTTGCCCCGCCGGTGTTTTAATAGTTTTTGAATATTTAGAGTGCTGTGTCGTTTTTTTATGATAAATGGTTCCTAAAAGAGGTTATAGGAACAGAAAACAGTTCCTAATAAACCGCGTCTTTTATATTTTTCAGCTATAATTGGGAAGCTTTCAAGGAATCACACTTGATGTGGTATAAAATAAATATATTCAGGAAAGATGGGGCGGAATAAACTTTTAGTGTAACTTTATTGGCAATTTGACAGCAACATTAATTAGTGCATATATGACAAAAGAAGAAATATATGAATTGCTTCATAGTACGGAAACATCACGTATTGAACGAACAATAAGCACAGGCGACATGGATAAATTCCAGGAGGCTATCTGTGCGTTTAGCAATGATATGTCCAATTCTCGACAGAATGGCTACCTTATCATTGGAGCTAAAGACAATGGAGAACTGTCAGGACTTAAAGTAGACGATAATCTTTTTAAGAAAATCGCGGGTATTCGTAGTGATGGTAACATACTGCCTATACCTATGATGACCTGTGAACGATATGAGTTAGAAGGTGGTGACATTCTTGTTGTTGAAGTACAACCATCTTTTTCTCCGCCCGTGAGATATAGGGGACGAACATTTATTCGTATCGGACCAAGAAGAGATATCGCATCAATTGATGAAGAGAGAATACTGACCGAAAAGCGCATGAGCAATATGGCTACTTTTGACGCTTCACCTTGTTATGCTGCTACATTGGACGATGTATATGTTGATCTCATCAAAAACGAATATATACCGAAGGCTGTCAGTGCGCAGGAATTGGAGAATGACACACGAAGTATTGAGCAGCAGATGGCAGCATTGGGACTTTATGACATAGCCCATAATTGTCCTACCAATGCCTGCATAGTATTATTCGGCAAGAAACCTAAACAGTTTCTGTATGGTGCCTATCTTCAGTATGTTCGTTTTAACGGATTAGAAAAAGGTTCTGAAATAGACGATGATAAACCATTCTATGATTGTCTGGCCAAAATGATGCCTCAGTTGGAAGCATTTATAGATTTTGGTGTGATAAAGACCAGACCTGTAGCTATAAGTACACTACGGGAAATGAATCAGTCCAACTATCCGCCAGATGCTCTTCGAGAGTTAATCCTTAATGCGTGTATGCACAGAGACTATCAGGCAAATATGCCGACACGCTTTTATGAATTTGCAGACCGTATTGAAATTATGAATCCTGGAGGGCTATATGGTAAAGCCCGTCCAGATAATTTTCCTGAAGTAAATGATTATCGTAATCCCATAATTGCTCAGGCACTGAAAATAATGGGGTATGTAAACATGTTCAATAGAGGGGTGAGCCGTGTAAGAAGCATGATGGTTGAAAATGGCGGTAAAGAACCGACTTTTAATGTTGACAAGATTACAGCTTTTGAGGTGATAAGTTATTCTGCTATAAAACATAGTGATTTGCAGGATCTTAAGAAAAACCTTCCTAAGATGTTTCCTAAGTTATTTGACAAGTTAATACCAAGTTATTTCCAAGAGAAAGATAAAAGGGACATTGAAATTGTCTTAAATGCTTTAACTGAACCTAAATCTGCAAAAGAATTAGCTGCTTTAATGTCTTGTTCTATTCGTACGATGAAAGATAAATATTTGGATAAGATGTTGATGGCGGAAGTTATATCTATGACTATTCCGGATAAGCCTACAAGCCGGAATCAAAAATATAAACTTCTATCTGAATAAG
>CAZAIF010000240.1:0-2067 GCA_964485125.1 uncultured Oscillospiraceae bacterium | reverse complement strand
GATGGACCTGTACCGCCGCATCGCCCGCATCCGCACCGAGGAGGACGCCGACGACCTGGTGGACGAGCTGGTGGACCGCTACGGCGATCCCCCCAGGGCGGTGAACAGCCTGATCTCCATCGCCCTGCTCCGCGCCCAGGCCGCCCAGTGCGGCTTTGAGGACATCAGCCAGAAGGGGCTGGTGCTCACCTTTACCATGAAGGACTTCGACCTGAAGCCCATCGCCGCCCTGTCCGGCCTGCCCCGGTTCAAGGGGCGCGTCCTCTTCTCCCCCGGGGAGAAGAGCGCCCTCTCCCTGCGCCTCAAGCCCGGGGAGGACGTGCTGGCCATGGGCCGGAAGCTGGTGGAGGCCTACCGGCAGCAGCTGGAGCAGTTCTCCGCCCCGGCCCAGGAAACCGCCGGCGGTCCCCCGGCCCCCGCGGAGACGCCCTCCTGAGCGCCCTCTCCTGTCATCCTGAGCGCAGCGAAGGATCTTCCCCGCCCGGCGGATTTGTATTTGCCATATGCCGCCGGCTCTGCTATAATCACTTATTATGCCCGCCCCATTGATTACGCGGCCCCGAGACCGGCCGCGGCAAAAGGAGATCTGAATCATGAAGCATATTCGCATCCTGGCCCTGCTGCTGGCCCTGGCCCTGTGCCTGGCCGGCTGCGGCTCCGCCGCCACCTCCTCCGGGTCCGGCTCCGCCTCCCAGGACGAGGTCTCCGCGGAGATCCCCCAGGAGGCCCTGGAGGACGTGGTCAGCTATCTGACCGACGGGGCCTACGCCGCCGACGACGTGGTGGCCACCGTGGGTGACATCCCCGTGACCGCCGCCCAGGCCCTCTACTGGACCGCCTACCAGCAGTACTACATGACCTATTACTATTACAGCAACTACGGCATGACCTTCACCATGTCCGACGTGATGGAGGACGGCGCCACCGTGGGCGAGGCCCTGCTGGCCTACGGGGTGGACACCGCCGTGGCCTATGCCGTGGCCGCCCAGCAGGCCCACGACGCCGGGGTGACCCTCAGTGAGGAGAACGCCTCCGCCCTGGAAAACCTCTACGCCGACAACGTATCCAGCTATGGCGAGGACCGCTGGCAGACCTATGTGGACGCCGGGCTCATCAATGAGGCCGACTACACCGAGGAGCAGCAGGCCGAGTGGATGCAGACCGAGGGCGAGAACTTCTACCGCCACTCCCTGATGTACTACGCCACCACCCCCGACGCCTATCAGAGCACCTTCACCAACATCTACTACTTCAGCACCCTCCGGGACAACCTGTTCGGCGAGGGCGGAGCCTATGCCCCTACCGACGAGACCATGGCCGACTACCTGCCCGCCTACATTGAGGACAACGGCATCTGCTGGGCCCGGTGCATCCTGTTCTCCACCCAGGACTGCGCCGACGAGACCGAGGAGGCCGCCGTGCTGGAGCAGGCCCAGGCGGTCTACGCGGAGCTGTCCGCCCTGTCCGGGGACGACCTGTCCGCCGCCTTCACCGAGCGCCAGAGCGAGTACGACGTGAGCGGCTACACCGCCGGCGAGGTGCAGTATTACACCAACACCGACAGCCTGGTGGACGGCTTCTACGAGGGCATCCAGGCCCTGGAGCCCGGCCAGGTGGGCATGACGGAAAAGACCGACTACGGCTATTTCATCCTGCTGCGGGAGGCGGACCAGACTGACGACATATACGCCTATGCCCAGGAGGCCTATATCGCCACCACCTATGACGGCCTGATCTCCCAGTGGACCGAGGAGTACGGGGTGGCGGATGTGCCCGGCCTGGAGCTGGACGCCGATGCCTTCTACACCAAGCTGAGCGAGCTCCAGCAGATCCTGGCCGATGTGGACACGGTGCAGGCCGTCTCCTGAGGACGCCCGCCCCCTATCGCGGCGCCATCCCCGGTGCAGCACCCGGAGCCAGCCCCCGCTCGGCTGCCCCGGCGCCTCTCCAAGAGCCGGACGGCATCTCCGCCGCCCAAGGCCCCGGCCCTCCAAAAACAACACCCCCGCCGTCCCGGTTGGCCGGGGCGGCGGAACGGGGCGATTGGACCGGCATGGGGCAATTTTT
>CAZAIF010000239.1:0-2077 GCA_964485125.1 uncultured Oscillospiraceae bacterium | reverse complement strand
GTGGCCGTTGACGGTGTTGATGCCCTCCACGTTCTCCGCCACCACGTGGCCGTAGGGGTTCATGCAGAAGGTGCGCACGCTGTCCCCGTACTGCTTGGTGCGGTAGACCAGCTTGGACTCGTAGACCACGTCGGTGATGTGCTCAAAGACCTGGGCGGGCAGCTCCACCCGGACGCCGATGTCCACCTGGTTGTTGATCAGGGGGATGCCCAGCCGCTTGCATTCCCCGGCAAACCACTCGGCGCCGGAGCGGCCCGGGGCGGCGATCAGGTAGGCGCACTCCACCGCCTCCCCGCCCTCCAGGGTCAGGCGGTAGCCCTCCCCAGCCGGGTCGATGTGCTCCACGGCGGCGTGGAAGCGGAACTCCACCTGGGGGCGCAGGTACTCGTAGAGGTTGGCCAGGATCTTCAGGTTGTTCTCGGTGCCCAGGTGCTTGCACTGGGCCTGGAGCAGGTGCAGGTCGTGCTCCAGGGCCCGCTTTTCCAACTGGCGGGCCGCCGGTGTGTCGGTGGAGAAGCACTCAGTGGTGGCGCCGAAGCGGACGTTCACCGCGTCCACATAGCGGATCAGCTCCATGACCTCCTGGGGGGCCATGTAATCGGTGAGCCAGCCGCCGAAGGCGGTGGTGAAGTTGAACTTGCCGTCGGAGAAGGCCCCGGCCCCGCCGAAGCCGCACATGGTGCCGCAGACCTTGCAGTGGATGCACTTGTCCACCTTGCCGGCGACGATGGGACAGTTGCGGGAGTAGATGTCCGCCCCCTGGTCCAGCACCAGCAGGCGCAGCTCCGGGCGGAGTTTTTTGAGCTCGTAGGCGGCGAAGACGCCCGCCTCGCCGCAGCCGATGACGACCGCATCGTAGTTGTTCATGGTCCGATCCATTCCTCCATCGTGTTCCATGCGCTGGAAACCTCAAAAGGCTCATTGGAAAGAAGCGCATATCAATACAGTATATTTATAGCATAAAACCGCCCCCCTGGCAAGAGATCCCGGCCCATTTCCCGCCCCGGCCCTTGCCAAAGGGCCGCCCATGGGGTAAAGTAGGGGCAGAGACACAGACACCGCCCCCGCCGGAGCCCGCCGGCCCGGGGTGGCGGACACCGGCGGCGGCCGCCGCCGGAGAAAGGGAGCGCCGCTATGGACCAGAACCAGACCCTCCAGCCCCCGCTGGACAAACTCCTCCGCCGCCGGCTGAGCCGGATCGGCTGGGGGCTGCTGCTCTATTTCCTCGCCGCCCAGGTGATCGGCGCGGCGCTGCTGCTGATCCCGGGGGTGCAGTCGAACCTCTATCTGACCCTGGCCGTCAACGAGGCGGCCATCTACGGCCTGGCCCCCCTGGTGCTGTGGCTGATGCTCCGCCCTCTGCCCAGGGGCCGGGCCCCGGGCCTGCCCCTGAGCCCCCGGGCCCTGGGCCGGACGGCGGTGTGCGCCCTGGGGACCGCCTACCTGTTCAACCTGTTCACCCTGGTGCTGATGCTGGCGGTGGAGCTGCTGACCGGCCGCTCCACCGGCAACCTGCTGGAGGGGCTGACCGACGCCACGCCCACCTGGCTCTACCTGGTGATCGCCGGGGTCATCGCCCCGGTGATGGAGGAGCTGATCTTCCGCAGGCTGCTGCTGGACCGGCTGCGGCCCTTCGGCGACCGGTGCGCCATCCTGGTCAGCGGGGCGGCCTTCGGGCTGTTCCACATGAACCTGTACCAGTTCTTCTACGCCGCCGCCCTGGGGATGCTCTTCGCCGGGGTGGTGGTCAAAACCGGGCGGCTCCGGCACGCCATCGCCCTCCACGCCACCGTCAACCTGACCTCCCTGGTGCTGAGCGAGCTGGCCGTGCTGGAGGACTGGGTATCCATGGCCCAGGGGGTGCTCATCCTGGTGCTGATCGGCCTGACCGTCTACTTCCTCTGCCGCTACGCCCCCACCTACCGCTTTGCCCCGCCGGCCCCGCCGGTGACCGGGCGGCAGGTGGCCGCCGCCCTGCTGCGCGCCCCCGGCGCCTGGGTGTGCGCCCTGCTGACCCTGGCCCTCAGCGTGGCGGTGGTCTTCCTGGTGTGAAGGCGGAAATGCCCCCCGAACCCCA
>CAZAIF010000238.1:0-2106 GCA_964485125.1 uncultured Oscillospiraceae bacterium | reverse complement strand
AGGAGGAAACGTAAGACATGAAAATCGTTGTTTGCATGAAGCAGGTGCCGGACACCACCGAGGTCAAGATCGACCCGGTCACCAACACCCTGATCCGGGACGGCATCCCCGCCATCATCAACCCCGACGACAAGTGCGGCATCGAGGCCGCCCTCCAGATCAAGGAGCAGATTCCCGGCACCACCGTCACCGTCATCACCATGGGCATCCCCGCCGCCGAGATCGCCCTGCGGGAGGCCCTGGCCATGGGCTGCGACGAGGCCGTGCTGCTGACCGACCGGAAGCTGGGCGGCGCCGACACCTGGGCCACCTCCTCCGCCATCGCCGGCGCCGTCAAGAAGCTGGGCGCCGACCTGGTCATCTGCGGCCGCCAGGCCATCGACGGCGACACCGCCCAGGTGGGCGTGCAGATCGCCATCCACCTCGGTATCCCCGTCACCACCTATGTGGAGAAGCTGGTGGATGTGAACGAGACCTCCATCACCGTGCAGCGCCAGTATGAGGACCGCTATCAGACCGTGCGCATGCAGTATCCCTGCCTGATCACCGCCATTGGCGATCTGAACCAGCCCCGCTACATGTCCGTGGGCGGCTGCTTCGACGCCTATCAGAAGGAGATCAAGGTCATGACCTATGCCGACATCGCCGACGTGGTGGATGAGAGCAACGTGGGCCTGGCCGGCTCTCCCACCTATGTGGCCGTCTCCACCACCAAGGAGGCCAAGGGCGCCGGCGAAGTCCTGAAGGACCTGACCGCCGACGAGGCCGTCGCCGCCATCGTGGAGAAGCTGGCCGCCAAGCACATCATTTGATGGAGGTACTGTGAATCATGAATAAGAACGTTTTCGTTTTCTGCGAGCAGCGCGACGGCGAAATCCAGAAGGTCGCCTTTGAGCTGGTGGGCAAGGCCCGGGAGCTGGCCGACACACTGGGCCAGCAAGTGGTGGCCGTGCTGGCCGGCTCCGGCATTGAGGACAAGGCCGGCTCCTTGATCGCCCACGGCGCCGACCAGGTGCTGGTGGCCGACCACCCCATGCTGGCTGAGTACTCCACCAAGCCCTACACCGACGTGATGGTCCAGGCCATCCGGGAGTACGCCCCCGAGGTGGTGCTCTTCGGCGCCTCCTCCATCGGCCGCGACCTGGCCCCCTCCGTCTCCGCCACCGTCCACACCGGCCTGACCGCCGACTGCACCGGCCTGGCCATCGGCGACGTGGAGAAGAGCGTCACCAACGCCGCCGACCGCGCCAAGGTGGAGGCCAAGATCGCCGAGCTGGGCCAGGACGTCACCGTGGAGGACAACAGCAAGACTGTGACCGGCAAGGACGGCAAGGAGATCAGCGTGATCAATGTGAAGTACACCTATCACAAGCAGCTGCGCATGACCCGCCCCGCCTTCGGCGGCAACATCATCGCCACCATCGCCTGCCTGCAGCACCGGCCCCAGATGGCCACCGTCCGCCCCGGCGTGATGCAGGCCCTGGCCGCCGACCCCAGCCGCACCGGCGAGGTCATCCGCATGGCCGTCAACCCCACCAACAACCTGGAGGTGCTGGAGACCGTCAAGTCCGCCAAGGCCTCCAAGGACATCACCGAGGCCAAGATCCTGGCCTCCGCCGGCCGCGGCATCGGCAGCGCCGAGAAGGTCAGCATGGTGCAGGACCTGGCCGACGCCCTGGGCGGCGACATCTCCGGCTCCCGCGCCGTGGTGGACGCGGGCTGGATGGACAAGGACCGCCAGGTGGGCCAGACCGGCAAGACCGTCCGCCCCGACCTGTATGTGGCCTGCGGCATCTCCGGCGCCATCCAGCACGTGGCCGGCATGGAGGGCAGCGACTACATCATCGCCATCAACAAGGAGGAGACCGCGCCCATCTTTGACGTGGCCGACCTGGGCATCATCGGCGACGTGAACGCCATCCTCCCCAAGCTGACCGAGGCCATCAAGAAGTACAAGGCCGAGCAGGCCGGCAAGTGAGCGTCTCCGCGCCCCATTGACCGCCTGTCGCTTGTATATCGTCCCCTTCGGGCCGCATCCCCTGGCGGGATGTGGCCCGTTTTGTTTCGCGGGCGCCTATCTTTTTTGACAAGAGCCGGAGGACTGTG
>CAZAIF010000237.1:0-2136 GCA_964485125.1 uncultured Oscillospiraceae bacterium | reverse complement strand
CTTCCCTGGCGTTGGGTTGTCGAGCGCACTCCGGCGTGGCTGGGCAATTCCAGACGCCTTAGTAAAGACTATGAGATCCCCGTCGCTTCTGAAGAGTTGATGATTAAAATCTCACATGTGCACACACGCCTGAAACACCTGTGAATACGCCTTCTTATCTGTGGTACTCCGTATCGCAGTAGGCGCAGCGGTAGGTGCGCTTTTCCGGGTCGGAGAGCAGGAACTCGGCAGGTAGCTGGTGTTCCACGGCGGTGATACACCGGGGGTTTTTGCAGTGGAGCACGTTGACCAGCCTCTCCGGCAGCTGGGGGTGCATCTTCTCCACCCGCACCCCGTCCCGGATGATGGAGACGGTGATGCCCGGATCCACATAGCCTAGGATGTCCAGGTTCAGCTGGATCAGGGCGTCGATTTTGATGATGTCCTTGCGGCCCAGCTTGGTGCTCTTGGCGTTTTTGATGATGGCCACTGAGCAGTCCAGCTTGTCCAGCCCCAGCAGCCGGTAGATCTCCATGCTGGCCCCAGCCTGGATGTGGTCCAGCACATAGCCGTTCTGAATGCTGTCGATGTTCATAGCGCAGACCTCCCTTTCCTCAGACCGTCAGGCCCAGCAGCTTCATGATCAGGGCCATGCGGATGAAGCGGCCGTTGGCCGCTTGTTCAAAGTAGCGGGCCCGGGGGTCGCTGTCCACCTCCACGGTGATCTCGTTGACCCGGGGCAGGGGGTGGAGGATGGCCATGTCGTCCTTGGCGTTCTTGAGCTTGGCGGGGTCCAGGATATAGGTGTCCTTCAGGCGCACATAGTCCGCCTCGTTGAAGAAGCGCTCCCGCTGCACCCGGGTCATGTACAGGATGTCCAGCTCGGGCAGGGCCTCCTCCAGGCTAGAGGTCTCCTGGTAGGGCAGATTGCCCGGGGCCAGGGTGTGCTCAATCAGGTACCGGGGCAGCTTCAGCTCGTCGGGGGAGATGAACACGAACCGGATGCTCTCATACCGTGCCAGGGCGTTGACCAGGGAGTGGACGGTGCGCCCGAACTTCAGGTCGCCGCAGAAGCCGATGGTGAAATTGCCCAGGCTGTCCCGCTCCCGGTGGATGGTCAGCAGATCGGTCAGGGTCTGGGTGGGGTGGTTGTGGCCGCCGTCCCCGGCGTTGATGATGGGCACCTGAGCGACCTTGCTGGCGGCGTAGGGGGCGCCCTCCTTAGGGTGGCGCATGGCGATGATGTCAGCGTAGCAGCTGACCACCCGCACGGTGTCCCCCACGCTCTCCCCCTTGGAGGCGGAGCTGCTGTTGGCTTCGGAGAAGCCCAGTACGCTGCCCCCCAGGCTGAGCATGGCGGACTCGAAGGAGAGCCGGGTGCGGGTGGAGGGCTCGAAGAACAGGGTGGCCAGCTTCTTGTGGCGGCACACTTCCTGATACTTCTCCGGCTGGGCGATGATGTCCTCCGCCACGGCGATCAGCTCGTCGATCTCCTGGGTGGAGAGGTCTGTAATGTCGATCAGGTGTCTCATTAATACGACTCCTTTCTCTGTAGCACGTCCTGGCAGTATCATAGCAAGCCGGGGAAAATCCGTCAAGAGAGGCGGGGGAAAAGAAGGCCCGTTGTGGGAAAAAGAGCCGAACCTGCGCCGTGGCCTTTTCTCCGTCCCTGACCGCGTCTGGGGGAGAGGAGAAAAAAGAAAACCGCCGCAGACAGCTGTCTGCGGCGGTTGGTGCCGTTGAGCAATCCAAATCCGAACCTGTTTTCATGTCGGCAAGGGCGGTCTTGAGGTCATCAAAAGTGATGGTGTCCGTCCCGTCCTTGTAGTTGAAGGTTATCACCATTCTATCATCATACAGGAAAATGGCGTTGATGAAAGTATCAATCAATGTTCTCGGCTATGCCGACGAGCTTGCCGCTGCCGGATAAGGGAGGGATGCGCGAATGGCACGAATAAGCAGAAAAACCGTTGTTGCCGAGCCTGTTTGCGAAGCAGCGCCGCAGCAAATCTTCCCGACAGCCATTTATGCCCGTCTTTCCGTGGAGAACAGCGGCAAGTCGGAAAAGGTGGATGTCATTGCCAATCAGATTGAGATTTGCAAATCCTACATCGCAGATCGTCCGTATCTGAGCTTGACAGATACCTATATCGATGC
>CAZAIF010000236.1:0-2192 GCA_964485125.1 uncultured Oscillospiraceae bacterium | reverse complement strand
GCCAGGGCCGGGGCGTCGTTGATGCCGTCCCCCACCATGGCCACCTTTTTGCCCTGAGCCTGGAGCTCGGCCACGTGCCGCTCCTTGTCCTGGGGCAGCACCTCGGCGATGACCCGGATGTCCCCCATCTGGCGGCCCACCGCCTCGGCGGTGCGGCGGTTGTCGCCGGTGAGCAGCACCACCTCCAGCCCCAGCTCGCCCATGGCCCGGACGGCCTCCCGGCTGTCCGCCTTGGGGGGATCGGCCACGGCGATGGTGCCCATCAGCGCCCCGTCCCGGGAGAAGAACAGGGGAGTCTTGCCCTCCTCCGCCAGCCGGTCCGCGCCGGCGGTGGGGAGCTCGCCCCCCAGCAGCCGGGCGTTGCCCGCCTGATAGCGGTGGCCGCCGATGACGCCCCGGATGCCCTGGCCGGGCACCGCCTCAAAGTCCGCTACGCTCTGGAAGGGGAGACCCCGCTCCCGGGCGGCGGATACGATGGCCTGGGCCAGCGGGTGCTCGGAGAGGGCCTCCAGCGAGGCGGCGACGCCCAGCAGCTCCTCCTCGGTGTGCCCCGGCTGGGGCAGCAGGTCGGTGACCACGGGCTTGCCCTCGGTGACGGTGCCGGTCTTGTCCAGTACCACGGTGTTGACGCTCTGCAGGACCTCCAGGGCCTCGGCGGATTTGAACAGGGTGCCGTTCTGGGCTCCCCGGCCGGTACCCACCATGATGGCCACCGGGGTGGCCAGCCCCAGGGCGCAGGGGCAGGAGATCACCAGTACCGACACCCCGGCCACCAGCGCCCGGCTGGGGGTGCCGGTGACGATGAGCCAGACGATGGCGGTGACCAGGGCGATGGCCATGACGACGGGGACAAAGACCCCGGCCACCCGGTCGGCCAGCTTGGCGATGGGGGCCTTCGAGGCGGAGGCGTCCTCCACCAGCCGGATGATCCGGGCCAGGGCGGTGTCCTCCCCCACCCCGGTGGCCCGCATGGTGAAGGAGCCGGTCTGGTTGATGGTGGCGGCGCTCACCTTGTCCCCGGGGTGTTTCTCCACCGGGATGGACTCGCCGGTCAGGGCGGACTCATCCACCGAGGACACCCCCTCGGTGACCACCCCGTCCACCGGCACCGAGCCGCCGGGCTTGACCCGGAGCAGGTCGCCGGTCTGCACCTGCTCCACCGGGAGCTCCACTTCCGCCCCGTCCCGGAGCACGAAGGCGGTCTTGGGGGCCAGATCCATCAGCGCCCGGATGGCGTCGCCGGTCTTGCCCTTAGAGCGGGCCTCCAGATACTTGCCCACGGAGATCAGGGTCAGGATCATGCCCACCGACTCCAGATAGAGGTGGTTCATGCTGTACTCGTGGGCCAGGGCCGCGTCCCCGTGGCCCAGGGCCCAGCCGGTCATAAAGATGGCCCAGAGGGAATAGAGAAAGGCGGCGGTGCTGCCCAGGGCGATCAGCGAGTCCATATTGGGGGCCCGGTGCCACAGGGAGCGGAAGCCGTTGATAAAGTAGTGGTCGTTGATATACATGATGGGCAGCACCAGCACCAGCTGGGTCAGGGCGAACACCATGCAGTTCTCGTCCCCCAGGAAGATGGGGGGCAGGGGAGCCCCCACCATGTGGCCCATGCACAGGTAGAACAGGGGCACCAGGAATACGATGGACCAGATCAGCCGGTGCTTCATGCCCCGGGTCTGCTCCGCCGCCGGGTCGGCCTGGGCTGCCGCCGTGGCCGCCGTGGGGGCCGCCCCGTGGACGCTGGCGTGGTAGCCCGCCTTGTCCACTGCGGCGCAGATGTCCTGGGGAGAGAGCTTTGTCTCGTCAAATTCCGCCACCATGCTGTTGGCCAGCAGGTTGACCGTGGCGGTGTCCACCCCCTCCAGGGCGTTCACCGCCTTCTCCACGTGGGCCTGGCAGGCAGCGCAGCTCATGCCGGTCACGTCAAATTTGCACTTCATAGCATACCTCCGATCCCGGTGGGATACCCCACCCCTGGGGGGTGTATATACTATAACTCTGATTTCCTGGTTTGTCAATGGGGAATTGAGCAGTTGCCGGCGGAGAATTTTCCTGATAAAATGACCTCAGGCCGGGGGACGCGGCCATGTATCAGTCCCTGGGCTTTGATGTGCCTATGGGGAGGATGTTGTCCTGCTCTCTGGATTCACAGGATTATAATGAAGCGGGGCGCCAAGGCGCCCCGCTTCATT
>CAZAIF010000235.1:0-2200 GCA_964485125.1 uncultured Oscillospiraceae bacterium | reverse complement strand
CGGCGTCTCTGCCAGCACAGTGTCCCGGGTGATCAACAACAAAAAAGGGGTCAACCTGGCGACGCGGAGCCGGGTGGAGCAGCTGCTGAAGAAATACCACTTCGAACCCAACGCCTCCGCCCAGAGCCTGGTGAGCCATTCCTCCAAGATCATCGGCATTATGATGTCCGACATCCGCACCTCCCACCACGCGGAGGGGGCCTATTTCATTGAGCAGCAGCTGCAGAAAAGCGGCTACACCTGCATCATCATCAACTCCGGCTTTTCCGAGGAGTCCCGGGAAAACGGCTTTCGGATCCTGGCCTCCCGCCGGCCGGAGGCGGTGGTGTTGATCGGCTCCACCTTCCAGACCGAGAGCGTGGCCAAAAACATCCGCAAGTACCTGAAAAACCTGCCCGTGATCATGGAAAACGGCTGTCTGGACCTGCCCAACGTGTACAGCGTGCTGGCCGACGAGCAGAACGGCATCGCCGAGTGCCTGCGGCTGCTGTACCGGAAGGGCCGCTCCCGCCCCTGCTACATCAATGTGAACGACACCCCCAGCAACAATCTGAAGATCCAAGGCTTCGTCTCCGCCTGGCGGGAGCACAACCCCAACGCCGATATGGCCCCCCCTGTCCTCCACCTCCAGCGCAGCGAGAGCGAGGACGAGTGGTACACCTGCTACACCCAGGTGAAACAGCTGCTGCTGCGGCACCCCGACATCGACTCCATCATCTTTTCCACTGACCTGCTGGCCAACGCGGGCATCAACGCCCTGACCGACAGCGGCATCTCTGTGCCCGGGGAGATCGCGGTCATCGGGGTGGACAACTCCATCTTCTCCCGGCTCTCCCACCCCCGGATGACGGTGCTGGACAACAAGATGCAGGAGCTGAGCATCACCTGCGCCAGCATCCTGGTGCGCATCCTGAACAACGAGGCGGTGACCAACAAGATGATGATCCTCTCGGACATCATCGAGCGGGAGTCCACCTGACCCCGGGCGCCCCTCCCGCCGCCCGGCGCGAAAAAGCCCCGGGGTAAACCCCCGGGGAAAAAAGCTCCGGGGCAGCGCCCCGGAGCCGGTCGTATCAAAGATCTTTCAGGCGTTCAGGACAGGCCGTCCGGCAAAAACGCCCTCGGCCCGCCTGTCCCGCCGCCGGGTCAGGCCCGGGACGGTTTGGTGGTGGGGATCCCCCCGCAGAGCAGCTTCTTCTGCTCCGCCCACTCCTGGGGCGTATGGGCCGCGTTGGCCTTGCCGTTGCGCTGCAGGTCCGCCAGGTGGATGCGCCGCCCGGACTCCCGCAGGTGGGATTTCTCCAGCGCCTCCTGGGTGTAGGTCACCGTGATGCGCCCGTCCACCACGGCGATGGCGCCGTAGACGCCGCACACAGCGCAGGACACTCCGTCCCCCTCCTCATCCAGCCGCATCACGTCGTTGTGGCAGATGGGGCAGTAGCCCGGCGCGCCGATGTAGGTCCGCTCCTCCGGCTCCAGCCTGGCCATCCGGGCCACATGCCGACCCGATTCACGAATCCGCTCCATCAGGTCCTCCCGAAACAGCAGGTCGGCGTTCCAGTCCATCTGGAGCCGGTCCACGATGTCCAGCCCCATGCTGATGGCCGGGCTGGAGAGGGAGGGATAGCTCAGGTGGGACCACTCGCTGCCCCCGTGGCCGAGGAAGGACACCGGCCGGGAGACAAACCAGCGGGGATCGATGCGGGGGTCCTCACCCCGGGCCACCCGGCGGTCATAGGCGAAGCGCCGGAAGGTCACGTCGTGGGAGGGGCCCATCCGGTCGCACATCATCTTGTAGGTGGCCGGCGCCGCCTTCTCGAACATGGGGGCCACAAAGATCAGCCCGTCGCTGTCCAGAATCCGCCCGTCCAGCCAGGCGATGTCGTCCCCCTCGAAGGGACATCTGCCGTGATAGGTGTCGTCGGACAGCACCCGGACACAGGAGCCGCAGTTGATGCAGGGCTTAATGGTCAGGTCCATCAGGTTGATGGCCTCCACCTCCGCCCCCTCTTCCGCCGCGCCGGTCAGCGCCGCCTTGGCGATGCACTCGGTCTTCCAGTTGGTCCTGCCGCAGAAAATCGCCGTCACTTTCATAAAAACCCCGCTCCTTTTTTCTTTGTTTCGTTTTGCAATCGATTGCAATTTCCAATATAGTCCCATCCGACCCTAAAAGTCAACCAGAAAATATCCGACCTGAAAG
>CAZAIF010000234.1:0-2205 GCA_964485125.1 uncultured Oscillospiraceae bacterium | reverse complement strand
TATCGCAGTCTTGTTGATTTAACACAATTTTCTCCATTTTTCAAACAAGGCCTAGTAATACAAGGACATCGACCTTCAAACTTCATGTAAAAGAACAATCCCAAATTGATTCAACAATTGATGATACTATCACTTTTTTCAAAGAACATATACAAAATAATTATGTTAGATACATTAAAGAAAATTCCGTTTCAATTTGCCTGAAGTGTGGAGATTCAAAAGAACTTTTGGGCGCCCTTGATGCAAATTCTGTTGATTTAATATGTACCTCTCCGCCTTATGGTGATAATCATACCACAGTGACTTATGGGCAGTTTTCAATACTTCCTTTATTGTGGATAGATAAAAAAGATTTACATATATGGGATGAGACCTTATTGGAGACCTTTACAGCAATAGACAGTGCGAGCCTGGGCGGACGGGTTAAAAGAAAACTTGCAGGTGAACATTCATATGATGAATTTGTTGGTTCCATATCTTTAGAAAAGCAAAAAAAGGTTATTGCTTTTCTTGAAGACTACGAAGCAATTTTTAGCTTATCGGCAAGGGTTTTAAAGCCGGGGAAATTATTAGTTTTAACATTAGGAAATAGGAGAGTTGATAATAAGGAAATCGCTTTTGATGTTTTTAATGACATGTTAGCTCGGAAATATGGTATGGAATTGGATTCTACGATTACAAGAAATATTATTGGCAAACGAATGCCTACAAATGCTCCAGATGTTCTACGTAACTGTTTGGGGCAAGGCGGCAGAAAGCTGGACATCCGATGAAGTGCTGGACAACCTGTATGCCCTCTCGGACAGTCCAGTGCTGCTGGGCGAGCTTTTGGACCTGCTCCGCTACCGGTATGAGCAGATCGACTTCATTGACGAGCCGGTAGACCTGGGCTTTGACTGCCCGTTGGACCTCCACTGTACCTATACCCGGGACCAACTGCTGGTGGCGCTGGATTTCTTGAAGCCGGCCACAGTGTGTGAAGGCGTGAAGTGGCTGCCGGAAAAGCAACTGGACGTATTCTTTGTGACGCTGAATAAGGCGGATAAGGACTACTCGCCCACCACCATGTATCACGACTACTCCATCAACGAAAACCTGTTTCACTGGCAGAGCCAGAGCACCACAGCGGCGGACTCTCCCACCGGACAGCGGTACATTCACCACCGGGAGCGGGGAAGTAAGGTGCTGCTGTTTGTCCGGGAGTTCAAGGCGGACCGGATCACAGGGGGTGCGGAGGCCTATACCTTTCTGGGCACAGCCAACTATGTGAAGCATAACGGGAGCAAGCCGATGAATATTACATGGAGGTTGGAACGGCCAATTCCGGCAAAGTTTTTGAAGAAGACAAATAAACTTGTTGTGGGCTAAGGAGGGATTTGAATGACCGAGCTGGAGAAAATAGCTTATACAAAAACCTATATCGAAAAGATTGCCAATGGAATCAATCCATTGACGGATCAACCGGTTCCAGCCTCTGATAGCATAAATAATGTGAGAATCTCCCGTTGCCTTTTTTATGTATCCGATCTTCTGAGACAGATCGTGGAAAATGGAGGCGTATCGCAAAGAAAAACAAAAACGGCAAAAGTACCGTTTCAACTTGACTATGAAGCTCGGAAAAAATTTTGCTACTCTGAAACTCCGATTCCAATCAGTGAGATCACAAGACGCATTAATGAGTTGATCCAATCGGAAGATATGAAAAAGCTAAATTATAAATCCATCTCAGATTGGTTGATACAGGCAGGTTTTCTGGTGTTAGTTACAAACGACGACGGATCGACAACTCGAAAGCCAACTGATAATGGGATACAGATGGGAATTACATTAGAGCAGCGTCAAGGACAAAACAGAGTTTATACAGTGGTTGTCTATAACAAAGTGGCCCAACAATTTATTTTAGACAACTTAGACGCAGCAATTGAGCTGAGCCAAAGGTGAGATATATGACAGAAGTAGTCGCGGTCTGGGATGAGGATAAGTTTATGATTTGCCAGCGTCCGGCCCATAAAGCCAGAGGGTTGCTGTGGGAGTTTGTGGGTGGCAAGGTGGAGCCAGGTGAGACAAAAGAGCAAGCGCTCATCCGGGAGTGCCAGGAGGAACTGGCTGTCACGCTGGATGTGGACGAGGTGTTTATGGACGTTATAAATGAATATCCGGATTTGACCGTCCACGTGACATTGTTGCATTCTACAATCCAGGAAG
>CAZAIF010000233.1:1362-2256 GCA_964485125.1 uncultured Oscillospiraceae bacterium | reverse complement strand
GGCTGCCTCTCCTGTGCCGATAAGGATGATACGGAACAGGCGCTCCATAATGCCAGGGAGGCGCTGGGATTGCATCTGTGGGGTATGGAACAGGACGGAGAAGAGATCCCCGCTCCTACACCTATTGTTAATCTTCATTATGAATCCAATCAGGTGCCCGCTGTTATTGAGGTATTCATGCCTCCTGTGCGGGAACGGATCAATAACAAATTTGTAAAGAAAACCCTCTCTCTTCCTGCATGGCTCGCCGCCCAGGCGGACGAAGATGGAGTAAACTGCTCAAAGCTTTTCCAGCAGGCACTCATGGATTATCTCGGAAAGAAATCTGTTTCCTAATAGATTTCTTATCAGTTGGAAAGGATGTGACAATATGCCGTTACCACAGGAAGAATCCAGACAGATTACTTTGGAAGAATATGAGGCGCTTCCGCCTGACATTCGGGCAGAAGTATATGACGGTCAGATCCGTTATATGGCAAGCCCATCTCAGAACCACCAGACGCTCCTGCTTGAGTTATCCGGAGTGCTGAACGCATATGTAAAAAAGAATGCCGGCGGCTGCCGTGTTTTTCCCGCCCCCTTTGATGTGAAACTGAACGATAATCCTCTCATCATCGTCCAGCCCGATATTATGATCGTATGCGATAAGGATAAACTGGACGGTAAGCGCTGCAACGGAGCGCCTGATTTCATCATCGAGATAGTTTCTCCCGGAAGCCAATCCGATGATTATATCCGCAAGCTCTATTATTACAAGAATTATGGGGTACGGGAATACTGGATCGTTGATCCGGCCCGAAAAACTGTTTCCGTCAATTTTTTTGAGAAAGAACTGCTGAGCGTACCGTATACTTTTGATTCCATCGTTAAGGTAAATATCTACGATGATCTCTA
>CAZAIF010000233.1:0-1352 GCA_964485125.1 uncultured Oscillospiraceae bacterium | reverse complement strand
TTTTCCATTATATCTGCTCAGTTAGAAGCATAATAAAACCGCCCCAGTGTTGGCGCACCAAGGCAGTTCTGTTCAGTCCGAGGGAGGACTGTGGTTTTTGAACAATTATATTCTACCACACCTCCCGGCACCTGTACAGGTGTTATTTTTATACTCATTTTTAAGGAGGATGTCATGAAAATCAAACGTGGTGCAAATGCTGTCATCTATGCCAGGTATTCCCCCGGTCCCCGGCAAACGGACCGCTCCATCGATGGCCAGCTTGAGGATGATTATGCCTATGCAAAGCGCTATGGCCTGAACGTGATCCATGTCTACATAGACCGGGAGATCTCCGGAAGCGATTTTGAGCACAGAGAGGGTTTTAACCAGATGATCGCTGACGCTGCGAAAAAACAGTTTCAGTATATCATTGTCTGGAAAACGGACCGCTTCGGCCGCGACCGTTATGAGATCGCGATCAATAAGCATGCGATTAAACTCTTCGGCGTCACCCTGCTCCCGGCCACGGAAGAGATTCCGGAAGGCTCCGCCGGCATCATCATGGAGGGCCTGCTGGAAACCTTATCGGAATATTATGTGGCAGAGCTGAAAGAAAAGCTTCACCGCGGGATGCTCACCGCCGCCAGGAATGGTTTCATACCTGGCGGATCGGCTTCGTATGCCTATAAGACGGTGGATAAAAGATATGTAGTGGTCGAAGATGAAGCGGCCATTCTCAACACCATCTTCCAGCTCATGGACACCGGCATGACCGCCCCCCAGATTTCAAGAACTCTCGCGGACCGGGGAATCTATAACCGGAAAAACCAGCCGTTCCCGCCCGGACATATCTATAAGCTCGTCCGCAACCGGAAGTATATCAGGGAATATGAGTATGAGGGGATCCCGATTCCCATTCCTGCTATCATAGATAAGGAACTCTTTGAGCGTGTCAATGGCCGTCTCGCCATGAATACACATAACCCGGCATCCTATAAAGCTACAGAGCGTTACCTTTTTAGCTGCAAATGCTTCTGTTCCAACTGCGGCGCCATGATGGTCGGAGAGAGCGGATACGGCAAATATAAGAAGATGTATTCCTACTACAAGTGCGCCACAAACAAAAAGCGAAAGGGGCCGTCCTGCCCTACGAAGACTATCCGGAAGGCTGACCTGGAGGATCTGGTCTGCATGCATACCCAGAAAAAGGTGCTGGTCGATCCGATTATCAACCTGATTGCTGACGAGGCCATGAAGATTCAGGCGACGGATACCGTCAACCATGAGCTGAATCTTCTCAAGAAGCAGATCTCCGATGTGCAGGCATCAAAGAGGAATATCATGAAGGCTATTGAGGCGGGTATTTTCAC
>CAZAIF010000232.1:0-2256 GCA_964485125.1 uncultured Oscillospiraceae bacterium | reverse complement strand
CTAGTCCTGCCTGACAGATGCCATAATCGTAATTTTTCAAATCACTTTCTTATGACCTCCGGCCCTCGGGCCGGAACTTTTTATGCCTGCCTGTATTCGGTCATTGCCATTTTGTTTTTCCATCCGGCAGTTAAGTCCCCTGTTCCGCCGTCTCGCCGGCCTCCTGGGCCCGGATGGCCTGCCAGCGGCCGGTGAGCAGGTGCTCCAGCATGTCGCTGTAGGCCGCCCGCTCGGTGTCGCTGGACTGGCCGTCCACCCCGCTCAGGCTCTCGGCGATCTCCCGCAGCTCCCGCTCCAGCCGCTCCAGGAAATCCACCGAGTCCACCGCCCCGTCCGCCCGGGCCAGGGGGAGGACAAAGCTGTTGCAGGTGCGCTCCAAAATCTCCGGCAGCCGCTCCAGCAGCTCGCCGCGCACCTCCGGGGCCAGGCTGTCCACCCTGTCCCAGGACAGGTCCAGCCGCCCGCCGGTCTCCCGGCGCAGGTAGGCCATCAGGTCGCCGTAGTCGGTGATCCGGTCGATGAGCCGCCGCTCCAGCCGGTGGAAATTGCCGTCGGTCAGGGCCATCCGCAGCAGGATGGCCTGGAGGATCACGTCGAACTGGTAGAGGGTGACCCGGGTGTCGTAGCGCTCCTCCGGGGTGTCCTGGAAGGCGGCGGACTGAAATGCTTCATCCAGGGTGCGGATCAGCTGGGTGGCCCGCCCATAGGCCCGCTCCGCCCGGTCGAAATACCTTCTGCTGCCCATCATCGCCGTCGCCTCCCATGTGTCTGCCCGTCTTTGATCTGTTTTATCCTACCACATTCCCCCCAAAAAGGGAAGGGGCGGAGGGACTCCTTTTCCCTCCGCCCCAGGCGGAACAAGCTCCTTCGCTTCGCTCAGGATGACATTTTCCCTCCCCCGGGCGCTGTCAGATCAGAAGGCCACCCGCTCCTCCAGCCAGCTCTTCAGTTCAGAAATAGGCACACGCACCTGCTCCATGGTGTCCCGGTCCCGGATGGTGACGGCGTTGTCGGCGGGGGTCTCCCCGTCGCCCACGGTCTGGAAATCCACGGTGATGCAGTAGGGGGTGCCGATCTCGTCCTCCCGGCGGTAGCGCTTGCCGATGCTGCCGGCGTCGTCGTAGTCCACCATGAAATACTTGCTCAGCTGGCTGTAGACCTCCTGGGCCTTGGGGGCCAGCTTCTTGCTCAGGGGGAGCACCGCCGCCTTGAAGGGGGCCAAGGCGGGGTGGAGGTGGAGCACCACCCGGATGTCGTCGTTGCCCTTCTTGTCCTGGCCCACGACCTCCTCGTCATAGGCGTCGCAGAGGAAGGCCAGGGTGACCCGGTCGGCGCCCAGGGAGGGCTCGATGACATAGGGGATGATGTGCTCCCCGGTCTCCTGGTCGAAGTAGGTCAGGTCCTTGCCGGAGGTGTTCTGGTGCTGGGTCAGATCGTAGTCGGTGCGGTCGGCCACACCCCACAGCTCGCCCCAGCCGAAGGGGAACAGGTACTCGAAGTCGGTGGTGGCCTTGGAGTAGAAGCACAGCTCCTCCTGGTCGTGGTCCCGCAGCCGCAGGTTCTCCTCGGTCATGTTCAGGTCCAGCAGCCACTGGCGGCAGAAGCTGCGCCAGTACTGGAACCACTCCAGATCGTCTCCCGGCTTGCAGAAGAACTCCAGCTCCATCTGCTCAAACTCCCGGGTGCGGAAGGTGAAGTTGCCCGGGGTGATCTCGTTGCGGAAGCTCTTGCCGATCTGGCAGACGCCGAAGGGCAGCTTCTTGCGGGTGGTGCGCTGGATGTTGGGGAAGTTGACAAAGATGCCCTGGGCGGTCTCCGGCCGCAGGTAGACGGTGTTCTTGGCGTCCTCGGTGACCCCCTGGAAGGTCTTGAACATCAGGTTGAACTGCCGGATGTCCGTCCAGTTGTGCTTGCCGCAGGAGGGGCAGGGGATCTCATGCTCCTCGATGAACTGCTTCATCTCCGCCTGGCTCATGGCGTCCACGCTGCGGCCCAGGTCGAAGTGGTTTTCCTGGCACCAGTCCTCGATGACCTTGTCGGCGCGGAAGCGCTCCTTGCACTCCTTGCAGTCCATCAGCGGGTCGGAGAAGCCGCCCACATGGCCGGAGGCCACCCACACCTGGGGGTTCATGAGGATGGCGGCGTCCAGCCCCACGTTGTAGGGGTTTTCCTGGACGAACTTCTTCCACCAGGCCTTTTTGACGTTGTTTTTCAGCTCCACGCCCAGGGGGCCGTAGTCCCAGGTGTTGGCAAGTC
>CAZAIF010000231.1:0-2263 GCA_964485125.1 uncultured Oscillospiraceae bacterium | reverse complement strand
CGCCACCTTGCCAAGGTGGAGGTAGCGAGTTCGAGCCTCGTCTTCCGCTCCAAAATGAAAACAGGAGCAAGCACCTTGCTCCTGTTTTCCATATGGCACCATAGCCAAGCGGTAAGGCGCGGGTCTGCAAAACCTTGATCCCCGGTTCGATTCCGGGTGGTGCCTCCAGAAAATGACCACACCGGAAGGCGTGGTCTTTTTTACGGCCATTTCTGTTCCGCTTATGAATGGTTTGGGGGCAAAATTTTCTATTATTTTTCCGGGATTTGCCGCGCTGTAATTGCGTACAAGGCGGGTTTATGATATTATAATCTGCGATATTATAAAATGAATTGTTTACATCCACCTCTTACGAAAGAAGCATATGCGATATGTCTCCATTTCTGCGACAACATAAAAGGTCGAAGCGGGAGTTTTTCCGCAGCCAGATGATCACCCTGGCCCTGATGGTGTTTGATGTGGTGGCCGTCAACCTGGCCTACCTCTTCGCCCTCTGGTTCCGCTTTGACTGCCGGGCCTCCATGATCCCCATGCACTACCTGGACGGCTGGCTGCGCAGTGCGCCCGCCTTCACCATTGTGACCATCATCCTGTTCGCGGTCATGCGGCTGTACAGCAGTCTGTGGCAGTTCGCCGGCAGCAATGAGCTGGTGCGGGCGGTGCTGGCCTGCGTGCTCTCCACCACGGCCCATGTGGTCATCTCTCGAATCGCACTGATCTCGGCCCCGCAGATCTGGCGGATGCCGATCTCGTATTTTGCCATCGGCGGGGTGCTGGAGACCTTCGCCGTGGTGGGCATCCGGTTCTCCTACCGATTGTTCCGGCTGCTGTTCCACCGGATGGACATCGCTGACAACACCAAACCCCTCAACGTCATGGTCATCGGCGGCGGCGACGCAGGCCGGATAATCGTCAATGAGCTCAACCACTCCCGCCAGATCCGCCGCCGGGTGCGCTGCATCATCGACGACGACCGGAAGAAGCAGGGGCGTTTCCTGCTGGGCGTCCCCGTGGTAGGTGGGCGGGACGTCATCATGCAGGCGGTGGAGCGCTTCCAGATTGAGCAGATCATCTTCGCCATCCCCACGGCCACGCCGGAGGAGAAGCGGGACATCCTGAATATCTGCAAGGAGACCTGCTGCGAGCTGAAGATACTGCCCGGCATCTACCAGCTGGTCTCCGGTGAGGTGGCCGTCAGCGATCTGAAGGACGTGGCGGTGGAGGACCTGCTGGGCCGGGAGCCCATCCAAGTCAACACCAACGAGATCCTGGACTATGTCCAGGGCCAGGTGGTGCTCATCACCGGGGGCGGCGGCTCCATCGGCTCGGAGCTGTGCCGCCAGGTGGCCCGCCACAACCCCAAGCAGCTGATTATTTTCGATATTTATGAGAATAATGCCTACGAGATCCAGCAGGAGCTGCGGATGACCAGCCCCGATCTGGACCTGGTCACCCTGATCGGCTCGGTGCGGGACGAGGGGAAGCTGGAACAGGTGTTTTCCACCTATCGCCCGGACATCGTCTATCACGCGGCGGCCCACAAGCATGTGCCGCTGATGGAGGCCAGCCCCTGTGAGGCCATCAAGAACAACGTCTTCGGCACCTATCAGACCGCCCTGGCCGCCAGCCGCTGCGGCTGCCGGAAATTCGTGATGATCAGCACCGACAAGGCGGTCAACCCCACCAATATCATGGGGGCCTCCAAGCGGCTGTGCGAGCTGCTCATCCAGACCATGGACCAGATCAGCAAGACCAGCTTTGTCGCCGTGCGCTTCGGCAACGTGCTGGGCAGCAATGGCTCGGTGATCCCGCTGTTCAAGAAGCAGATCCAGGCCGGCGGCCCGGTCACCGTCACCCACCCGGACATCATCCGCTACTTCATGACCATTTCGGAGGCGGTGGGGCTGGTGCTCCAGGCCGGCGCCTACGCCAAGGGCGGCGAGATCTTCGTGCTGGACATGGGCGACCCGGTCAAGATCGACGATCTGGCCCGGAACCTGATCAAGCTGTCCGGTCATGTGCCCGACGTGGACATCAAGATCGAGTACACCGGCCTGCGGCCGGGGGAGAAGCTCTACGAGGAGAAGCTGATGATGGAGGAGGGGCTGCGCCGCACCCCCAACCGGAAGATCCTGATCGGCAAGCCTATTGAGATTGACACGGAACACTTCTGGCCCGCAATGGAGGAGCTGAAGGAGCTCTGCCAGCACAACAACCGGGATTTTATGGAGCTGTTCTGCAAATTGGTGCCCACCTATCATCC
>CAZAIF010000230.1:0-2282 GCA_964485125.1 uncultured Oscillospiraceae bacterium | reverse complement strand
GCTGAATCTGCTGTGAAGCAGGTTCAGCGCCATTGATTGCTGTAATGCAGATTAGCATGTCATGTATTGAAATCAGAGGAATTTTTGCCAGCTGACGTCCTCCCAGCCCGTGGTGTCGAAGGCCCGGCGGATGCCTTCGTCCATGATCTCCAGCTTCTGCCGCAGGACCGGGTGGGAGAGGATGGACCGAGCCTCCTCGTCGCTGTCCATCACATATTCCATGATCCTGGCCCGGTCCTCCTTGGCGTAGGTTTTGGAGTAGTCGTCGATGAAATAGACCTCCTCATCGCCCCCCATGTAGGTCCACTGCCACACGTCCTCGCCCTCGCCGGCCAGGGAGTACATATAACGGTAGCTGAACCCCTCCGGGTTGAGGGCATCCCAGCTGCCCTCATAGAAGCCGTCGAAGTCGGTGCGGAAGATCTTGTTCTCGGTGGCGTGCCAGAGCTCGTGGTACAGATTGCGCCCCAGGTTGTAGAGGGTGACGTCCAGGCAGATGTACTCCCGGGTGTCCAGCCCGAACTCAAAGGCGGTGACAAAGATGTCGTCATCGCTGTCGATGGGGCCGGAGAGCATGAGATAGATGCCGCCGGTCCCCGCCTCGGTGCGGAACTGACGGAAGAAATCCTCCGGGTACTGCTCCAGGGCGTACTCCACCTCGTCCAGGGCGGCGTCGATGCTGGCGGCCTCATCCTCCAGCCCCGCCTGGTCGGTGGTGGTCACATAGTAGCCGGAGACCGCGCAGGGGGCGGCGCAGGCGGCGGAGAGCAGGATCTCAATGCCGAAGCGCTCCTCCAGCCCGTCGGCCCGGGCCCGCACCGCCTCCAGGGCGGGGGAGAGCTCCGGCTCCTCCAGCTCCGCCAGGCTCTGGGCCCGGCGCTCCTGGTCGATCCGCTCCGGGGGAGCTGCGGGGGAGGCCTCCACGCCGGTAAAGGTGAGCTGTCCGGGGGCGATCAGGCAGTAGGTGCAGTCGTCGGAGTCGTAGCTGTAGCTGACGGCCAGCAGGGCCTCCAGCTCCGGGAGATAGACGGCGGAGGCCAGGGTGTCATCCAGACCGTATTCCGTCAGGTCACAGCGGGAGAGCCCCTCCGGCTCCATCCGCAGCAGGGCGGCGGAGCCGCTGTCCACGATGGCCGTCTCCCCCTGGTCCCACGCCGGGGGCGTGATCTGGAGGGCGTAGCTGCAGCCGCTGATCAGCTGCACGTCGGTGTTTAGGCTGGCGTCGTCGTTCAGCAGAAAGCTCTGCAGCGGGGCGTCCCCCAGCAGCTCCCCCCAGGAGAGCTGCTGGACGCCGCTGTCGTAGTCGTAGGCCAGGGTATAGAACTGGCCGTCCTGGAAGCTGGGGGTACGGGTAATGTCCTGGAGCAGCAGCAGCTCGCCGGTCTGGGGGTCGATGACGGCATAGCAGGTCTGGCTGGAGTAGATGGAGGTGTAGACCCAGCACGTCAGGTAGTCCAGGGTGGGGTGGATGCCGTCCACCCGCATCAGCCGGATGCCCTCGGGCAGGGAGAGCAGTTTTTGGGCCCCGGTCTCCACGTTCTGGGCGTAGAGGGACTCCTCCTGGGCGTAATAGTACATTCTGTGGTCGGCGGAGAACTGGCCGTCGGTGTTGGGCACGTCGATCCGGGTGGGGCGCAGCGTCTCGTCCAGCAGGTAGAAACAGCTCTGCTCATAGCTGATCAGCAGGGCGGCGCCGTCCGCAAAGCCCCGCACCAGGGGCAGATAGCCCTCCAGAGTGGCCGAGCGCTCCACGGTGTCCCCGATCAGATCGATCACGTCCAGATAGGTGGTGCCCGTGTCGTCCACTCCGTCGAACCGGGTCCAGCAGGACAGCGCCCGCCCGTCTCCCAGGCTGATGGCGGCGGGGACGGCGGTGGGGGTGACGGCGCTCAGAAAGGTGACTGGGGCCGGGAGGGACAGTTCCCGCTGGGGCTCCGGCTCCGGTGTATCCGCAGTATCGGTAGAGCCGGGGACGGAGCTGGCCGGGGCGAGCACGGCGGCGGGCCGCTGTCCGCAGCCGGCACAGCCGGCCAGCAGGAGCAGCGCCAGCAGCAGGCCGGTCAGCCGCCCGGCCCAGGCGGGGGCGCGTTTTTTACGGGTTTTCACGAAAGACACCTCCAGGTGTGCCGGTTTCGGTTTCCGGGGATCCTTTTCTCCATGATACCCCAGAGCGGGGGAAAAAGAAAGGGAGGATCGTTGAAGATTTGGTAACACATTGGTATCATTACCGCCTGCCTCCGGGAACTGGCCCCAGTTTCAGGAAGGAGAACTCACTATTCAGG
>CAZAIF010000229.1:0-2292 GCA_964485125.1 uncultured Oscillospiraceae bacterium | reverse complement strand
ATTCCCACTCAATGGTGGCCGGCGGCTTGGAGGTGATGTCGTAGACGATACGGTTGATGCCCTGGACCTCATTGACGATGCGCACGGAGATCTTGTCCAGTACCTCGTAAGGGATGCGGGCCCAGTCGGCGGTCATGAAGTCACTGGTGGTGACCCCCCGGAGGGCCAGGGTGTAGTCGTAGGTACGGCCGTCCCCCATGACGCCCACCGAGCGCATGTTGGTCAGCACCGCGAAATACTGGCTGATCTTGCTGTCCCAGCCCGCCAGGGCGATCTCCTCCCGGAAGATGGCGTCGGCGTCCCGGAGCACATCGGCCTTCTCCTTGGTGACCTCCCCGATGATGCGGATGGCCAGGCCGGGGCCCGGGAAGGGCTGGCGGGTGACCAGGTATTCCGGCAGGCCCAGCTCCCGGCCCAGCTGGCGCACCTCGTCCTTGAAGAGCATCCGCAGAGGCTCGATGATCTCCTTGAAGTCCACATAGTCGGGCAGGCCGCCCACGTTGTGGTGGCTCTTGATGGTGGCGGCGTCCCCCAGGCCGGACTCGATGATGTCGGGATAGATGGTACCCTGGCAGAGGTAGTCCACCGAGCCGATCTTCTTGCCCTCTTCCTCGAAGACCCGGATGAACTCCTCCCCGATGATGTGGCGCTTGGCCTCGGGCTCGGACACCCCGGCCAATTTGGACAGGAAGCGCTCCTCGGCGTCCACCCGGATGAAGTTGATCTTCCACTTGGAGAAGGCGGCCTCCACCTCGTCCCCCTCGTTCTTGCGCATCAGGCCGTGATCCACAAAGACGCAGGTGAGCTGGCTGCCCACCGCCTCAGCCACCAGGGCGGCGGCCACAGAGGAGTCCACCCCGCCGGACAGGGCCAGCAGCACCCGGCCGGAGCCCACCTTCTTCCGGATGGCGGCGATGGCGGTGCGGCAATAGTCCCCCATAGTCCAGTCCCCCTGGGCGTGGCAGACCTCATAGAGGAAGTTGCGGAGCATATCCACGCCGTGCTCGGTGTGGTTGACCTCCGGGTGGAACTGCACCCCGTAGAAGCCCCGCTCCACGTCGGCGATGGCCACATTGGGGCAGGCATGGGAGTGGGCTGCCAGGGCGAAGCCCTCGGGCACCCGGGCCATGTAGTCGCTGTGGCTCATCCAGGAGATGCCGGAGGCGGGCAGGCCTTTGAAGAGCGGGCAGCCGGTGTCATAGAAGGTCTCGGTCTTGCCGTACTCCCGGGCGGAGTCGTCCTGGGCCTCGGTGACCAGGCCGCCCAGGGTGTAAGCCATCAGCTGGCAGCCGTAGCAGATGCCCAGGATGGGCACCCCCCAGGTGAAGATCTCCGGGTCCACATGGGGGGAGTCCTCCAGGTAAACGGAGTTGGGCCCGCCGGTGAAGATGATGCCGATGGGCTCCATGGCCTTCAGCTCGGAGAGCGGGGTGGTGTAGGGCTTTACCTCACAGTATACATTGCACTCCCGGACCCGGCGGGCGATCAGCTGGTTGTACTGGCCGCCGAAATCCAGGACGATGACCGTTTCATGCCGGTTGGCCATTTCGGTCTCCCCTTTCTGTATCTCTGGTAAAACGGCAAATGCAGAACGATGCCGGGACCGTCCTGCATTCGGTTTTGGATGAAGTGATTGTACCGTCAAATGGTGGTCACGTCAATGGGCACCAGGTCAGCGCTGTGGCTGAATTCCCGGATGGTCAGCATGGCGTGGGCAGTGTCCACCGCGGTGACGCAGGGCACCGAGTGCTCCACCGCACAGCGGCGGATCTTGAAGCCGTCGGTCTGGGTGGACTCATGGCGGCTGGCGGGGGTATTGATGATCAGGTTGATGGAGCCGGAGCGGATCAGATCCTCGATGTTGGGGGAACCCTCCTTGATCTTGTTGACTGGGGTACACTCCACCCCATGCTCCCGCAGATAGGCGCAGGTCCCCTTGGTAGCCAGGATCTCGATGCCCATCTCCTCAAAGCCCTTGACGATGGGGACGATCTCGCTCTTGTCCTCGTCCTTGACGGTGACAATGATGCGCCCGCACTTCTTGGGCACCTTCATATTGGCCCCCTTGAAGGCCTTCAGCAGGGCCTGGGGATAGCTTTCTGCGATGCCCAGGCACTCGCCGGTGGACTTCATCTCCGGGCCCATGGCGATGTCCACGTCGGTGAGCTTCTCGAAGGAGAACACCGGCATCTTCACCGCGTAATAGCCGGCCTCCGGGTAGAGGTCGGTGCCGTACTCCATATCCTGCAGCTTCTCCCCCAGGATGACCCGGGTGGCCACCTCCACAATGGG
>CAZAIF010000228.1:0-2309 GCA_964485125.1 uncultured Oscillospiraceae bacterium | reverse complement strand
CTGGGCTGGGAGGTGGCCTATGCCTACAACACGGAGAAGCTGGGCAAAAACGGAACCTTCGGCCGGACAAGCTATCGGGAGATCCTGCTCACCCGGTATTTTCGCCAGGCCCTCCAGCGGCTGAACCCGTGGCTCACCCCCGCCCAGATGGACGAGGCCCAGAAGAGGATGGAGTCCCGCCTCTCCACCGCCTCCCTGATGCAGATCAACGAGGAGAAGTACGCCCTCATCCGGGAGGGCATCCCCGTCACCGCCAAGCGCCCCGACGGCAGCACCGAGGAGAAGCGGGCTCAGGTCATCGACTTCCAGCGCCCGGACAACAACCACTTCCTGGCCATCAAGGAATTGAAAATTCACGGCGACCTCTACCGCCGCCGGACGGATATTGTGGGCTTCGTCAATGGGATTCCCCTGCTGTTTGTGGAGCTGAAGAAGAACACGGTGGACGTGCAGGACGCCTACACCAACAATTACACCGACTATCTGGACACCATTCCCCACCTGTTCTACTACAACGCCTTCCTGATTCTCTCCAACGGCCTTGAGGCCAAGGTGGGCACCCTGGGCAGCAAATACGAGTTCTTCCACGAGTGGAAGCGCCTCAGCGAGCAGGAGCCGGGCAGCGTGGCCCTGGAGACCATGCTCCGGGGCATCTGCAAAAAGGAGAATTTCCTCGATCTGCTGGAAAACTTCATCCTTTTTGACCACTCCGGCGGCCGCACGGCAAAAATCCTGGCCCGGAACCATCAGTATCTGGGCGTCAATGAGGCGGTAAAAGCATACGAGGCCCGGAAGCTGAACAACGGCAAGCTGGGCGTCTTCTGGCATACCCAGGGCAGCGGCAAGAGCTATTCCATGGTGTTCCTGGCCCAGAAGATCCGCCGGAAGTTTGCCGGTTCCCCCACCATCGTGGTGCTGACGGACCGGGACGAGCTGAACCGGCAGATCAGCGAGACCTTTGAAAACTGCGGCCTGCTGGGCAAAACCAAGGCCAGCCAATTTATTGCAGCGAGCGGCGGCGACCTGGTGAAAAAATTGCAGGGAAATCCCAGCTTTATTTTCACCCTGATTCAGAAATTCAACCGGCCAAATGAAGCGCCCCTCTATCCAGACCACGATATTCTCATCATGTCCGATGAGGCCCACCGGAGCCAGTACGGCATTTTTGCCGACAACATGATGCGCCTGCTGCCCACGGCCTCCCGCATCGGCTTTACCGGCACGCCCCTGCTGTCCAGCGACAACATCACCGCGCGCACCTTCGGCGGCTATATATCGGTGTACGACTTCAAGCGGGCGGTGGAGGACGGGGCCACGGTGCCGCTGTACTACGAAAACCGGGGGGACAAGATCGCGGATCTGCACAACCCGGAAATCACCGACCGGATACTGGACGCCATCGAGCGGGCCGACCTGGATGTGGATCAGCAGGAAAAGCTGGAGCGGGAGTTTGCCAAGGAGATCCACCTGCTGACCGCCCAGCAGCGTTTGGAGTCCATCGCCAAGGACTTCGTGGGCCACTACTCCGACCTGTGGACCAGCGGGAAAGCCATGTTTGTCTGCCTGAACAAGGTCACCTGTGTGCGGATGTATGACCTGGTGCAAAAATACTGGGCGAAGGAGATCGACAGGCTGGAAGCGGAGCGCAAACACGCCACCCAGCAGGAGGCCCAGGAGCTGGGGCGTAAGCTGGCGTGGATGAGAGAAACCGAGATGGCGGTGGTCATCAGTCAGGAACAGAACGAGATTCAGACGTTCCAGAAGTGGAATCTGGACATCCGGACGCACCGGCAGAAGATGGAGAAGCGGGAACTGGATAAGGAATTTAAGGATCCGGCCAATCCCCTGCGGGTGGTGTTTGTGTGCGCCATGTGGCTCACCGGCTTTGATGTGAAGTGCCTTTCCTGCCTGTATCTGGACAAACCATTAAAGGCCCACACCCTGATGCAGACCATTGCACGGGCCAACCGGGTGGCGGAGGGCAAGAGCAACGGCCTGATCGTAGACTACATCGGGATTGTAAAGGCGCTGAGGAAAGCCCTGGCCGATTACACTGCCAATGTGGGCGGACAGGGCGGTACCGATCCCACCGTGGATAAGGAGGAACTGATTGCCAAAATTCTGGATACCATCTCTGCGGCAAAGGAATATTTGCAGCAGCATGATTTCCGCTTACAGGATCTGATCGATGGGAAGGATTTTGAAAAGCTGGCACTGCTCCAGGAAGCCGCCAATGCAGTCAGCGGTACTTTGGAGGAACGAAAGCAGTTTCAGACCTATGCCACCGAGTTGATTCGCCTGATGAAGTA
>CAZAIF010000227.1:0-2321 GCA_964485125.1 uncultured Oscillospiraceae bacterium | reverse complement strand
GCGGCGCGGACGGCTTTATGCTGCTGGTGCCCGGTCCCCAGGATCTGGTGACCGGGGCGCCGGGCCGCTCCGCCATCGCCACGTTGGACATCCGGCGGCTGGACTGAGCCGCTCCCGGCCGATGGGACAAAAACAGGGCGCGCCGCCTGAACAGGCGGGCGCGCCCCGGACAAGGGTCTCGTCTGATCCCGCTCCGGCCGGGCGGATTCAGCCCCGGCCGTTGCTCATCTGGGACGGGCCGCCCCCGTAGTAGATGCCCACGGCACTGCAGACCGGCTCTCCCTGATAGCCGTCGCTCCAGGCGGTGGCCCGCATGTCGAGCTTGGTGCCGTCGGTGCCCAGCAGCTCGGCCTTGATGTACAGCCTGCGGTCGAGGGGGATGGGCCGCAGCAGGGACATCTGCAGGGTGATGGTGGGGGTCATCCGCCGGTGGGTGATGTACAGCCCCAGGATGCCCATGGTCTGGTCCATGGCCACCGAGAAGGCCCCGTTGCCCATGCCGCCCGTCCGGTCCGCCATCCAGGGGGTGGGGTCGATATAGACCACATAGCTGCTGTGCTCAAAATCCACGCTGTGCAGATACATGGGCACCCGCTCCGACACCCGGTCCTTCATGTCCTCCCGGAACACGCGCAGCCAAGCCTCCATCTCGGCGCGCATCCCCTCCTGGCTCTGATACTCCGGCTCCATATTCATCGCCTCCAAAAGATCGTTATATCCAGTATAGCACAAAACCGCCGCCGGGAAAACCCTCTTTTCCCCGCCCGCCGGAGCGCCCCCGCCGCCCTGCCACCAATTCCCTTCGCATCCGACGGATGTTTTACAGCGCGTTCACATTTGATGTGATACAATAGCCCTGTCAAATTCCTTGTCAAATCCTGAAAATCTGGTACAATACAACTGTTGTGCCTGCCCCAGCGGGCGGGGCCCCCGCCGGCCCCCGTGACAAGATAACCCGAGTTTTGTAACTGTAATTTTTAGATAAGGTGGACGCTTATGAGCCTTCGCATCGGCATTGATATCGGTTCCACCACCGTCAAGGTGGTGGTGCTGGACGAGCAGAATCAACTCCTCTTCCGCTCCTACGAGCGGCACTTCTCCAAGGTCCGGGAAAAGGCCTGCGAGATCCTGAACTCCATCTCCCCCCGCTTCTCCGGCCAGGAGGTCAAGCTGGTCATCACCGGCTCCGCCGGCCTGGGGGTAGCCAAGGCCAGCGGCGTGGACTTCGTCCAGGAGGTCTACGCCACCGCCGCCGCGGTCAACCAGTACATCCCCGATGCCGACGCCGTCATCGAGCTGGGGGGCGAGGACGCCAAGATCATCTTCTTCGGCGGCGCCCTGGAGGAGCGGATGAACGGCTCCTGCGCCGGCGGCACCGGGGCCTTCATCGACCAGATGGCCACCCTGATGAACGTCACCGCCGATGAGCTGGACGAGCTGTCCCTCAAGCACGAGAAGATCTATCCCATCGCCTCCCGCTGCGGCGTGTTCGCCAAGAGCGACATCCAGCCTATCCTCAACCAGGGCGGGCGCAAGGAGGATGTGGCCGCCTCCATCTTCCAGGCGGTGGTGGACCAGACCATCGCCGGTCTGACCCAGGGCCGGGAGCTCAAGGGCAAGATCGTCTTTTTGGGCGGCCCGCTCCACTTCCTCCAGGGGCTGCGGGAGCGGTTTGTGGAGACCCTGAAGCTGGACGAGGAGCACGCCATCTTCCCGGCCGACGGCGACTGCTTCGCCGCCATCGGCGCCGCACTGTGCGCCGGGGACTTCAAGAGCATGCCCTTTGACGAGGCCCTCCGGCTGCTGGAGGAGAGCCGGGAGGCCACCACCAGCATCAACACCGCCCCCCAGCTCTTCCGGGACGAGGCGGAGTACAAGGCCTTCTGTGAGCGCCACAACGCCTCCCGTCCCCCGGAGGTGGACCCGGACACCTACACCGGGGACGCCTATCTGGGCATCGACGCGGGCAGCACCACCACCAAGCTGGTGCTGATCGCCCCGGACGGCGGGCTGCTGTACACCTACTACCACTCCAACCAGGGCAACCCGGTGGCCATCGTCAAGGAGCAGCTGGAGCAGATCTACGCCCTCTGCGGCGACCGGATCACCATCAAAGGCAGCGCCGTCACCGGCTACGGCGAGGATCTGGTCCTCAACGCCTTCCGCTGCGATCTGGGATTGGTGGAGACCGTGGCCCACCTGAACGCCGCCCGCCACTTCAACCCCGACGTGGACTTCATCATCGACATCGGCGGCCAGGACATGAAGTGCTTCAAGATCCGCAACGGCGCCGTGGACTCCATCATGCTCAACGAGGCCTG
>CAZAIF010000226.1:0-2324 GCA_964485125.1 uncultured Oscillospiraceae bacterium | reverse complement strand
GGAGATGGACTCCATGTAGTCGTAGAATGCCCGCTGCCCGGCCTCGTCGGTGATAGCGCTCACCCGGCCGTCCTCGGTCCAGGCCGGCAGCAGCCGGAAGGCGGTGGAGGTCTCCCCGGCCTCATCCCGGGTCAGCTCCACCTGGAGCAGCATGGTGTACCGCCCCGCCGAGGAGAACCAGAAATTGCCCATGGAGTAGAAGATGGGCTTGCCGTTGTACCACTCGATGCCCTGGAGCACATGGGGGTGATCCCCTACCACCACGTCCGCCCCGGCGTCGATGAACTCCCGGCCGGAGACGGTCTGGTACTCCTCCAGCCAGGTGTCCCCCTCCATGCCCCAGTGCTCATAGACCACCACGAAGTCGGCGTTCTGCCGGGCCTCGGCGATCCGCTGGCAGATCAGATCGTTGCTCTCGGCAGTGCGGAACACCCCGGAGCGGTCCTCAGTGGCCCCCCGGGTCTGGGCGGCCCACTCCACCCGGCAGCCCGCCACATAGGCCACGGTGCACTCCCCCAGCTGGGCGTACCAGACGGCGGAGGCCTCGTCGATGTCCTCCCCGGCCCCCACATAGGGGATGCCGGCGGCGCGGAAGGTGTCCAGGGTGTCCTGGAGGCCCACCTCCCCGAAGTCAAAGACGTGGTTGTTGGCCAGCACCGCCAGGTCCACCCCCAGCTCCTGATAGACGGAGATCCGGCTGGGGTCGGCGCGGAAGGTGTAGTTCTTCTCCTGGCGCTCCCCCCGGGTGGTGAAGGAGAACTCGCTGTTCAGGCACATCACGTCCGCCCCGGCCATGGCGTCCAGCAGGATCTCGTCGAAGCAGCCCTCCAGCCCCCAGCGGTCCAGGGCCTTGGCCGGCACGCTGCCGTCGGCCAGGCTCACGTCCCCGGCGAAGGCCAGGGTGTAGTCGTAGGGCTCCACGGGGGGCGGGGGCGGCGTCCAGTCCGCCTTGTCCAGGGCGGCCCCGTCTGGGAGGGCGGCCGCCGGGACGGCCACGGCGCCCCCGGCCTCCCCGCCCGCCCCGGCGCAGCCGGAGAGCGGCAGGAGGAGGGCAAAGGCCAGCAGGGCGGCCAGGGCCGCCCGGAGGGAACGGGGGCGGGCACGGCCGGGAACGTGCGGGGCGGATGCTCGGGTCTGTCTCATAGGGGGTTCCTCCTGGGGCGGTGGGGACGCGAAGCTCAGCAGAGCTTGGCCCCGGCGGGGATGGCGTCGTCCACCATGATCAGGTGGAGCTTCTCCTCCCCGTGCTCGGTGTGGACGGCGGAGATCAGCATGCCCCGGCTCTCCCTGCCCATCATCTTCCGGGGGGGCAGGTTGACGATGGCCACCAGGCTCTTGCCGATCAGCTCCTCGGGCTTGTAGTAGGCGGCGATGCCGGAGAGGATCTGCCGGTCCACCCCGGTGCCGTCGTCCAGGGTGAAGCAGAGCAGCTTGCTGCTCTTCTTCACCGGCTGGCAGTCCTTCACCTTGACCACCCGGAAGTCGCTCTTGCAGAAGGTGTCGAAGTCCACCTGCCCGGCCAGCTGGGGCTCCACCTCCACGGGGGGCAGGGCGGCCTTCTTGGCGGCCTCGGCGGCCGCCTCCAGTTCGGCGAGGGCCTTGTCCATGTCGATCCGGGGGAAGAGGTTTTCCCCCTTGGTGACTGTGGCAACGGCGCTCAGGCTGCCCCACCGGGCGGCGCTGTCCCAGGTGCGGCAGCCCTCACAGGCGCCGATCTGGGCGAAGAGCTTGTCCATGCTCTCGGGCATGAAGGGGGTGAGCAGCACGCCGCAGATGCGGGTGGCCTCCAGCAGGTTGTACATGACGCTGGCCAGCCGGGGGCCGTTGGCCTCCGTGTCCTTGGCCAGGGCCCAGGGGGCGGTCTCATCGATATACTTGTTGGCCCGGGCGATCACCTTGAAGACCTCGGCCAGGGCGTCCTGGAAGGCGAAGCGCTCCATGCACGCCTCATAGCGGTCCCGCAGGCCGGAGGCCTGGGCGATCAGGTCCTCGTCCAGGGGGTCGGCCCGGCGGCCGGAGGGCAGGGTGCCGCCGAAGTACTTGCCCACCATGGCGGTGGTGCGGCTGACCAGGTTGCCCAGGTCGTTGGCCAGGTCCACGTTGATGGTGTTGATCAGGGCCTCGTTGGAGAAGTTGCCGTCGCTGCCGAAGGGGAAGGTGCGCAGCAGGAAGAAGCGCAGGGCGTCGGTGCCGAACTGCTCCGCCAGCAGATAGGGGTCCACCACATTGCCCTTGCTCTTGCTCATCTTGCCGCCGTCCAGCAGCAGCCAGCCGTGGCCGAAGACGTGCTTGGGCAGGGGCAGGCCCATGCTCATCAGCATGGC
>CAZAIF010000225.1:0-2329 GCA_964485125.1 uncultured Oscillospiraceae bacterium | reverse complement strand
ACACCGGAGGCCACTTCCTCTCCCCCTGCTATCGGGCCAACGCCACCATCGGCCGTGCCTTCGGGCTCATCATGATGAACATCGCCGGCGTGCGCCCCGGCCGGGAGGATCTGTCGGAGATGGGCCATGAGTTCCGCTGCGGCTTCTGCATGGGGGACAGCCCGGAGGAAAACCCATGGGGCCCCCTCCATGTGGACTTTGGCCTGGAGCCCGGGGACTCGGCGGTCACCATGTTCTGGCCCCAGGAACACCGCTCCCACTCGGGCAGCACCATCCCCGATTTCCTTCACTGGCTGTGCACCATCGATCCCTATGGCTGGGAGCCGGGCATGGCCCTGGTCTTCTCCCCCAAGTGCGCCAAACTCTTCGCCGAAGCGGGCTGGACCAAGGAAAAAATTCTCGACTACGTGGTGGAATACGCCCGCCGCCCAGCCGCCCAGGTGGACCTGGGCTGGCTCATCAACAACAGCCACGAGCCCGCCAACGTGCCTCTCCCGGTCTGCCCGGACCACTCCACCCGCATCTTCTGGTCCCGGGAGCATATGTTCGCCGTGGTGGGCGGGGGCCAGGCGGGCTGCTCCATGGCGGTGCTGGCCGGCGGCGGCGACCACGGCGGCCCCGCCTGCGCCAAGATCGAGCTGCCCTCCAACTGGCAGCAGCTGCTCCAGTCCTATCACACGGAGCAGCCGGATTACATCCCCTATTGATTGTCCCAGACTATACATCAAACGAAAAACAACGGCGCCCCCGGATTCTTCCGGGGGCGCCGCTGCATTGCCGTCAATACCTGTTTGGCCAGATCCGCCCGCTTTCCGCAGCTCTTTACAGCTGGCTGGCCGCTCCATAGGCGCTGCGGATGCCGGTCTGGATGTCATGGCCGCCGCCGGCGTCGCCGATCAGGTAGAACTCCGGGGCCGCGGCGGCATACTGCAGCGCACTGCCCACACTAGGCTCCACGCCGCCGCAGACCACCACGCTGTCCCCTTCCACCGTGTGCTCCACGCCATCTTTGTCCAGATATGCGGCGCTGTGCCCGGTCACCCGGATGGTGGTGGCGTTGGTGATCCCCTGAATCTGGTCAAAGCGCTCCCAGTAGGGCGCCATATAGCCCTGGCCGGCCGCCTCGTCATACTTGATCCAGGCGATGGTGATGCTGTGCAGCGGGGAGGCGTCCTTGGCCAGCACCTTCTGGCGGGTCAGGCAGGTCACTTGGTGGCCGTGCTGGGCCAGATAACAGGCCGTCTCAATGCCGGTCTCCGAGCAGCCCACCATGATGACGTGCCGGCCCAGCGTCTCCTCCCGGCCGATGACATCGTGGCAGGTGAGCAGCGCCGGACTGCCGTCCGCCTTCCGCATGCCCTCAATGTTGGGCAGCTTCGCCACAGAGCCGGTGGCGGCCAGCACCGCGTCGAATCCGGCCTGGGTCAGCTCTTCCGGCGCGGGCGCGTGGTTGAGCTCCACAGTGACGCCGTTCTTTTCCAGCTGGCCGATCAGCCACAGGCGGTAGTTTCGGAAGGGCCACTTAAAGGAGAAATAGTCGGCGTGGTAGAGCTGACCGCCCAGATAGCCGGTCTTCTCGTAGAGGGTCACGGAATGTCCCCGCTCCGCCGCAGTGATGGCCGCCTGCATGCCGGCGGGTCCGCCCCCGATGACCGCCACTTTCTTCTTTTTCCGCACCGGCTGCACCATATGGGCCGTCTTCAGCTCCATGCCGAATTCCGGGTTGACCGAGCACACCGAGGTCCAGGGGGCCCGGCGCCTGCCATGACAGCGGTTGCAGCGCAGGCAGGGACGGATATCCTCCCCCCGCTCCTCCCGGATCTTCAGATAATAGTCGGGATCGGTAAACTGGCCCCGACCCACGCTGACCAAGTCGGCATAGCCCTCCTCCAGCACCCGCTCCATCTCGTCCGGCTCCTGATAGCCGCCGGAAACCGCCAGGGGTATGGTCACGCCGGCCTGCTTCATCTCCTTGACATACCCCTCGCACCGGTGCTCACAGGGCTGGAAGGTGAAGCCGGTGGGGTGGGAGTCCACCATGCTGCGCTCCCGGATGGTGAACAGGTCCACCACACCCCACTGCTGGGCCAGCTTGGCCAGGGTGATGGTGTCCTCCAAGGTGTATCCCCGGGGCAGTTCTCCACAGCCGCCGTGGAGGCATTCGCCGCTGAGCATCAGATGTACGATAAACCCGGCGCCGCATTTTTCCTTGATGCGCCTGCAAAGCTCCAGGATAAAACGGCATCGGTTTTCGACACTTCCGCCATACTCGTCGGTGCGGATGTCCGTATAGGCCATCAGTTCCCGCCCCGCGTCCAGGGCGGCGCCG
>CAZAIF010000224.1:0-2349 GCA_964485125.1 uncultured Oscillospiraceae bacterium | reverse complement strand
GAGTGGAGAATCGTGGGATATTCCGGCCCGGTACGCTCTGACAGCCATGCCACATAGTCCTCGTATGGCTTCGGGCTCGTCATTCCCATATCCCGGATCGTGGTGACTCCTCCCAGCGCAAACCGGCGGATCAGTTCATCTGGCAGGGGGCCTTCCACCCCGTACAGATGGACGTGCGCATTGAAGAAGCCGGGGAGGATCGTCGCCCCCGTCATATCAATCGTCTGATCCCCAGGCTCTGCCGCAATGTCAGTCGCCACGCGGAGGATTTTGTCATCCTCCACCAGGATGTCAAGGCGTTCCCCACCGCTCGGGCTCCAAACTGTCCCATGCTGAAGTAAATACCGCATATAATGACCTCCCTTCTGATTGTTTACCAGCCTCAATAATCCAAATACTCCGGCAGCTTTCCGGGATATTTCTCACACAGGGCGTCCCAGTCGCGGGGCAGCACCGCCTTCTTGCAGATCGGGCCGCCGTGGTCACCGCCGCCCAGGTAGCACATGCCCCAGTCCCGTCCGGCCACCATGACGAACATGTGCTCGGTATTCCAGAACAGGGGCGCGGAGTGCACCAGGCCGGGGGCGGGGAACACCAGCCCCTTCCGGGGGTGGTTGTTGCCGATGGCCGCCCGGGGAATCTCGCTGGAGGGGCGGCGGTTATACTCTTTCACGTAATTCAGAATCTCCTGCTTGGAGTAGCCCGCTTCGGCAAACTGCTTGGCGGTCTCCGGCGGCAGGGTGATCATAGCCCCCACATCAAAACCGCCGTGCCACAGTTGGGTCAGCCGCTCCAAGGTGGAGCTGACGGTGAAGGTGGGCAGCTGGTGGTGCTCACTGGGCCAGAACAGGGTGACAGCGTTGTCGCCGTCGGCCAGCCCCAGGTCGGCGGGCAGGGAAGGCCAGGGGGAGTGCTCCTCATCTTCCGCGACGCAAAGGCCAAAGCGGCAGTCGCTGCCCGGGCCGCTCATGTCCTCCTGTTGCATGCGCACGCCGGAGATGTTCATAATCATGTACGCCATGGCCCGGGCGATGCAGGCCTGGGGCCGGGTATAGGCGGACAGGAAGTTCCGCCCGGCGTTGATGCCGATGGCCTTGCGGATGGGCCCGCTGATGACAATGGCGGGCAGCCATCCGGCGTTGGAGCAGGTCCAGCCCTCCAGCTTGATGATCTCGTGGTCTCCCATGCCCTCGGCGATTGCGATGAGGATGGGCATCATGGTGGGCGTGCATCCGGCCATGACGCCGTTGATTGCGATTTTTTCCACGGTGGCTTTGCCGTTCATGGGGGGCAGGGTGGCCACCACATAGTCCCGGGGCAAGTCGGTGCCCCGGCACATCTCCGCCACAGCCTCCTCGGTGGGGGGCGTGATGGGGGTGCCGTTGGTCCAACCGTGGATGTAGAACAGGTCATTCAGCTGCTCCAGTGTTCCCGTGAAGGTCCTGCCGGAAAAATCCTCCACAGCGGCGGGATGGAGCTCCTCCGTGGTGAGGGGGGCGGTGAGAGCCTTGACCATATCGGGGAGCATCTTGGCGATCACGTCCCGGTAGACCTGGATGGTCCACTGATTGCAGTCCACGCCGTTGGGCACAAAGCCGGGCCCGTCGTAGGTGACGATGCGGAGTCCAGGGTAGGAACGGGCGGAGGCGCCCTTTTTGGCAGAATTCAGGTACTGGTATTTACTCAGCAGGCAGGCCGGCTTCCCGATCCGTTCAATCTGGGCGAAAATGTAACCCATGTACAGGGCGCAGGAACCCATGTCCGCCCCGACGCCGATCACACAGTCCACGCCGGCGAGCCAGGCTTGGAACTCCGGGAAGTGCTCCTCATCCTGATCGATCTCCTGGGTGTCCACGGTATAGGTATAATGGGAAAATTGAGCGGTAGGATACATGGCCGCCAACTGGCGCTCCACCTCCTGCATAAAGAAGGGATGATACTCCTTGAAGGAGGCGTACAGGCCGATGGTTTTTCCCTCCAGCGTGTCCAGCCGGGGGTTGATGGGCCGCTTTTCCCGATGATCGGTATGAGCCCAAGGGGATAGGACGGTATAGACAGCAGACATGAACAAAACCTCCATAATAGTCTGATTTGGCGCACGGGCACCGAGTTTATATCCATTTTAAACACAGGTGCTTTATTTTGTCCAATGGACATATTCTCTTGATTTAATAGCTTTTGACTATAAATTGCTTGCGCCTGCCGCATCTGACATGCTACACTGAAAAAAGAGGAGGCGGTCTTATGGAACTGTCACAGCTGACCTATTTCCGGGCCGTAGCCCGGACGGAACACTTCACCCGGGCGGCGGAGGAACTGCACATCGCCCAGCCCTCCCTGTCCAAGGCC
>CAZAIF010000223.1:0-2356 GCA_964485125.1 uncultured Oscillospiraceae bacterium | reverse complement strand
AAGGCGTCACCTTCAAAAACCGGGTGCTGGCCTCCCCCATCACCACCAACCGGATCGTGGATCACGGCTATCCCACCCCGGAGGGCATCGATGTCTATGAGACCAAGGCCCGGGGCGGCTTCGCCGAGGTCACCGTCACCGAGAGCTTCATCGACCACGAGTACGCCTGGCGCCATGAGCACGGCCTGGACGTCTGGTCCAACCCCATGACCACCTTCCACATGGAGTCCATCATGGTGCTGACCGAGGCCATCAAGGCCCACGGGGCCGTGGCCTCCATCCAGCTCAACCATGTGGGGGCCATGAACCACCCGGACACCATCCCCGGCCACAAGAATCCCATCGGCCCCTCCGCCTTCGTCCGGGAGGACGGAGTGCAGGTGGAGGAGATGACGGTGGAGATGATGGAAAAGACCGCCGCCCAGTGGGCGGAGGCGGCCTGGAACTGCAAGGCCCTGGGCTTCAACATGGTCAACCTCCACGGCGGCCACGGCTGGCTGCTCAACCAGTTTATCTCCCCCCGCTTCAACCACCGCACCGATGAGTTCGGCGGCAGCATGGCCAACCGGGCCCGGTTCCCGATTATGGTCTGCGACAAGATCAAGGAGGTCTGCGGCGACGACTTCCTGATCGAGTACCGGATGTCCGGCTCCGAGCGCATCGAGGGGGGCATGACCCTGGCCGACGGCATCGAGTTCGCCCAGCTCATCCAGGACCATGTGGATCTGATCCACGTCACCTCCGGCGTCTATCAGGACCACGTCAACACCAAGGCCTTCTCCTCCATGTTTGACGCCCACGGCTGCAACCTGGATCTGGCGGAGGCCATCAAGAAGCACGTCCATGTCCCCGTGGTGGCGGTGGGCGGCTTCAACGCCCCGGAACAGATCGAGGAGGCCATCGCCTCGGGCAAGTGCGACTTCGTGGCCATGGGCCGCCAGCAGTTCGCCGACCCGGAGTTTGTCAATAAGACCCTGGAGGGCAGGGAGGACCAGATCGCCCCCTGTCTGCGCTGCTCCTGCTTCAACCCCCTGGCCTCCAACCCGGGAGAGCGGCCCATCCCCTCCCTGTGGCACTGCGCCGTCAACCCCTGGGGCCAGCGGGAACTGCGCTGGCGCAACGCCCCCAAGCCTACCGGCAGCCGCAATGTGGTGGTGGTGGGCGGCGGCGTGTCCGGCATGTACGCCGCCGTCACCGCAGCCGAGCGGGGCCACAAGGTCACCCTGCTGGAGCAGGGTGACGCCCTGGGCGGCCAGCTCTGGTTTACCGACATTGACACCGATAAGGAGTCCCTGAAGCGCTTCAAGGACAGCATGATCGCCCGCTGCAAATATCAGAACGTGGACATCCGGCTGAACACCAGGGCCACAAAAGAGCTGCTGGAGTCCCTGAAGCCAGACCATGTGATCTGCGCCGTGGGCGCTAATCCCTTTGTGCCGTCCATCCCCGGCATCGATAAGGCCGAGCACGCCCTGTATGCCTACACCCATCCCGACCAGGTGAAGGGAAAGAAGGTAGTCATCATCGGCGGCGGCGCCATCGGCTGCGAGTCCGGCTACTTCTTCGCCAGCCAGTGGGGCGCCCAGGTGGACATCCTGGAGATGCGGGACGACGTGTGCAAGGACTCCGGCATCAGCCAGCGGATGGCCCTGATTCCCCGGATGAAGAAGGCGGGCATGGGTACTTACTGCTCGGTGCAGGTCCGGGAGGTCACCGATGACGGCGTCAAGTATCTGGACAAGGACGGCGCGGAGCAGTTCGACCGGGCCGACCTGGTGCTCTACTGCTGCGGCAGCCGCTCCAACGACGAAGAGGTGAAAGCCCTGGAGGGGGTCTGCCCACACTTCGTGGTCACCGGCGACGGCAAGCGGGCCCGCACCGTCAAGGAGGCCACCTACGAGGGCTTCTGCGCCGCCATGGACATTCTCTGATTTGCCGCTGGGGCGCGGGCCATTTGCGGCCTGCAACAGCATCGGCACCATTTCTATCCATGCCGGGATGCCCCGATCGTAGGGGTGGCGCTCTAATGGCGGGGCCCGGACGCTGCGCTTTCTGCGCAGCGTCCGGGCCTGTCTCTCTGCCGGCACAGGATTTGCACAAACAAAAAAACTCCGAACGCGCACATGTGCGTTCGGAGTCAGCCTGCCGAGAAACCCGGCAAATGTGTCAAGCATACTTTGTCACTGATGTCGTGCCGTTGCTGCTCGTTAGACATGGGAACATCTCTTTCAACTTTTGATGCTCCTATTATACCACATTACACGTGTAAACACTATCTAGCAAAGACTATGAGATTCTCGCCGCTTCTGAAGAGTCGATGATTAAAATCTCACATGTTCACACACTCCTGAAGCGC
>CAZAIF010000222.1:0-2368 GCA_964485125.1 uncultured Oscillospiraceae bacterium | reverse complement strand
CGGCCCAAGTTTTTCGGCGCGTATGGCTTTGGCCGGTGAAGTGTGATAAAATAGCGGTAAACTGATATTCCGGCCCGGCTTGACGGCCGGAGAAAGGAGCGGGATGGGCCATGCGCCAGGAAGAGAGAGAGAAGGACCTGTGTCCTCAGGAGGGCTCGGAAGAAGTGAAGGCGCCCCGGTGGGCGGGGGAGGAGCTGCTGTTTGACATCCAGCAGGACCCCTATAATTTTGTCATGCGGGTGGTGTTCTGCCGCTGGAAGCCCTTTATCCTGCGGGCCATGGATTTTGACGAGGGAAATCTGACCCATTTCTCCCGCTTTACCAAGCAGCTGCCCATCACCCAGAAGGTGCTCAGCCAGAATCTCCGTCAGCTGGAGGAGGACGGGCTGATCTACCGCACGGTGGTCCCGGTCACCCCGCCCCAGGTGGAGTACCGGCTGACCGAGACGGGGAAGAGCCTGATCCCCCTGCTGGACCAGGTTTACAAGTGGGGCTGGGAGGAGATGCGCCGCCGGGGACTGCCCATTGACGCCCTGGGGGAGATGTGGCACGGCTTCCGGGAGCCGGACGAGGAGATTATGAACCACCCCTACAAGCGCACCTACGACAAGTGAGGGGCGGAGGACGGTTTCCTCCGGGTAACGCTCTGTCTTTTCGGTAAGAGCCGTACTTTGTTGTGCGTTATTTACAAAAATTCCGCCTCAATGTTATAATTTGCATACAGTTTGACCGGCGGTGTTCGGCCGAGACCATCCTGGATGGGCCGCGGGTCAGGTGAGTGCAAAAGAAAACTTGAGGAGGAATCAACGTGACAACATCTGTTGTGATCGGCATCATCGCCATTGTCGTGGCGTTTGCGCTGCTGATCGTGTTCTGTTTCCGCGGCATGTCTGCCATGTATGTGGCCCCCCTGTGTGCCTTGGTGGTGGCGGCCGTCTGCGGAATGCCGCTGATCGACACCATGGTCAACGAGTTCACAGGAGGCGCCGGCGGCTTCGTCATCAGCCTGCTTCCGGTGTTCCTGCTGTCCATCTTGATCGGCCGGATCTACATCGCTTCGGGGGCGGCCACCAATATCGCCGTCACCCTGATGAACGCCTTCGCGAAAAATGCCGGCGTCAAGCGCCGGCAGACCGTGGGCGTCATCATCTCCATCGCCGTCAGCTGGGCCATGTGCTTCGGCGGCATCGACACCTTCTGCGCCCTGTTCACCCTGTTCCCGGTGATTCTGACCGTGTGCGGCGAGGCCAACATTCCCCGCAAGTACATGATCGGCATGATCACCTGCGGCGTCTCCGGCGCCGCCTGCACCCCCGGCGCCCCGCTGGTGGCCAACTCCATCCCCATGGGCATCCTGGGCACCAGCTCCCTGGCCGGCGCCATCCCCGGCTTTATCGGCGCGGCCATCGTCATCTTCGGCGGCGGCATCTACCTGGTCACCGCCATTCACCGGGCCACCGACCGGGGCGAGGTCTTTGAGCCGGGCAAGGTCGCCTTTGCCCCGGTGGACCCCACCCGGAAATATCCCCCCTTCATCGTGGCCCTGCTGCCCCTGATCCTGGTGGTGGTGCTCTTCAACGTCACCAACCAGCTGGCCCCCTCGCTGCTGGGCGGCTTTGTCCTGGCGCTGGTCATCCTGACCCCCTTCATCCAGCATGAGGAGGGCGTGGGCAAGGGCCGCACCCTGATCAACACCCTGAACGAGGGCGGCAAGTCCACCGCCGAGGCCCTGCTGCTGGGCGGCATTGTGGCCGGTTTCGCCGCCGTGGTGCAGAGCACCGAGGCCTATAACTTCCTGATCGACGGCGTCACCCACCTGAACATTCCGGCGCCGCTGCTGGTGGTCATCGCGGTGGCTATTCTGGTGGGCCTCACCGGTTCGCCACCTGTGGCGCTGCAGATCGTGGTGCCCGTGCTGGCGGCCACGGTGACCATGGACCCGGAGGCCCTGCACCGGATCGCCACCATCACTACCTCCACCTTCGACACCCTGCCCTATCAGGGGGCGATCATCATCATGCTGGGCATGGCCGACCTGAAGCACAAGGACGGCTATCCGCCGGTCATGATGTGCACGGTCGTGATGACCGGCGCGGCCGCGGTCGTGACTGCGCTGCTGTTTATGACTGGGCTGTTCTGAGCGCCTGTTTTACCGATCGGACGGAGCCGGCTCCGTCCGAGTGGCGCAGCATTCGGCCATATTATCCCTTGGCCGGAGCAGGCGAAAGCATTGCGCTGGCTGGACAAACCACAAAGGAGATGAACCCATGAGCTGTACAAAATACCCCCACATGTTCCAACCCATGACCATCAAAGGCGTCACCTTCAAAAACCGGGTGCTGGCCTCCCCCATCACCACCAACCGGAT
>CAZAIF010000221.1:0-2373 GCA_964485125.1 uncultured Oscillospiraceae bacterium | reverse complement strand
ATTGCTTTTTCTCCGGGGGAAAGACCACCAGGAGCAGGAACTGAAAGGACTCCTTAGCCCGGACGGCGTGGGGTTTTTTGGCGGGCATCAGCAGGGACTCCCCGGCCTTCACGTCGTAGGCTTTGCCCTCCACGGTGAAGGCACCCTCGCCGCTGAGCACCATGGCCAGGGCGTCCCCGGGGGACACATGGGCGCCGATCTCCTCCCCCTTGTCGAAGGCGAAGAGGGTGAGGCTGACCCGGTCGTTCTGGACCAGGGTGCGGCTGACCACCTGGCCGGGCCGGATCTGCACCAGATCCGCCAGGGCCGCCACCTCCTCCGGGGGCATATTCCTGATGATTGGTTTCATGACGGCGTCTCCTCTCTGGGTATCTGGATGTGCTCCCAGTATGCCCAGAAAGGGCGCCGGTTATGACCTGCGCTGCCACTTCAGCAGCAGCGCCGAGTTGAGGATGACCAGCACCGAGCCGGCGTTGTGGACCAGCGCCCCCATCACCGGGTTCAGGATGCCCGGGAAGGCCAGGGCGATGGCCGCGAAATTCAGGGCCATGGAGAAGGTCAGGTTGAGTTTGATGGTGTTCATCATCCGCCGGGAGAGGGAAAGCAGGTGGGGCAGCTCCTTCACCTCGTCGTCCACCAGGGCGATGTCGGCAGCCTCCACGGCGATGTCGCTGCCCACACCCCCCATGGCGATGCCCACGTCCGCCTTTTTCAGGGCGGGGGCGTCGTTGATGCCGTCGCCGATCATGCACACCGCGTCGCCCTGGGCCTGATAGCCGCCGATGATCTCCAGCTTGTCCTCGGGCAGGCAATTTGCGTGGACCGCTTCGATTCCCAGCGCCCCGGCGATGGTTTTGGCGGCGTCTTCGTGGTCGCCGGTCAGCAGCACCGGCTGGACCCCCAGAGCCTGGACGCGGCGGATCATGGGGGCGCTCTCGGCGCGCACCGTGTCCGAGAGGGCCACATAGCCCGCCAGTGCGCCGTCCACCGCCAGGTAGATCACGGTGCAGCCCTGCCGCAGCCAGCCCTCCGCCTCTGCCGCCGCCCCGGCGGGCAGCTCCACCGCCTCCTCCCGGAGCAGCTTGGGGTTGCCTGCCAGCACCCGGCGGCCCTCGATCCGGGCGGACACGCCCCGGCCGGGCAGCATTTCAAAGGCCTGGCATTCCGGGAGGGCCTCCCCGCAGCCCTGCCGCCAGCAGCCCAGGACGGCCCGGCCCAGGGGGTGCTCGGAGCGCTGTTCCGCCGCCGCGGCCAAGGCATAGACCGCCCGGTCACTCCAGCCGGAGACCCCCTGGACCGCCACCACCTGAGGGGTGCCGCAGGTCAGGGTTCCGGTCTTGTCGAAAGTGATCTTGGTCACCCTGGCCAGCCGCTCCAGGGCGTCCCCCTCCCGGACCAGAAAGCCGTGGCGGGTGGCGTTGCCGATGGCCGCCATGATGGCGGTGGGGGTGGCCAGCACCAGGGCGCAGGGGCAGAACACCACCAGGACGGTCACCCCCCGGATGATCTCCCCGGAAATCAGCCAGGTCAGCAGGGCGGCGGCCAGGGCGATGACCACCACCCAGGTGGCCCACCGATCCATCAGCCCCACAATTTTGGCCTTGCCCGCGTCAGCGGACTGGACCAGCCGGATCATGCGCTGGATGGAACTGTCCTCCCCCACTTTGGTGGCCCGCATCTCGAAGGCGCCGAACTGGTTGACGGTGCCGCTGGAGACCTCGTCCCCGGGGCCCTTGTCCACCGGCAGGGACTCCCCGGTCATCACCGCCTGGTTGACCGAGGTCTGGCCGGACACCACCACCCCGTCCACCGGGACGGTCTCCCCGGGCAGCACCCGGAGCTGGTCTCCCACCGCCACCTGTTCCGCAGGGATGACCTCCTCCGCGCCGCCCCGGAGCACCCGGGCGGTGCGGGGGGTCAGGTGGACCAGCTTTTCGATGCCCGCCCGGGCCCGGGCTACGGTCAGATCCTCCAGCAGGGCGCCGATCTGCATGATGAAGGCCACCTCCCCGGCGGCGAAGTCCTCCCCGATGCAGACTGAGGCCACCAGAGCTATGGAGACCAGCACGTCAGCCTTGATGTCAAAGGAACGGATCAGGCCGATGACGGCCTCCAGCAGGATGGGGACGCCGCACAGCACAATGGCAATCCAGGCGGCGTCGAAGGGCAGGGGGAGCAGGTGGAAGATGCTGACGATCAGCGCCAGGCCGGAGATCACCAGCAGCACGATCTCCTTCTTCGTTCCGCCCAGCTCCAGCAGCGCCTCCAGTCGGTTCAGTAAATTAGACATAGTCGGGCCTCCTTTATACATATAGGGGTATATGTATATAATACTGGTAGGGGTATAGGTTGTCAAGGGGGAGTTGCCGCCGG
>CAZAIF010000220.1:0-2388 GCA_964485125.1 uncultured Oscillospiraceae bacterium | reverse complement strand
CTGTCGACCTCCAGCGTGACAGGCTGGCGTTCTAACCAACTGAACTACCGGGCCAGATCTAGGCCATAGGACCTGGAGTGGTGGGAACAACAGGACTCGAACCTGTGACCCCATGCTTGTAAGGCATGTGCTCTGACCAGCTGAGCTATGCTCCCGTCGTTCGCGTATCTCCAAGCGGCGAGTGTCATTATACTAAACAGCCGCCCCAATGTCAAGGATAAATTTATCTTTTTTCCATTTTGTTTTTCTGCCCGCCCCGCAGCCGTTGGCGGGGATGCGGGGCGGGCAGATCCGGGGTCACTTCTGCATCTGCTCCAGCAGCTGCTCCAGTTCCGGGCGGTCAAAGCGGTAGACCTTGTCGCAGAACTGGCACGTCAGCTCCGCCTTGCCCTGCTCCTCGGTCAGGCTGCGCATCTCCTGGGCGCCCATGCTGATCAGCGCCCGGATCACCCGCTCCCGGGAACAGTAGCAGCGGTACTCCACCGGGCAGGTCTCCAGCACCTCGATCTCGAACTCGCCCAGCACCTCCCGGATCAGCTCCAGGGCGGTCTTGCCCTCCTTCAGGTGGCCGGTGACGTAGCCCACCCGCTTCAGGCCCCGCTCCACCCGGTCAATGGTGTCCTCCCCCGCCCCGGGGAGCAGCTGGATCAGGTAGCCGCCGGCGGTGATGACCTCCCCGCTGCCCCCCTGAACCAGTACGCCCAGGGCGCAGGCAGTGGGGATCTGCTCGCTCTCGGCGAAGTAGGCGGTGACGTCCTCGGCGATCTCGCCGCTGACCAGGGCGACGCTGCCCACGTAGGGGTCCCGCAGCCCCAGGTCCTTGATGATGGTCAGCGAGCCCGCCCCCACGGCGGCGCCCACGTCCAGCTTGCCCTCCTGCTGGCGCTCCACGTCGGCCTCCGGGTGGAGGGCATAGCCCCGGACGTTGCCCTGGCTGTCGGAGACGCAGGTGATGCCCCCCAGGGGGCCGTCGCCCCGGATCTGGAGGGTGAGGCTGTCCTCCTCCCCCTTGAGCTGATTGCCCATCATGGAGCAGGCCAGCAGGCTGCGCCCCAGGGCGGCGGTGGCGGTGGGGCTGGTGTGATGGATCTCCCGGGCCCGGGCCACGATGTCGCCTCCCGTGATGGCGCTGGCCATGACCATGCCGTCTGTGGTTATGATTCGGACGATTTCTCCCATTTGTGATACTCCTTTGCAAAGGCCGCGGCAAATTCCTCCGGGGTCTGTTCTTCCTTCTCGGCCACAAAAAAGATCCGCCCCTCCCCTTCCTTCGGGGGGCGCAGCTTCCGGTCGCCGTACTGTTTCACCGTGACAAAGCCGGCCTGCCGCAGCCAGCGCTCCAGCTCCTCCGGGGTCCAGGCCTTCTCCTCGTGGACCTCTCCCTCCCGGCGCCAGAGCTCCCCCTCCCGCTCGAAGAGGTCGAAGCCGTAGGTGCATATCCGGGACCTGGCGTCGTAGTCCGCCCGCCAGACGCAGTAGACGTCCTCGTTTTCGTCCAGATAGGTCTGGCCATCCATGCCCCTCAGCTTCTCCGGGGTGTTGACGTCAAAAATAAAGCTGCCGCCGGGCATCAGGAAGGTGTGCACCCGGCGGAAGGCCCGCTTCAGCAGGGCGGCGTCGGTGACGTAGTTGACGCTGTCCAGGCAGCACACGCAGGCGTCCACCGTGCCGTACAGGTCCAGCCGGTCCATGCTCTGGCACAGAAAGGTGGGGCGCTGCTCCGATGGCAGGGCGGCGGCCTTCTCCGCCGCCTCCGCCAGCATCTCCTCGGACAGGTCGACTCCCACCACCCCGTAGCCCCGGCGGGCGAGCTCGCAGGACAGGCTGCCGGTGCCGCAGGCCAGGTCCAGCACCAGGGAGACGGGCACCCGGCTCTTGGCGAAGTGCCGCTCCAGCCAGTCCGCCCAGCCGGGGTAGTCCACATCCCCGGTCAGCCGGTCATACCACTGGGCCAGGGCGTCGTAGGCGCTCATGCCTGCCCCCGCAGATGGCGGAATACGTCCTTATAGCCGTCCTCCCCGTAGTTGAGCGCCCGGTTGACCCGGCTGACGGTGGCGCTGCTGGCCCCGGTGCGCTCCAGAATGTCGCTGTACACCATCCCCTGCTCCAGCAGCACCGCTACGTCATAGCGCTGCTCCATGGCCCGCAGCTCCGCGATGGTGCACAGGTCATGAAAAAAGCGCCTGCACTCGTCCTCGTTTCGGAGCGACAGAATCGCACGGTAGAGTTCCTGGCTGTTCCCCTTGTCTGACGCCTTTGACATGAAAAGTGCCTCCCGTCATCTTATGTTTTCTTAATACTATCATTTTAGTGTATGAAAGTAAAGGGTTTTTGATTTTTTGCTTGAAACAGCCCTGGTGTTGCTATATAATGAGAGGGCTGACATAG
>CAZAIF010000219.1:0-2394 GCA_964485125.1 uncultured Oscillospiraceae bacterium | reverse complement strand
GGGGAAGGGCGCCGCCAGTGCTATGATTCAGAGCCGGTTTTTGTCCCCCCACTCGCACATGCCGTCCAAAATGGGAATCAGGGACTTGCCCCGCTCGGTCAGGCTGTACTCCACCTTTGGAGGGATCTGGGGATACTCCTCCCGATGGACAAGCTGATCCATCTCCAGCTCCTTCAGGGTGGAACTGAGGGTCTTATAGGAGATGCCGCCGATATACTTCTTCATCTCATTGAAGCGCACCACCCCGAACTCCATCAGGGTGTAGAGGATGGTCATCTTGTATTTGCCGTTGATCAGCGACAGGGTGTAGCTGAAGCCGGTGGCGCCCAGGTTCTCGTTGTTGATGCAGCGCTGTCCCATAGGGTCACTCTCCTTTTGGTAAGTACCCAACATGAGTGCAAGTATCTGAAGTGAATGTGCGTACTTGCGCCAGGTCGTATTCTCGCTATAATTATAGGCACAGAGGGCGGGAAAGTCAACCGCCCCGCCGCCGAGGACGGCGAAAATCATCCGAGGAGGTCATCCCTATGAGATCTGACATCGCGGAATACAAGGCTGTGGAAGAGGCCGCCATGAAGTTCGTCAGGAGCGTCGCCGAGGGCAACAGCAAGTACGCCAAGGAGCTGTTCACCGACGAGGCGGTGCTGTTCGGCTATCTGGACGGCCGGCTGGAGCACGGCTCCATCCAGCAGTTTTACCACAACGTGGACACCGTCCCCGGGGGCGACAACTTCCGGGCCCGGGTGGACGTGCTGATGGTGGAGGAGTCCCTGGCCGTGGTCCGGGTGCTGGAAGAGGGCTGGGGCAACCGGATCGACTTCACCGACGTGCTGCTGCTGCTCAAGATGGACGGCCAGTGGAAGTGCGTAGCCAAAGCCTACAACCAGAATTCCGACACCATCCAGAGCAAGTAAAACCCAAACCCCGCCCGGGCCGGCCCGGGCCAACATCTGACAGGAGGAAATGACATATGAGCAAGAACATCGTGGTCATCACCGGCAGCCCCCGGAAAAACGGCAACAGCTTCGCCATGACCGACGCCTTCATCCAGGCCGCCCAGGCCAAGGGCCACACCGTGCGGCGCTTCGACGCCGCCATGATGCAGATCGGCGGCTGCCACGCCTGCGAGACCTGCTTCCGCACCGGCAAGGCATGTTCCTTCGACGACGACTTCAACACCATCGCCCCGGCCATCCTGGAGGCGGACGCCATCGTGTTCACCATGCCGGTGTACTGGTACTCCATCCCCGCCCAGATCAAGGCCGTCATCGACCGGATCTACTCCCTGGTGGTGGGGGGCAAGGACATCGCCGGCAAGGAGTGCGCCCTGATCGCCTGCTGTGAGGAGGAGGATCCGACCGTGCTGGACGGGGTCCGCATCCCCATGGAGCGCACCGCCGCCCTGAACAAGTGGAAGATGGTGGGCGAGGTACTGGTGCCCGGCGTCCTGAACGCCGGCGACATCGCCAAGACCGACGGCTGCCAGCGCGCCGCCGCCCTGGCGGACCTGATCTGACCGGAGGAGGCATCTCATGGGCAAGAAGATCGTGATCCTGAACGGCAGCCCCCGCAAGAGCGGCAACACCGCCGCCCTGGTCGAAGCCTTTACCCGGGGCGCGGAGAGCGCAGGCCACACCGTGACCGAGTTCTTCCTGGACCGGATGGACATCCACGGCTGCAAGGGGTGCTTCGGCGGCCACAGCAGCCGGGAGTGTCCCTGCGTCCAAAAGGACGGCATGGAGCAGATCTATCCGGCGGTGAAGGAGTGCGACGTGGTGGTGCTGGCCTCCCCACTGTACTACTGGAACCTGAGCGGCCAGCTCCGCACCGCGGTGGACCGGCTCTTCGCCCTGGAGGAGGGGGACGGCAATCTGCTCCGGGGCCACGGCCGGGGCGGCGCGCTGCTGATGGCGGCGGAGGGCAGCGGCTTCGGAGATGTGCTGACCTACTTTGACCACCTGATGGAACACCTGCGGTGGGACAACCTGGGGCATGTGCTGGCCGGGGGCAACGGGGACATCGGCGACATCCAGGGCAAGCCCGAGCTCCAGCAGGCCTTCCAGCTGGGGGCCTCCCTCCGCTGAGGCCGGAACTGTTCGTCTTATTACTTACATACGCGCAATACACGCAGCCCCCAGGCGTTCGCCTGGGGGCTGCGGCTTTGTGGTCGGGATCAGGCTTTGGACGGGCCGGGCAGGGCCCAGTTCTGGCTCTCGGTCTGGAGGCGGACCATGTGGGCGTAGAGGCCGCCCCGCTCCAGCAGCGCCCCGGGGCTGCCCTGCTCCGCCACCACACCCTGATCCAGCACCACAATCTTGTCCGCCCCGGCCACGGCGCGCATCCGGTGGGCGATGACCAGCACCGTCTTGTCCCGGATCAGCCGGGAGAGGGCGC
>CAZAIF010000218.1:643-2399 GCA_964485125.1 uncultured Oscillospiraceae bacterium | reverse complement strand
CTGGACCTGATCAAATGGAAGGCTGTAAAACATCACGATGATGAAATAGAGGCGTTGGTTAATTCTCTGTCCGACTATTATCGCCTTGCGCTAAGCAAAGGAAAGGAATATGTTCCGCTTCGCGCGGAGCTGTCTCATATCGAGGCCTATCTCTATATCCAGAATCAGCGGTTTGACGGACAGATCAGCCTGTCCCTCCAGATTCCAGATGACTGCATGGACTACCTTCTTCCAAAGCTCACGTTGCAGCCCATCGTGGAAAATGCCATTCTTCACGGAATTCTGGAAACAGAAGAGCAGAGCGGACATATCTGTATTGAATGCCAAAGGAAAGAAGCCCATATGCTCCTCTCCATACAGGATGACGGCGCAGGAATGGACCCGGTCAGAGCCGAGTCTCTGTTCGATCACGCTCCCGGAGAGACAGTTCTGTCCTCCGGTTATGGTCTGTATAATATTCGAGAGCGGATTCGCCTGATCTATGGTCCACAATGGAATCTGACCATAGACAGTTCTCCGGGAAAAGGAACCAGCGTCACACTGATCCTGCCCGCAGCCTGTCCGCTCCGGTAACAAGAAATCAATTTTGAAAAGGAGGCAGCCATGTATCGTTTATTGTTTGCAGAAGATGAAAAAGCGACCCGAGAGGGAATTCTGGAAGGGATTGACTGGAAAGGACTTCGGATTGGAGAGGTTAAATCCGCTAAAAACGGGGCTGTTGCAATGGAAATACTGGACAGCTTCACCCCTGATATTCTTCTGACCGATATCAGGATGCCGCGCATGAACGGCATTGAACTGGCAACGCAAATCCGAAGGACACTTCCGGACTGCAGCATTCTCATCATCAGCGGCTATTCAGAAAAAGAATATCTCAAATCCGCGATCTATCTGAAGGCTGTAGACTTTGTAGACAAGCCCCTGCGTCTTCCCGAACTGACTAATCAGCTTATTCGCGCTGTTTCAGAGCAGGACGCCATTCGAAAGCAGAAAAAACTTCTGGCCGCTGAATTGTCAGATGATTCTTTCCAATTTCTGAACCCGGCGTTGGATATTGCTTCCGACAGCTTCCTCCAAAAGCATTTTCAGGATGTCAACGAATCTGTTTCCGGTAACATGGAAAAAATCGATCCTCTCGTTCTGGATATTCTCGACATTATCCACACCAGATACATGGATCGCTCCCTTTCTCTGGACAGCATCGGACAGCAGCTTTTCCTTTCAGCTGCCTATCTCTGCGTTCGCTTTAAAAAGGCCATGGGCATCACCCTGGTACATTATATCAACCAATACCGGATCCGCGCATCTCTTCCTTTACTTGCGGACGAATCTATGAAGCTGGATGAAATAGCGGAACGGGTCGGCTTTGAAAACGGCAACTATTATTCTAAAGTTTTTAAAAGGTATATGGGCTGTTCTCCCGCCCAGTATCGGACTAACTGAGCTTCTTATGAAATTAATGGCAATGAAGGAGAAGAAACCGGACAAACAAAAAAGTCTGAAATTCAGAATATATACTCTGTTTTCAGACTTTTTTGATATTGCCCTGTTCATGCGCCGATGCCGACAGAAAAACGCAGCATCCTTTCATCCTGCTAAAACAGTATCCATGTATTCAAAACTCTGTTGTCCTCCGGCGCATACAGGCATAACAGCCTGCTGTCTTCCGGTTTATCCGCTTTTCCGGCTCTCATGCCTTATTCCTCCGCCATTCCCCGGATCCGCTCCGTATAAGCCTCCCCGGAAAACTGCGCCG
>CAZAIF010000218.1:0-633 GCA_964485125.1 uncultured Oscillospiraceae bacterium | reverse complement strand
ACGCCTTACCGCCGCCTGACTGTATTTCTCATACAGCGCCTCATCGGAAAGCAGCCGTTCCATCTGCTCAGAAAGCTTCCTCTCTTCTTCCGTAATAACAGAAGCGTCCAGATCCTTCCTTGCGTCCATCACCGGAATCAGGATTCCGTAGTCCGCATCCTGATACTCCTGACAGCCGGAAACCGCGTCAAAATCCTCCGCCAGAATCTCTGCGGGGCCGGTCATGCAGTTGGTGGAAATGACAGGGATGCCAAGGGCCATGGCTTCCACCAGCACGTTGGGAAAGCCTTCGTTGATGGAGGTCATCACATACATGCGCCCAAGAGCAAGCCAGGGGAAGGGATTTTTCTTCACACCGGGGAAGCTCACCGCTTCCTGAATGCCCATATCCTCCGCCAGCTTCCAGTATTCCCTGAAATCTCCCTCGCCCACGATCAGAAGTCTGGCGTCTTCATATTTCCGGTGAAGCAGAGAAAAGCTTTTGAGCAGATGCCAGAAGCCTTTCACGTCATCCTGGCGCCCCATGGAAACGATCACCCGGCCGCAGCCCGCAAAGGGAAGCCGTTCCTTCTCCCCCGTCTCCTTCGCCTGAGCCTGGATACCGGCCAGATCGAAGGGATTGTACAGGGTGCA
>CAZAIF010000217.1:0-2412 GCA_964485125.1 uncultured Oscillospiraceae bacterium | reverse complement strand
CTCAGCTCAGGGACAGGATCTCCGACAGGGGCGGATTGGGCGCCCCGTCGTAGGTCATGAAGTAGTCCTCCACCACGTCGGACATAAAGGCCCGGGCCTTGGCCTCCTCCCGGGGGCCGGGCTTGCTGTCGCAGTCGTAGTGGAAGAAGTAGGAGCCTGGACGCAGGCTGCCGTCGGCCATCCGGTACATCACCGCGTCGCAGACGTCGGCATCCGGGCCGTCGTTGCGACTGCCCGGCACGAAGTCCGCCTTGGGCTTGACCCCCACCGGGTAGCCGGCGGGGCCGGTCTCCTTTCCCGCGCAGGAGAAGCGGCCGATCACGTCCACATTGTGCAGCTTCAGGTACATCTTCATCGTCTCCAGGGTGGCGGTGGCCTCGTCGGGGCCGTAGAAGCCGCCGCCGTAGGTGGTGAACACGATGCCGTAGGGCCGGGGGCCGGAGTGGTTGGGCATGCCGGGGGAGGGGGCGTGGGTGCGGCGCCACATGGCCCCGCCGGGCTTGGCCGGGGCTGCCGCCGCATCCTGTTTCTTGGCGTCCAGGTTGTCCTGCACCGACTTCTCCAGGGCGCCGCCGGCGCCGAAGCTCAGGGCCTTGATGATGGGCTGCAGCGGGGATCCGCCCACGATGGGGGAGCCCAGGCAGATCAGGTCGTAGTCGTCAAAATAGAGCTTGTCCTGCAGCGCCGCCCAGTCGGTGTTGGCGGCGATGCGGAGGGAAAAGGTCTCCCAGCCGTACTGGTCCAGGGTCTCCTGGAACCATCCTGCCACCTTTTCGGTGTTTTTGGTCATAGACGCGTACAGGATCAGGGCGCGGCGGGCTTTCATGACAGTTGCCATTGCAATACCTCCAGAATGTACAATTTTGGTTTGTCACCGAAAGTATACGTCCGCCCTTTGGTATTCGTCAAATGCAAGTTTTTTCTTTAGGCAATGATTTTTAATCATGCATTGGTCTATTCCAGGGCAAAGGGGGGCAGGGAGGCGTAGAACGCCGAGATGCGGTCATAGAGGGCCAGGGCGGCCTCGGACTGGAACTGCCCCCACTTCATCACCGCGCCGATCTGGCTCTCGGCGAAGCCGTCGGCCAGGGGAATGGAGGGGATGGGCGCCAGGTCCACCCCCAGCTCTCCCACCCCCAGGGTGATGGAGTAGGGGGCCAGCATGACCCCCACCCCGGCGCTGACCAGCTTGCCGCACAGGTCCTCTCCGCTGCCCTCGTAGACGATATAGGGGGAGAAGCCCGCCAGGTGGCACATGCGGATCACCTCGCTGGACATGTCGAAGCCCAGGTTGCTGACGATGAAGTGCTCCTCCCTCAGCTCGTCCAAATGGATGCTCTTCCGGCCGGACAGCGGGTGGCCCGGCGGCAGCACCACCGCCATCCGGTCGGTAAACAGGGGCTGCCAGAGCAGGTCCGGGCCGGGGATCGGGGCCTTGCACAGGGCGAAATTCAGGGTGCCGTCATCCAGGCTGGCCCGCATCTGCTCCTGGGACTGGAGGCGGCAGTTCAGGCGGACGTCCGGGTGCTCCAGCATAAAGTCGAAGATCACATTTTTGACAAAGATGAACTCCGAGATGGCGATGTTGACCACTCCCCGCTCCAGCCCCGCCATCTCCTTGACCGCGGAGACGGTGTTCTCCAGGGTGTTGAGTACCTGAATCACATGGCGAAGGAAAAACTGCCCATCCCGGTTCAGGGTGATCTTGCCCCCCTTTTTCCGCTCAAAGAGCTGGATGCCGATGTCGTCTTCCAGCTGGGCGATGGACCGGCTCAGGGCGGACTGGGTGAGGTGCAGCGCCTCCGCCGCCCGGGTAAAGCTCTCGAATTTGGCCACAGTCTTGAAATAGTGCAGTTGGGTGATCTCCATGGGATGTCCGTGCCCCCTCTGTTCTGTTTTTTTTATTATAACCTATTCTTAAAATTCATGCAATCACAAATTTTTTTGCATTTGACTTATGGCTTGTGAAAAATTAAACTATGTTTAAACAGTGACCGGCCCACTGAACCCGCAGAAACAGACAGATCGCGGCGGACCTGAAGCGGCCCCCCCACCGCCACAGCCCCGCCGCCCACGAGGTGCGTGATGAAAGGAACCTACCGCATTGCCATGGTCCTGCCCGCCTGGACCGTGGAAAATCTGCTCACCCTGGAGCCAAAAGAGGGGGGCGAACTGGGCGGCTGGCTGGACACGCTGGACGGCAATCCCCCGGTCCCCTTCGCCCATGCCCGCTGGAACCGGCAGTTTTTCCAGATCAGCCTGGCCGTGGGGCCGGGCCGGCTCCAGCTCACCGGCGCGGTGGAGGGGGAGGAGCTCTCCGGCGTCGTGGTCATCGAGGACACCCCGGACCGGCTGTCCGGCCGCCGGGTGGCTCCGGACGAAACAGGAAAAGAAAAAAAGAAAGAATAGGAG
>CAZAIF010000216.1:0-2430 GCA_964485125.1 uncultured Oscillospiraceae bacterium | reverse complement strand
CGGTGACCCCGGCGGAGCCTGCCCCGAAGGCGGAGCCCCCCAAGGCGGCGGCGCCGAAGTCTGCTGCCCCGGCCAAGCCCTGAGGACGGCGTCCAACCACACCATGACAGAACAGCGCCCCGTGCCAAATCAAAAAGACACGGGGCGCTGCCGCTTTTTTTGCGGCGGTCAGGTGACGCTCTCGGGGATGGTCTCCCCGGGGGAGCGGAGGGAGAAGTCCTCCCGGACCAGCGTCAGGTTGGGGTTGTAATAGGGGTCGCCGGCGGCCAGTTCCTTGGCCCACCGAGTTTGGAAGCGGAGTGCCTCTCCCCGAAAACGCTGCTGCTTCTCCGGGGTGTCCTCCGCCCCCCGGCTCTCCGACTCGTGGTGGTAGAGCTCGGCGTAGGGAGTCCAGACGATCAGATGGCCTGCCTGGCGGATGCGCATGCAGAAGTCCACGTCGTTGAAGGCCACCGCGAAGCCCTCGTCCAGGCCGCCCACCTGCTCGTACACCCGCCGGGGCACCATCATGCAGGCGGCGGTGACGGCGCTCAGGTCCTGGGCGATGGTGGCCCGGGACATGAAGCCATAGGAGCCCCGGGGGAGATACTTGTGGGCGTGTCCGGCCACGCCGCCAACGCCCAGGATGACGCCGGCGTGCTGGATCCGGTTGGAGGGGTAGTAGAGCATGGCCCCCACCCCTCCCACGTCGGAGCGCTGGGCGAACATGAGCATCTCCTGGAGCCAGTCCGGGGTGATGATCTCCACGTCGTTGTTCAGCAGCAGCACATACTCCCCCCGGGCGTGCCGGAAGCCGAAGTTGTTGATGGCCGGGTAGTTGAAGGGGCCCTCCCAGCGCGCCAGCCGGACCCGCGGCTCCTGCTCCAGAGTGCGGTAGTAGTCGAAGGTGGCCGGGTCCTTGCTGTTGTTCTCGATGAGGATGATCTCGTAGTTTGGATAGGTGGAGCGCCGGAGGATGGACTCCAGGCAGCGCCGTAGCGTCTCGTGGTGGTCGCAGGTGGGGATCAGGATGGAGATCAGGGGCTGGCCATGGAGGGCGTAGCGGATCCGGTAGGTGGAGGGGATGGAGGAGTCCGCCACCGTGCCCTCCAGCCCCACCCGCTCCAGGTGGGCGGCGATGGCCCGCCGGGCGGCGGCGATGGTGTAGGGCTTGGCCGCCACGCCGGAGGCGGTGGAACTGCTGTGGACCCGCCAGTGGTAGAGCACCTTGGGGATGTGGTGGATGGTCTGAGCCTGCTCGGTGCAGCGGAGGATGAAGTCGTAATCCTGGGAGCCGTCGAACTCGGAGCAGAAGCCCCCCACCGTCTGGGCGATGGACCGGCGCACCACAAAGAGGTGGGTGATATAGTTGTGGGAGCGCAGCAGATCCGGGCTGAAATCCGGCTTGAAGTTGGGGGCGTTGTGCTCCGACAGGTCCCCGGACACCTTGTCCTCGTCGGTGTAGAGCACGTCGTAGTCGTCCTCGTTCAGAGCCTTGGCCACCTCAAACAGGGTGTTGGGGGGGAGCACGTCGTCGTGATCCAGCAGGCCGATATAGTCGCCGGTGGCCAGGGCCAGGGCGGCGTTGGTGTTGCCGGCAATGCCCAAGTTTTTCTTCAGCACCTGATACTTGATGCGCCCGTCCTGGGCCGCGTACTCCGCCAGGGTGTCCACCAGCTCCTGGTCCCCCTCGCTGCCGTCGCCGATGCACAGCTCCCAGTTGGGATAGGTCTGGGCTTGGACAGACTCGATCATTTCCCTTAGGAAGCGGATAGGGGTGCGGTAGGTGGGCACTATAATGCTGATCGTGGGGTTGTAGTCCAGCGCGGCGGTGCGCTGGGCGGCCAACTCCGCCTCGGTGGCCCGGTGGAGCTCATACCACTGGGGGTAGGGCATACCCTGGTGGGCCTCCAGGGCGGCCAGCCTGTCCCGCAGCCCCCGGGGGCCGTAGCGCAGCAGATAGGAGCCACCCCGGACCAGGTTGCGCAGGGAGAAGTGGCGCAGGCACATCTTGAAAAGGTCCACCGCAGCCCGGCGCCGCTGGCGGCGGCGGATCCGGCCGGAGTCCAGGGGGAGCCGGACGGAGGAGCCGGGGTCGGACAGGGTGAGCAGATAGCGCGCCCTGGGGGTGAAGGGGAAGGCGATGGAGAAGCCGCACGTGGCGTCCCCCGAGTCCAGCAGCCCCTGCTCCAGCAGATCGTCCCGGGTGTATCGGTCCATCTGGAACTCCACCGGCTCGCCCTGGGGGTCGGCCAGGGAGAAGTCCACCTTCCCCTCCAGCCCGGTGTCCGCCCAGCCGGCGACCATCAGATGGTCGCCGGAGATCCTGGCGTCCACCAGGTCGTAGTGGAGAGTGCTGGGGTCGGCCAGCTTTTTGAGCTGCCGGGCGTTCAGCTTCAGCAGCCGGACCCGGCCGACCTCGCCCTCCGCCCAGAGGGTCAGGCTGCGGAT
>CAZAIF010000215.1:0-2431 GCA_964485125.1 uncultured Oscillospiraceae bacterium | reverse complement strand
GGAATGCTTTCATATTGTCAAGCTGATAGTTTCTTTCAGTCTGACGAATCACGCTGCCACTCTCCTTCCCAATCGCACAGCCTCAAAAAATTATCTCCTGCCCCGGCGCATGGTCAGGCCGAAGACCAGTCCCAGCACGCCGCCGATGATGTGGGTGAGCTGGGAGATATCGTCGGAGGCAAAGATGGCGTTGCAGATCTCCTGGCCCAGGTACATGGCCGCCACAAAGAAGAAGGTCAGGGGGATCCGGCCCTTCTGGTAGCTGACCATGGAGGCCAGAATGATCATCATGAACACGATGCCGCTGGCCCCCAGCAGGGCGGTGGTGGGGAAAAACAGCATGTCCACCAGTCCGGTGACCACCGCGGTGACCGCGCACATCAGCAGCAGCCGCCCGCTGCCGTAGAATTCCTCCACCATGGGGCCCACCAGCAACAGAAGCATCATGTTGCCCATGTAGTGGCTCAGATTGGCGTGGCCCAGCACATGGCCGAAGAGCCGCACATAGGTCAGCAGGTCGCTCCAGGGGGAGCCGTAGACACAGAAGAGCTGCCGGGTGGTCAGCCCGTCGGTCACCCACCCCAGGCAGAGCACCCCAAAGGCCGCAATGGCCAGGGAGAGGGACACCGGGGCGTTATAATCGATCTTGCGAAGCACTGCGCTTCCTCCTTTTTCTCTCGCGGGAAGTCCTGTCCCGGTATTGTACCACAGGCCGGGGAAAAAGGAAAGCGCGGGTGACTTTTTTCCGGGGATATGCTACAATCACCCCAGGGTCTCCGGCCCGAAGCTACGGGGCAGCAGTTCCTCCAGGGGTACGGAGACATAGTCCCCCTCCCGGTTGGCCGCCAGCACCTCCAGGTCCGTCCCGAACTCCCGGAGCATCTGGCGGCAGGCCCCGCAGGGCCAGCAGTAGTCCGCCGAGTCCCCCGCCACCGCCAGCCGGACAAACCGGCGGCGGCTCTCGCTGACCGCCTTGACCAGGGCGGTGCGCTCGGCGCACAGGGAGGAGCCATAGGCGGCGTTCTCTACATTGCAGCCGGTGTAGACGCTGCCGTCCTCACACTCCAGGGCCGCCCCCACCCGGAAGTGGGAGTAGGGGGCATAGGAAAACCGGCGCATCTCCAGCGCCCGTTCCACCAGTTCCCGCTCGGTCATACAAAAACACCTCCTGAAAGGATGGATCGCATCATGGATGAAATGAATGATATGGAGCTCTCCCAGCTGCTCCGCCACGTGGATCACACCCTGCTGCGGCCTGACGCCGGCTGGCAGGAGATCCGCTTCCTCTGCGACGAGGCCCTGGCCTATCACACGGCCAGCGTCTGCGTGCCCCCCTCCTACGTCGCCCAGTGCGCCGGGTATCTGGCGGGCCGGGTGGCGGTGTGCACCGTCATCGGCTTCCCCAACGGTTACTCCACCACTGCGGTGAAAGCCTTCGAGGCCGCCGACGCCGTCCAAAACGGCGCCGACGAGATCGACATGGTGATCAACCTGGGCTGGGTCAAGGACGGACGCTGGACGGAGCTGGAGGAAGATATCCGCCGGGTTAAAGAGGCCTGTCAGGGCAGGATCCTGAAGGTCATCGTGGAGGCCTGCCTGCTCACCGAGGCGGAGAAGATCCAGCTGTGCCGGATCGTCACCGCCGCCGGGGCCGACTACATCAAGACCTCCACCGGTTTCTCCACCGGCGGGGCCACCCGAGAGGACGTGGCCCTGTTCGCCCGGCATGTGGGGCCGGGGGTGAAAATCAAGGCCGCAGGGGGCATCGCCACCCTCCGGGACGGGGCGGATTTCCTGGCTCTGGGGGCCGACCGGCTGGGCACCAGCCGGATCGTCAGGCTGGTGAAGGCACGGCAGGGCACGCAGTAAAATCCAGGCCAAGGGGGCCGGCTGTCCCGGAGGGCGGCCGGCCCTCCCCTTTTGCCGTCAGGACAGGGCCTCGATCATAAAGGTCACCGGCCGCAGCCCGTCGGTGCAGCATGTGAAGTGGGGCGGCAGAGTCTCCACCTCTCCTTCGTTGCAGAAGCCCGCCCGGTCGCAGCACAGCAGCAAATCCTTCCAGATGTCCGCCCAGGCCCAGTCGCAGAAGCCCTCAGGCTTGCAGTTGCCGAAGGGGTCCAATTGGACGGTGAAGGTCATCCCCTCCTCGAAAAAGTTGCAGGGCACCACAGTCCCCCGATCCGCCCCCGGCCGGTACTGGGCGTACTTCTCCCCCAGGTCGGTGTAGCAGGCCACCTTGACTACGGTGATGCGGACGGTATGGTTGACAAATGTGCGGTCTCTCATCTCAGTCGCCTCCTGGCTCTTATGTTGTCCCCATTGTACCACAGGTGACGGGAGGCCGCAATAAAACGAATCTTAGCACTCTTTAGTCGAGAGTGCTAAAATTTACACACAGGTCACTGTGCGTTCACAGTTCGTTCATACTTTG
>CAZAIF010000214.1:0-2459 GCA_964485125.1 uncultured Oscillospiraceae bacterium | reverse complement strand
TCCCTCTCCCTGGCCGACCGGGTCATCCGGCTGGCGGGGCCGCCGCTCTCCCTGGAGCGCTGACACACAATAAGCTAAGCCCGCCGCGGCCTGGGAAGGCCGCGGCGGGCTTAGTACGTTATAGAAGGCAGCGGGCGATCAGCCAGGCCGCCGCCAGCTGCAGTGCCAGGATGGCGGGCAGGCCCAAGACAAAATACCAGTGGCGGGTCTTGTGGCGGAACAGCCACATCCCGGCGATGGCCCCCACGCTGCCCCCGGCCAGGGCCAGCAGGAACAGGGTGCGCTCCCGCACCCGCCAGGCCCCATTCCGGGCCCGGCGCTTGTCCAGCCCCATGGCGGCGAAGGCGGCCAGATTGACGGCGGCCAGCCAGGCCGTCAGGGCGATCTGTACCGGCGTCATTGCCGTCACCCGCCGAAATAGGCGTCCAAGCCGTCGGCGATGCCGGCGACGATCTGGGCCTGGTAGGCATCGGTGGCCATCTTCTCATCCTCGTCGGGATTTGTCATAAAGCCCATCTCCACAATGGTCACCGGCACCTGGCTCCAGTTGATGCCGCTCATGGTGTCCGTCTCCCACACCCCCCGGTTGTTGGTCCCGGTGGCGGCGCACAGGCTGTCCACAATGGCCTGGGACAGGGCGCTGGACTGGCCGTAGAGGGAGGCGTTATAGGGGTTGGAGGGGGTCATGCAGATGGTCATGGCCCCGGTGCGGCTGGAGTCCTCGGAGCCGTCGGCGTGGATGCGTACCAGGGCGTCGGCTCCGGCCTCGTTGGCCATGGCCGCCCGCTCCGCATTGCTGATGGAGACGTCGTTGGTGGTGCGGATCATCAGCACCTCATAGCCCCGCCCCTCCAGCTCGGTCTGGAGCTTCAGGGCCACCTGGAGGTTGAGCTCGTACTCTGCCAGTCCGGTGGACACCCCCTGGGTGCCTGAGCTGACCCGGGCCTTCTGCTCGCTGGAGCCGGGGCCCAGGGGCTCGGTGTTATAGTCCCCTTTCGCCTGGTGGCCGGCGTCGATGGCGATCAGGCGGCCATTGGTCTCCGGCTCCTCCTGGACCGGCTCCGCCGCCTCTGCAGCGTCCCCCTCCCCGGCGGACGGCGCCGAGCTGTCCAGGGCGGCTTCACCGTCCGTTCCGGCCTCCCCGGCGGGCAGGACGGTGACGGCGCACTGGGCGGTCACCGTGTCATCCTGGACGCAGGTGGCGGTGACGGTGCACGTCCCCTCCCCCACCGCCATCAGCAGTCCGTCAAGGGATACCTGGGCCACCTGGGGGTCGTCGGTGCTCCAGCGCACCTGCCCCTCCGGGGTGACGGCGGCGCTGAGCTGGAGGTTCTCCCCCACCCTCAGGCTGGCCTGCTCCTCCAGCTCGATGCGGTACTCCACCGCCGGTTCCTCCGGCTGGGAGGCGTCCGGCTGAATGGCGGGCGCCGCAGCAGGCCCTCCGCCGCATCCGGCGCAGAGCAGGGCCAGCGCCCCCACCAGGGCGGCCAGCTGAAACCGGCGGTCTCGTTTGGTCTGTCTCATGGTCTCTCTCCCCTATCTTCGCGCTCCAGGGCGGACGGGTCTGGGGCGGGTCAGCCGGCGGAGGCCTGTCCCTCCACCGCCAGCACCGCGTCGGCGATGGCCGCGGCGTAGTCCTCCAGGTGCCGGTCCAGCAGCCGGTTGTCCTCCTCGTCCTGGAGGAAGCCCATCTCGATCAGAATGGCGGGCATGGAGGTGTTGCTGAGCACATAGTAGTCCCCCTCGCCGCTCTGGCTGCCCCGGCGCACCCCTCGGTCGTTCTGGATCCCCACAGCGGCCAGGCCCTCCTGCACCGCGTTGGCCAGGGCCAGGGAGGTGTCGCTGCACTGCTCCGCCACCCAGGTCTCCACCCCGCAGGCCTCCACCTCGGCGAAGTTGCGGTGCAGGGAGATGTAGTAGTCCGCCTGCTGCTCCTGGGCATAGGCCACCCGTTCCTCCAGGGTCAGGCCCGTGTCATCCGCCCGGGTGAGGGCACCCCGGATGTTCCGCTCCGCGAGGGCCTGCTGGAGGGCCAGGGCCAGGGCCAGGTTGTCCTCCTTCTCCAGCCGCCCCTCCCAGGAGGCCCCCTGGTCGCTGCCCCCGTGCCCCGGGTCGATGCAGACTACGCAAAGGGCGTCCTCCGGCGCCACCTGGAGGAGCTGCTCCGAGCGGAGAAAAGCAGGCCCTTCCCCGGGCGCTCCCCGGTCTCGCAGCGCCAGCCAGAGGACAGCGCCGAGCAGCAGCAGGCAGACCACCGCCAGCGCCAGGCGCTGCCTGCGGACGCGGGCCCGCCGGCGCCGCCGGCGGACATTTCTCTCCTGGATCTCTGAGGTACGCATACTCCACTTCCCGTCTGTCTTTCTCCCGGGTCCGGCGTCTCTTTTTCGCCGGAAAACCGGTCTTTCTGTGCATTTATTATAGCATCGCCCCATTCCCGCTTCAATCATTTTTCCTGTTAT
>CAZAIF010000213.1:0-2482 GCA_964485125.1 uncultured Oscillospiraceae bacterium | reverse complement strand
CGCAGCTGGGTGCGCCGGGAGGCAGGCCAGCGCATCTCCCTGCACCCCATGGTCTATGAGGTGGTGCGGCAGGCCCTGGCCCCCGACGCGGAGAACTGCAGGGAGTTCTTGGAACGGGTGGGCCGCTTCACCTACTGGGCCTGGCACCGGCCGGTGAAGGAAAATCTGGCGGCGGCCGACTGTGTCCTGGCGGTGGCAGAGTATTTCCAGCCCTTTAAGGACGTCTCCATGGTCCATATCTGGACGCTGCTGCCCTCCTTCCTCTGGCAGGTGGGCGTCTTTGAGCAGGCCATCCAGATGGAACGGATGGTCTACGACGCCTGCCTGGCCGCTCTGGGAGAGGCCAGCGTGGTTACCGGCTTTGTGGCCAAGACCCTGGCGGGCTGCTACTTCAACAGCGGGCGGGAGCGGGAGTCCATCCCCTGGTACAAGCAGGGGCTGCGCTGCATGGAGCTCGCCCGGGCACCCCTGAGCGAGGACCTGGCCATGGCCTATGAAAAGGTGGGGCGCTGCTATACCTGGCCCTATGAACAGGACTTTGCCAAGGCGGATCTCTATCTGAAAAAGGCGCTGGAGATCCGGCTGAAGCTGAAGGAGGCCATCGCCCGGAACGGAGAGGCGGCCATGTTCGAGTCCCGATGGGAGCGCTATGACGCGGGCAAGGTCGTGGAGCGGATCGGCGAGACCTACATGGAACTGGGCAGGATGTATCAGGCCATGGGGGACTATGACCGGGCCCTGGAATATGCGGGGCGGCAGGAGGAGATCCTGCTGGCGGACGAGGAGCACTACGTTTCGGCGCTGGCCTATGTCCACTATGACAAGGGCGTGTGCCATTACCATCTGGGCCTGGCCGCCCGGGCCGCCGGCCAGGAGCAGGCCGCGGCGGAGGAACTCCAGAAGGCGCTGGAGCAATTCCAGACGGCCCTGGCGTCCAACCTGCGGATGCGGGGGGAGGTGGCGCTGGACACCATCGACAACGAGGAGTATCTGGCCGATACCTATACCGCCCTCGGCCGTTATGGGGACGCGTCCAACTACTATATGGCGGTCATCACGGCGCTGGAGCGGCTTCTGGGAAAGCGCTGCCCGCGGATCGATACGGTCAAGCGAAAGATGTGCTTTGAGACCGCCGGCCGGCCCTGAGGGGCCGGGCTGCGTCCAACTGGACAGATCATTACAAAAAAGAGCGAAAAAATGCTATACATCGGGGCGCTGATTTAGTATAATAAAGCCATCAATGAGCGCATTGATCGAAAATTGAATCACAGAAGCGTTTGCTGCGCCCAGGTGTCCATCTGTGGGTGGATGAAAAGGGAATCCGGTGGGAATCCGGAGCGATGCCGTCACTGTGTACGGGAGCTGTATTTCAAACGTCACTGGGAGACCGGGAAGAGAAGTATGGCGATGAACGAAGTCAGGAGACCTGCCTGGGCGTAAACATTGGATCTGCGTGTCACGGATTCCGGTTTTTCTGACGTGCCCATTGCCTCAAGCCCTGCGGGGCGGGAGGCAAGGGTGTATCACTGTCTGAACCCCCCGGCGCCGCAGGCGCCGGGGGTTTTTGATTTTTATGATATGGAGGAGAAGTATGATGAAGAAAACAGTCAAATGGATCGCCGCCGTGGCGGTTGTGGTGGTATTGATCGCCGCTTTTGTGGTCATCTATGTGGCGACCCGGCCCGCGGTCAGCGAGGGAGACAAGACCATCACGGTGGAGGTCGTCCACAGCGACGAGAGCACCAAGACCTTCACCTATGAGACCGACGCGGAGTATCTGGGCGAGGTGCTCCTGGACGAGGGCCTGATCGAAGGAGACGAGAGCGAGTATGGCCTCTATGTCACGGTGGTGGACGGCGAGACGGCCGACTACAACGCCGACGGGGCCTATTGGGCCTTCTATGTGGGGGACGAGTACGCCAGCCTGGGCGTGGACGCCACCCCTATCGCTGACGGGGATGAGTTCTCTCTGGTCTATACCGTTGGCTAACTTCAAAGTCAGGCTCGCCGCCCGGGAGATCGCCCTGTTCGGCGTGCTGGGCGGCCTGACCTTCGCGGCCAAGGTGGCCATGGCGGCCCTGCCGAATATTGAGCCGGTGTCGCTGATGGTGATGCTGTTCGCCGTCACCTTCGGCAAGAAGGCGGCCTATCCCATCTATGTCTATGTGCTGCTGGAGTTCATCCTGTATGGGCTGAATCTCTGGTCCATCAATTACCTGTACATCTGGCTGATCCTGGCCGCCGCGGCCTGGCTGCTGCGGAAGATGACCCATCCTCTGGGCTGGGCGCTGCTGTCCGGCGGGTTCGGGCTGCTCTTCGGCGCTCTGTGCGCCCCGGTCTACTTGTTCGTGGGCGGCCCCGCCTTCGCCGTGTCCTGGTGGGTCAGCGGCATCCCCTTTGATCTGCTGCACTGCGCCGGCAACTTTGTCATCGCCCTGGTGCTGTTTGTCCCCCTGCGCAAGCTGATGGGCCGGCTGGTCCG
>CAZAIF010000212.1:0-2491 GCA_964485125.1 uncultured Oscillospiraceae bacterium | reverse complement strand
GCCCTTGTGGAGGGAGCCGAGGTGTGGTAAAATGGGGAAAACCGTTGGAAAGAGGTGTTCGGAGGATGATTCGCCGGGCGGAGGAGCGGGATTTGGACTGGATGATGGACCTGTACGCCGGGGCCCGGGCCTTTATGGCCCGCAGCGGCAACCCTACCCAGTGGGGGGAGGGGTATCCAGGCCGGGCGCTGCTGGCGGCGGACCTGGCGGTGGGGCAGCTCTATGTGGTGGAGCGGGCGGGGCGGCCCTGCGGCGCCTTTGTGCTGGCCCTGGGGGAGGACCCCACCTATGGACGCATTGACGGGGGCGGCTGGCTGCGCCCGGGGCCCTACGGCACCATCCACCGGCTGGCGGGGGACGGCGCGGAGCGGGGCATTTTCCGGGAGTGCCTGGCCTTCTGCCGCGCCCACGCCCCCGACCTGCGGGCGGACACCCATGCCGACAACCGCACCATGCAGCGGCTGCTGGAGCAGAACGGCTTTGTCCGCTGCGGCACCATCTACGTCCGGGACGGGAGCCCCCGGATCGCCTACCAGCTGGCCCGGCGCCCCGGAGAGGGGCCGGGGACGGAGGAAACGCCAGCGGGGCGCTGAGAGAAGGGGGCGCGCCGCGCATCCAATGCGCGGCGCGCCCCCTTTTGGCCTGTGGGGGGAGACGGGCGCAGGGCAGCCCGGCGGCGCTGTCTCCCCAAAAATCTGTGGGGCCCGGCTATTCCGGGCGGAACTGATAGCCGTACCCCACCAGCGTGCGGATGAAGCCGTGCCCGGCCCCGTAAGGACGCAGCCGCCGCCGGATCTGGAAGACCGTGTTCTCCACCGGGTGGAGGTGCTGATTGGCCGGCGCCTGCCAGACCCGCTCATAGAGCTCCTGCCGGGAGAAGGCGGTGTCCGGGGCGGAGTAGAGCAGCCAGAGCAGGTCGAACTCCTTGACCGAGAGCTCCGCCGGCCGGCCGTCCACGGTGGCCCGGCGCTTTTTTCGATCCATCTCCAGCCGGGGGCGCGCCGGCCCCAGCCCCCAGAAGGCCCGGGCCTCCCGGCAGTCCTGCCGGATCTGCTCCAGCAGGGCGTCCAGGGTGTCGAACCGCCCGGCGGGGCGGAGCCGCCGGTAGAGCAGCAGGGTGAGCTCCCGCCCGTAGAGGTCCCCCTGGAAGTCCAGCAGGTGGGCCTCGATCCCCGAGCCCCGGTCCGGCGCCCAGCGGGGCCCGGGGCCGATATAGGTGACCGCCGGATAGGGGCGGTCCGCCAGCAGCGCTTTGGAGACATAGACCCCCGGCTCGGGCAGCGCCGACCCCGGCCCGGGGCGCAGGTTGGCGGTGGGAGTGCCCACATGCTTGCCCAGCCCGTACCCGGCCGCCACAATTCCCGTCAGGGCGCAGATGGGGGCGCACGGATCCCGGTATTCCATGGCCCGCCCTCAGATGGTCCCGTTCAGGGACAGGATCAGCAGCACGCAGGAGATCGCCGCCAGTCCCGCCGCCGTCAGCGGCAGAGCACTTCGCCGCCGGAGCGGTTCCCGCGGGGGGATCAGGCCGCTGCGCCCCAGGGCGGAGGTCACCGGACGGTACAGCAGGAAGGTGAGGGCCCCGTTCAGCCCGCCCTTCAGCAGGTTGAAGGGCAGAAAGACCGGCAGCAGCAGCTCTGCCACCGCCTGGCGTGGGTAGCCCATGTAGATGGGGGTGATCAGGTAGTTCCACAGCAGCATGACCGCGGCCATGGCCCCGCAGCCCGCCGCCAGCCCGGCCGCCGCCCCGCCCGGGGTGCGCCGCCGCCGGCAGAGGAGACAGGCGGTGCCGGCGAAGGAGAGGGTCTGCACGATGTTCATGACGCAGCCCAGCACCCCTGTCTCGCTGACGGTGACCATCTCCAGGACGGCCGCAATGACCGACACGGCGCAGGCGGTGCCGGGGCCCCAGATGAGCCCGCCCAGGGTGACCACCACGTCGGAGGGGTCGTATTTCAGAAACAGGACGACGGGGATCCGCCCCACCGCCATGACCAGGTAGGTGAGGGCGCACAGCAGGGCGGTGACGGTGAGGGATCTTGTCCTTTGGCTTTGCAGCATGGTGTTTTCCTCCAGAGACGAAAGATTGGCGCCGGACAGAGACGGTCTGTCCGGCGCCAACCTGACCGCCCGCCCTCCTCCCGGCCCGGGCCGGGGGGGAGCGGGATCCGGTCTTCTCTCCTCCAGACTGTACTGTTGGTTTTGGAATCGCACCAAATCATGCGCTGCGCGCTCGCGGACTGTACCGCCAGTCGGGAATTTCACCCTGCCCCGAAGACATCCCTGTTCCGTTGTCTGCCCCCAGCATAGCCTCTTTTCCCGCCGGGCGCAAGGGTTTGGGGGCAGTTCGGAGACCATTCGGAGGCGTGCGGCCCGGGACGGGGCCCGGAAAAAGACGGCGCGCCGGCCTGCCCGGAGGGGCGGCGCGGCGCGCTCATTGCTTTTTCTCCGGGGGAAAGACCACCAGGAGCAGGAACTGAAAGGACTCCTT
>CAZAIF010000211.1:0-2499 GCA_964485125.1 uncultured Oscillospiraceae bacterium | reverse complement strand
ATCCGCAGCCTGACCCTCTGGGCGGAGGGCGAGGTCGGCCGGGTCCGGCTGCTGACCTTAGGAGCCGGCAAGCTGGCCCGGATGGCCGATGACCACACCATCACCTGCCATGTGGACTCCGCCCAGGTGGACAAGGACAAAATTCTGATCCGGGGCTGGGCGGATACCTGTCTGCCCGGAGAAGATGTGGCCTTTTCCCTCACCGACAGTCAGGGCAATCCCGTGGAGTTTCAGATGACCCGGGTTCTCCGGGAGGACATCCGGGACGCCGGACTGCTGAAGACCGACAACACCATGTGCGGCTTTGCCCTGTCCTTTTCCTATACCGAGGGAACCCAGTACAAACTCACCCTCCGGGACTCCCAACACTCTGTCTCGGAAGCCCTGTCCGCCGATCAGGTCCGGCGGGACCAGAAGCGCCAGGCCCGCCGGAATTTCATTTCCCTGTGCCTGCGCAGTCTCACCCTTCACAATCTGGCCCGGGCCTTCCAGTACATCTGCAAGCACGGCTTCCGGGGACTCAAGGAGCACATTATCTCCCGGCTCAGCACCCAGGGCATCCCCTACGGGCAGTGGTATGCCACCCACCACGTCACCGAGGAGGAGCTGGCAGAGCAGCGGGCCACGGTGCTGGACTATCAGCCCAAAATCAGCATTGTGGTGCCCACCTACCGCACCCCCATCGTCTTTTTGCGGGAGATGATCGACTCGGTCCGGGCCCAGACCTATCCCAACTGGGAGCTGTGCATCGGCGACGGCAGCGAGGGGGACCAGGAGCTGGTGGACACCCTGGCGGAGTACGCGGCCCAGGACGGGCGCATCAAGTATCAGGTGCTGAAGAAAAACTTGGGCATTGCCGGCAACACCAACGCCGCCCTGGCCCTGGCCACCGGCGACTATATCGGCCTGCTGGATCACGACGACGTGCTCCCCCCCAACACCCTGTTTGAGGTGGCCAAGGCTCTGAACGAGGACGACTACGACGTGCTCTACACCGACGAGGACAAGGTGTCCGGGGACCTGTCGGAGCACAACGCCCCCAACTTCAAGCCGGATTTCAGCCCGGATCTGCTGCGCTCCCACAACTATATCACCCACTTCTTTGTGGCCCGCAAGTCCATTGTGGACGACATCCAGGGCTTCCGGTCCGAGTTCGACGGCTCCCAGGACTACGACTTCATCTTCCGTTGTGTGGAACACGCCGAGAAGATCAAGCACATTCCCAAAATCCTGTACCACTGGCGCATCCACGGCAACTCGGTGGCCGGCGACCCGGCCAGCAAGATGTACGCCTATGAGGCGGGCAAGCGAGCCATCGAGGAGCATCTGAAGCGGGTAGGCGTCCAGGGGGCCCGGGTGGAGCACACCAGCATGTGGGGCATGTACCATGTGATCTATTCCACTACCCCCGACCCCCTGGTGAGCATCATCATTCCCAACAAGGACCACATTGACGATCTGGACAAGTGTGTCCATTCCATCTACGCCACCAGTACCTATCAGAATTTCGAGTTCATCGTGGTGGAGAACAACAGCACCGATCCCGCCACCTTCGCCTACTATGAGCGGATGCAGAAGAAGCACTCCAACTTCAAGGTGGTCACCTGGACCGAGGGCTTCAACTACTCCGCCATCAACAACTTCGGCGTCCAGAGCGCCAAGGGCGACTACCTGCTGTTCTTGAACAACGACACCGAGCTCATCTCCCCGGAGGGCATCTCCGAACTGCTGGGCAACTGCATGCGGCCCGACGTGGGCATCGTGGGAGCCAAGCTCTATTTCGGCGACAACACCATTCAGCACGCCGGGGTGGTGGTGGGCCTCAGCGGCTTCGCCGGCCATGTATTTACCGGCTTCCCAAAGAGCTATTACGGTTTCATGATGCGGGCCCGGGTCAATGGCAATTACAGCGCCGTCACCGGCGCCTGCATGATGGTGGACCGGAATGCCTTTCAGCAGGCGGGGGGCTTCAGCGAGGACTTTGTGGTGGCCCTGAACGACATCGACTTCTGCCTGAAGGTGCGCCAGCTGGGGCTGCTGGTAGTGTTCGACGCCTTCTCCGAGTGGCACCACTACGAGTCCAAGTCCCGGGGCTACGAGGACACCGAGGAGAAGATTGCCCGGTTCCAGGGCGAAATTCAGCGGTTCCAGGCCAAGTGGCCGGAAATTTTGGAGCAGGGCGACCCCTACTACAACCCCAACTTTGGCTACTATCAGTGGCCCTTCACCCTGAAGAACTGAACCATATGTTCCGGGGCTGTTGCAGCGTGCTGCAGCAGCCCCGCTTTTTTATCCTGTGTGTCAGTCCATACTCTGACGCTTTGGATCTCACACAGGCAGAGGAATTCTATGGAGCAAACAGCACAGCGCCCCGGGCCGTTTTTCAGGCCCGGGGCGCGTTCTGACGATGTGGGCTTGTGACGGGACAATTACCGCTTCACCGGGGCGCCGCCGCCTTGGGGGGCTCCGCCTTCGGGGCAGGCTCCGCCGGGGTCACCG
>CAZAIF010000210.1:0-2550 GCA_964485125.1 uncultured Oscillospiraceae bacterium | reverse complement strand
GCGCCCTATGGCGCCGGCCTGACTTTTTTGCAAAATATCTTGTTGATCTTCCATCGACCTTGTATACTAAGGGTATCATCTCAATTACCCCAGGAGGGACGCGCAATGCAGCAGCATATTCTGAAAAACAGATATTTCCTCTATCTGACGGAATTCTTTGCCGGTATGTCCGTCATGGCGGTGGAGCTGGGGGCCAGCCGGCTGATGGCCCCCTATTTCAGCTCCTCCCAGATCGTCTGGACGGTCATCATCGGCGTCATCATGATCGCCATGGCCATCGGCAACCTGTGGGGCGGCAAGATGGCGGACAAGAGCAAGTCCCCGGACAAGCTCTACGGCCGCCTGATCCTGGCGGCCATCTGGATTGCCCTGATCCCCTTTGTGGGCCGCTGGCTCATCGCCGGCATCACGGTGGTGCTGGCCCTGTTCGTGACCAGCAACTTTCTGGTCTGGGCTGCCCTGTGCGCCTGCCTGGTGATCTTCGCCTTCCCCTGCGTGCTGCTGGGCACGGTGACCCCCTCTCTGACCAAGTTCACCGTGGAGAACCTGGACGACACCGGCAAGACCGTGGGGCGGCTCAACGCCCTGAATACCATCGGCAGCATCATCGGCACCTTCCTGCCCACCTTTGTCACCATCCCGGCGGTGGGCACGGCGGCCACCTTCCTGATCTTTGCCGGGGTGCTGGCCTGCATCGGCCTGGTCTACTTCATCGCCGGCCGGAAGCGCACCATCAAGGGGATCATCTCCATCATCACCATTGCGGGCCTGTGCTTCGCGGTGCCCAGCTATTCCTTCGCCTTCTGGCAGGACGACATCGCCCTGGAGGACGAGTCCATCTACAACTACCTCCAGGTCACCGACGACGACTACCAGACCGTCCTGTCCACCAACGTCCTCTTCGGGGTCCAGTCCATCCGGGTGAAGGGGGAGGGGTTCACCAATATGTACTACGACTACGCCCTGGCGGCCCCGGTGATGGCCGGGATGACCGGGGCGGACAACGAGGGGCGCTCCATGATGATTCTGGGCATGGGCTCGGGCACCTACGCCTCCTACTGCACCGAGCTGTTCCCGGGCACCCATATCCAGGGGGCGGAGATCGACCAGAAGATCGTGGACATCTCCACCGAGTACTTTGACCTGCCCGAGAGCGTGGAGGTGGCGGTGGCCGACGGCCGGGCCTATCTGACCGCCTCGGAGGAGCGGTATGACGTGATCATGGTGGACGCCTACCAGGACATCACCATCCCCTTCCAGCTCTCCAGTGTGGAGTTCTTCACCCAGGTCTCCGAGCACCTGAAGGAGGACGGGGTCATGGTGGTCAACCTGAACATGGCCTCGGACCGGGAGGGCTCTATCAACGACTACCTCTGCGACACCATGGCCTCGGTGTTCCGCCATGTCTACACCGCCGACGTCCCCGGCAACACCAACCGGGAGGTGTTCTGCACCAACTCTGACGACATGCTCGCCCTCTTTGAGGCCAGCCGCGCCCAGGTGGAACGGGAGGATTACCGGACGATCCTGGAGAATGTCAGCGCCGGCCTGACGGAGTACCAGGCGGGGGATCTGATCCTGACCGACGACAAGGCACCGGTGGAGCTGCTGGGCATGCAGGTGCTGGACGAGATCATCGCCGATGAGCTGGCCTACTACAAGGGGCTGTTCACCAGCGGGGAGCTGGATCTGGGGTCCATGCTGGGCTGAATTATAAAAGACAAAACATGGCGCCGCGGGCAGGCCCGCGGCGCTTTTCCTGGGGAAATATTCCGTTCAGATATGCCGCATTTCCTCCAGCATATCGTTTTTGATCTTCCAGAGCTTGGGGGAGAGGTCAACATAATACCTATGTGGGTTCTCAAACCGCTTGACCTCCTCCCAGAGGCGGTGGATCTGGCGCTCGCAGTAGTCCCGGGCCTCCTCGATGGTGGGCACCCGATAGACCAGTTTGCCCCCCTGGAAGATGGGCTCCAGGATGCTCTTGGCGGTGAAGTTGCTGAAGTGCTTCTTCTTCCAGGTGTTCTCCGGGTCGAAGAGCTCGATGGGCTGGGTGTCGTCGATGGTCTCGTCGTACAGGCACATCACGTCGGCGAAGGCCTCCTGGCTGTCGTTGTCGTAGAGCCGGTACACCTTTTTAAAGTGGGGGGTGGTGATCTTGGAGGCGTTCTCGCTGACCTTGATTTTGGGGATGATGGTGCCGTCTTCATCCTCGATGGCGGCCAGCTTGTACACGCAGCCGAATACCGGGTCGCTCTTGGAGGTGATCATCCGCTCTCCCACGCCGAAGGAGTCCAGCTTGGCCCCCTGGAGCAGCAGGTCCCGGATCAGGTACTCGTCCAGGGAGTTGGAGGCCACGATCTTGCACTGGTACAGCCCGGCCTCGTCCAGCATTTTCCGGGCCTTCCGGGACAGATAGGCCAGGTCGCCGGAGTCGATGCGGATGGCGCACTTGCTGATTCCCTGGGGCTCCAGCACCTCCTTGAACACCCGGATGGCGTTGGGCACGCCGGAGCGGAGCACGTTGTAGGTGTCCACCAGCAGGGTGGC
>CAZAIF010000209.1:0-2558 GCA_964485125.1 uncultured Oscillospiraceae bacterium | reverse complement strand
GGGAGCAGGGGGAGTGCTCAGTGCATGGGGTGCTCGGGGATGGGGTATACCATGCTGTACTCGCCCTCGGCGAAGGGGACGCAGTAGGAGGCGTGTTCCCGGTCAAAGGCGGCGTAGGGGGCGGGCCAGGGGCAGGCGTTCTGAGGGGGCTGCACCGGGCTGTAGGAGGCGAAGAACAGGGGGACCGGGGCCCAGGGGGCGCCGGGCAGGGAGCCGTCGTCGGCGGGCTCGGGCTGGGGCCGGGGCATGGGGGGCGCGCTCATGCGCTCATAGGCCACATGGGCCCAGTTGTCCGCGTCCATGGCCCCGCCGTAGTCGTTGCAGACGTGCTGGGACAGAATGAGCCACTCGTCGCCCTCCTTGACGAAGTCGTTGCCGTAGCGCTCCCAGATCCAGATGCCCTCCTTCTTCTGCTCGGGGTTCAGGGTGGAGAAGATGACGCCGGGGGTGTACCAGCTGCCACGGGCGCTCATGCCGTCGTCGGCCACCTCGATGATGGAGGAGCCCAGCATGTGGACGGCGCACTCCATCAGGGTGCGGGGCTCCTTGCCCTCCACCTCGGGATAGACCGCCAGCAGCCGGCGGTAGTAGTAGTGGGCGTTCTGGGCCAGGCCGCCGGCCCAGCCCTTGTACACATCGGCCCGGCTGTTCATGCCGCCGAAGTTGTGGGACCACCAGAAGTCGTCCCGCTCCTTGGCCCACATGGTGTCCAGCTCCTCCTCGGTCAGGCCGGCGGCGTGCATGATGGCGTGCTTGGACTGCTGGTTCTCCACCTCGATGCAGGCCTCGGCCACGTCCACCATGTGGGAAAAGGTCATATTCTTCTTGTTCATCACAAACGCCTCCTTACGCCTGATAGTTGGGGTTTCCCTCGGGCCCGCAGCCCAGCTCCGGGCGGTAGGTCTCGTAGGGCTCGGGGATGGCGGGATAGGGGTAGTAGTTGTAGCGGGTGATATAGGCCTCCATCTTCAGGGTGGGCTCGCCGAACTCCACGGCCACGGGGTTTTCGCTGTCGGGCAGATCCACCGGCTGGTCGGCGTAGGCCGTGCCCGCCTCGGTCTGCAGGTCGGTGCCGATGAAGTAGTGCCAGATCTTCCAGCCGTCGGCCTCCCGCACCAGGTCGGCGTTGCCCTTCTCGCACACCCACAGGGGGGTGAGCACGCCGTTGACCATTCGGGTCTCATAGGAGGCGTTGTACCATTGGCAGAGGATGGTCTTTCCGTCCTCGGCCTCCTCCACCCGGATGGTGGCCACCGGGTGGCAGTTCATGGTGCCCTTGGCGCCGAAGGGGTTGTGGTCCACATAGTAGCGGCGGATCTCGTCCATGCCGATGTAATAGCCCCAGTTCTTTCCGTAGGAGGCGGTCTTGGCGTGCTCCGGCTCCTTCACCCACAGGGTGTCCAGTGCGGTCTGGCGCTGGTTGGCGGCCATGTAGTACATATTGCGGCACAGCACGGCCTTGGCCTCCTCCTTGTCCCAGACCCGGCGGATGCGCTCTTCCTCAGTGAAGTGTCTCATATTGGTCCATCCTCCTCTCATTCCATGCCGTAGCTGAAGGTGTTGGCAAAGGTGTCATAGGCCTCGGGCATCCGCGGGGGCGCGGTGTACTCCCGCTGGGGGGAGTAGACCTCGTAGAGCTTGGCGGGCACCGTGGGGGCGGGCAGGGTCAGCTCCCCCAGGGCGGCGAACTCCTCCAGCGCCGGGAAGGGGTTCTCCTTGACCCAGCTGGCGGCCACCGGGGCGTCCAGCTCGGTGAACTCCTGCAGGTGCCAGATCCTCCACTCGTCGTCCTCCAGCACAAAGTCGGCGGCGATATAGCCCCAGTTCCAGGTGGACAGGGGGCCCCGGGCGCCCACGCTGTTGTCGGCGCCCATGACCTGCCACAGGCCCTTGGCGGTCTGGCCGTCGGCGGCCACCTCCACCAGGGGGGAGGTCAGGGGGCGGGGATAGTGCTCGCCGGCGCCGAAGGCCTCCTCGTCGGTCTTGCCGCCCAGCTGGCCGGGGAAGATGCCCTTGAGCAGCTTGGCCTTGGCCGCCAGGTTGTCCGCGACGGCCTGATAGTAGCCCCGGACGGCCTCCAGTCCCACATACCAGCCGTTGTTCCGGGCCAGGGTGGGCTGCTGGGCCCGCTTGGCCCAGAGCTTTTCGACGATGTCCGCCTGCTTGCAGATCATGGTCATCATGGCGTATTTGCCCATGACGTTCTGGATCTCCCGCTGGTCGATGAATCGCTGGGCCAGCTGCAGCGGCGTGTACTCTTGTTTCACCATGAAATATGGCTCCTTTCCGTTTTGGACTGTGCCACAGCGCCCCGCCGCAGTCATGCCGGAGGGCGCCGGGATCGGTTGTAATCGTTCTCTATTATAAAAAATGCCCTATATGGATGTAAAATAGCGCTTTGGAATGCACATATATTCCAAACGGCATTATGGGCGCCTCGGGGAAAAAACAGGGTGGATACATCTAATAAATGTAAACCGACGCCGTTTTGGGTTCATTCCGTTTGGGCATCGAGCCATAACGAAACGCAATTTTACTTCTGGGTCGCCGGTTTTTAT
>CAZAIF010000208.1:0-2585 GCA_964485125.1 uncultured Oscillospiraceae bacterium | reverse complement strand
CCCTTTCGGGGCCGCCGCTTTTTTCTGTGGACCGGGCGGCGCGTAAAAGACCGCCGGGGGACGGCATTTGGCCGTCCCCCGGCGGGGCGTTTCGGCTTGGTTTTTGGCGGGGCGGCAGGGCCCGTACCGCTCCGGGCTCAGCTCTGGGCGGGCGTCTCCTCCGCCCCGGCGGGCCGGGCGATGACCTCCCCCAGGCAGCCGTGGCCGTAGTTGAGCATCCGGTTGACCCGGCTGACGGTGGCGCTGCTGGCCTTGGTGAGCTCCATGATCTCGGTGTAAACCCGCCCCTCCAGCAGCAGGGAGGCCACGTCAAAGCGCTGCTCCATGGCGCTCAGCTCCGTGGCGGCGCAGAGGTCTTCAAAAAAATGGACGCACTCCTCCACCGTGCGCAGCTTCAGGATGGTCTCATACATGGCGATGGAACGCTCGTGCTTCATGGGACGGGGCATGCAATCACTTCCTCGTTTAATTTCAGCTACATTTTAACACTTCAAAGCGTGTGCGTAAATAGCTATTTTTGATTTTCTCCTTGACCTATGTATTATTTGTATTATATAATATAATACAAAGGAGGGGAGCGACATGGTACTGGAGATTCGGGACGGCTCCGACGTGCCCATCTATCTGCAGCTGCGCAATCAGATCGTGGCCGGCATCTCCGACGGGCGGCTCTCCCCCGGGGAGCGGCTGCCCACGGTGCGGGCGCTGGCGGAGGAGCTGGGGGTCAACGCCATGACGGTGAACAAGGCCTATCAGCTGTTGAAACAGGAGGGCTTTATCCTGGCCGACCGGCGCAGCGGCGCCCGGGTGCGGGAGCCAGCCGGGGCGGAGTCCGGCGGGCTGCCCCCGGAGAGCCTGGAGCGGCTGGGGGTGCTGGCCGCCGAGGCCCGGGCCCGGGGGATGGACCGGGAGGCGTTTTTGAAGGTATGCGACCGCCTCTATGGGAAGGAGGAGCAGAGATGACGGTATTCTTTTGGATCATGGCGGCCTGTATGTATCCGGTGCTGCTGATTCTTTACGCCGTGATGCGCTATTATGGAAAGCCCCGGGCAGGATTGCTGTTCGGGGCCCGGCTTCAGCTGGGGCTGGAGCGGGAGCCGGAGCTGGAGGCCATCGTCCGCCGCTTCAAGCGGGAGGTCACCCTCTGGCTGCTGGTGCTGGCGGTGCTGCCGCTGGCCACTTTGCCCATGCCCTATGTGTCTATCAGCATCACTTTCTGGATGCTCTGGTGCTTTGGGGCCATCTTTGTGCTGGACGTGCCCTTTGCCCGGGCCAACCGGGCGGTGCGGGCCTGGAAGGCGGAGCACGGCTACGGGGGAGAGCGGGCGCGCCGGGTGCTGGTGGAGACCCGGGAGCTGGGCCGGGTGCGGGGCTTCCGCTGGAGCGCCTGTGTCGCCCCCACCCTGATCAGCCTGGGGGCGGCGGTGTTTGTCACCCTCCGGGAGTGGGGCAGGCCGGACATGCTGGGGGTGGCCATCATCGCCTTCACCTTTGCCCTGGTCACCCCGCTGCTGGGAGCCTGCGGCCTGTGGATGAACCGCCAGCGCCAGAAGGTCATCAGCACCGACAGCCAGGTCAATCTGAACTACAACCGGGCCCGGCGGACCCTGTGGAGCCGGTACTGGCTGGTCTGTCTCTGGCTCAACACCGCCGTGACTGCGGCGTTCTGCCTGCCCGCGGCGGCGGATCTGAGCCTGGGGATGTGGGCGCTGCTCTGGGGGTGCGCGGGCTATGTGGTGCTGCTGCTGGCGGCCACGGGGGAGCTGATGCGCCGGCTGGCCAGGCTGGACAGGGCCTATCGGGATCAAATGGATCTGGCCGGGACGGAGGAGGACGACGACTGCTGGCTGTGGGGCATGATCTACTACAACCCCAGGGACCGCAAGACCGTGGTGGAAAAGCGGGTGGGGGTGGGCACCGCCTTCAACATGGCCGCTCCGGCGGGCAAGGCGCTGACCATCTTTCTGCTGGTGGTCCTGCTGGGGGTGCTGCTGGTCTGCGTCTGGAGCATCCGGCTGGAGTTTACCCCCATCCGGCTGACCATTCAGGGGGACATCCTGTCGGCAGAGCAGCTTCAGGAGGACTACGCCATTCCGCTGGCGGACATTGAGGAGCTCACCCTGGTGGAAGAGCTGCCCGATATGACCCGGGTCAACGGCACCGCCATGGGCAACCTGAGCAAGGGGAGATACCGGCTGCAGGAGACCGGGGAGAGCTGCCGGCTGTTTTTGGACCCCCGGAATACGGTGTTCCTGAGCTTCTATGCCGACGGCGTCCTCTATTATATGAGCGGGACCACGGACGAGGACACCCTGGCCCTCTATGCCAGCCTGGCCGAGGCGGCATGACAGGGGAGATATTCATGCTCAAATGCAAGGCCGGGGGGCGGTTCACGACAGCCCTCCGGCCTTTGCCTGTGTCGGCGGGGGAGTACGCTTCTTCCGCCGCCTCCTCTTTGACCGGTTGACAATTTGCGGCGACAAAGGCAGTAGGGCAAAGGATGAATAAATTCATGCAGATAATTCGCAATCCGCGCATCTTTGCAGGATAAAATGAATCTTGAGATTTGTTGATATGCAAAATTT
>CAZAIF010000207.1:0-2618 GCA_964485125.1 uncultured Oscillospiraceae bacterium | reverse complement strand
TGCAGCAGCCCCAGCCGTTTACGCTCCTGCGGACAGCATTGTGTCGGCAAAGATGCCGTATCCGCAAGTAGGATCATTGACCAGCACATGGGTGACCGCCCCCACCAGCTTGCCGTCCTGGAGGATGGGCGAGCCGCTCATGCCCTGGACGATGCCGCCGGTCCTGGACAGCAGGTCCCCATCGGTGACCCGGATCATCATGGAGCGGCTGTCCTGGCCGGAGCAGCGGTAAATCCGCAGGATCTCCACGTCGAACTCCTCCACCGCGTCCCCATCCACGTTGGACAGGATGGTGGCCGGCCCCACCTGGACCTCGCTCTTTTTGGCCACCGGCACCGCCTGGCCCGCCGCCCAGGGGTTCTCCCCGCCGGTGACGCCGAAGACGCCGCAGTCGGTGTTGGCGTACAGGGTGCCCAGGTCGTGCTCCAGGTCAAAGGTGCCGTGGAGCTCCCCCGGCGTCCCCTTCCGGCCGGCCTGCACATCGGACACCTTAGCGTCCATCACCGCCCCGGACTCCAGGGGCATCAGCAGCTTGGTGTCGATGTCGTTGATGCCGTGGCCCAGAGCGGCAAATTTTCCGCTGTCCGGGTCATAATAGGTGACGGTGCCGATCCCCGCCATGGAATCCCGGATCCAGGCCCCCAGCCGGTAAGAGCCGTCGTTCATGCACTGCACCGCCGCCGTCTCGGTCTCCACCATGCGCCCGCCCCGGGTGAGCTGGATGGCCATGACCTCGCCGCCGGCGGCCTGGAGCAGGGACTGGACCTCCTCAATGGTGTCCACCTGCCGGCCGTCGATGTGGGTGATGATGTCCCCGGTGCGCAGCCCGCACTGCCGCGCCGGGGACGCCTCCCCCTGCTCGGTGGCCACGTCGGCCAGACCCACCACCATCACGCCCCGGGAAAACAGCTTGATGCCCACGGTGTGGCCTACCGGCACCACATAACGCCGCTCCCCGGCCCCGAAGCACTCCGCCGCCGCGGGATGCCAGCCCAGGGCCGCGGCAGCCATCGCCCCCGCCATCGCCAGGACGAGCAGCATCGCCGTCAGCCAGATCCCCCATGGCTTTGCCTCCTTTTGTTCCATAATTTTCCTCCCCTTCCTCTGCTTTGCGTTCGCTGTCTCCGCGCGAAAACCGCGCCCTGTTACTATGTCACAAATCCGGCGGGGTTTGCGCTGGCAAAGTCAAACAGAGCTGGTTTTCACCCGCCGGAGAACGCGAAAAAGCGAGAAAAACGGGAAAAACGGATGGAATCCCATTCCAAAACTGCCGTATTTTTTAATTTGATCCAGGAGCGCCGGCGTGGGCTATCTCCCCTGCTCCGCCCGCTGGCGGATGAGCCGCAGATTGTCCCGCAGCCGCCGGTCCATGGGGCTGCGGCGCAGGGCCTCCTCCCCCATGGCCAGGGCGTGGCGGTAGTCGCCGGTGTAATACAGGGCGATGGCCATCAGGTCATAGGGCTCCTCCCCCCAGGCCTCGGGCTCTGAGAGATAGGTCTCCGAGCGCTCCCGGATGTCCAGGGCATGGCGGGTGGCGAAGATCACCCCGTGCCAGTCCTCCTGCCGGTAGCAGTACCGGGCCAGATCCAGCCAGGGCTCCCGCATCCCCGGGGCCTCCCCGCAGGCCCGCATCAGCCAGCGCCCTGCCTCCTCCCGGTGGCCCATGGCCTCCTCGCACCGGGCCAGGTAGCGCATGGAGGCGCACCGCTCCTCCGCCCAGGTGGCCCGGGGCAGGGACAGATGGCGCTTCAGGGTGTCCGCCGCCTCCTGCCAGCGGCCGTAGAACATGTACTCCCGGCCCAGATAGTGCATATTCCGGTCGTTCTCCGGGTCCTCCGCCACCGCCAGCTCCAGCAGCGGCAGGTACTGGCCCCTGGATTTGCCGCTGTCCGGGTGGTGCTCCAGCCGGAGGTTGGGGGCGAACACCTGGGCCGCCTCCCCCCGGCAGCGCAGCACCTCGTGGACCGGGCCCACCCACTGCCAGCCCTGGCGGGCGTGGATCTTGTCGCCCCAGTAGGAGATCCCGTCGCTGCCGTCGGGCCGGAAGCTCCATATGTAGTGATAGCGCACCTGGTTGCACTCCGGCCGCCACACCCGCTCCAGCTCCGCGCGCCACCCCGGCGTGAACACCTCGTCCAGGTCGGTGCTCACACAGATGTCCGCATCCTCGTCCACCAGGGCCAGGCTGTGGTTCCGGGCGGTGTCAAACCGCCAGGGCTCCACCCGCTCCACCTGTACCCGGGCCCCCAGCGCCTCCAGCAGCTCCGCCGTGCCGTCCTGGGACCCGGTGTCCAGCACCACCACCTGGTCGGCCTCCCCCATGGAGGCCATCCACCGCCGGACAAATTTGGCCTCGTCCTTGCAGATGGCGTAGACCACCACCTTGTACTTTCCCATTTGCACTCCTCCCTATCCCCTGATACCATGCCCAAGGGGAGGCGCCCCTGGGGGCGCCTCCCGAGCAATGGGCCGTTGTGTCGCCGCTCAGCTGGACAGCAGGCCTGCGGCCCGCAGGTTGGCCAGCAGCTCGTTGAACTGGGTCACAATGTCGCCGGTGCCGGTGGCGTCAGTCACCGCGGCGGCGGCGGTCACCGTGCCGGCAGGGCCGGTGGGGCCGG
>CAZAIF010000206.1:0-2618 GCA_964485125.1 uncultured Oscillospiraceae bacterium | reverse complement strand
GCCCCGCCTGTCTTATGTCCCCGGCTCCCAGCGGACCAGCCGGCCGCCCTGCCAGGTCAGATAGCCGCCGGTGCCCGGCGGGCTGTCCTCGTAGAGCTGCTGGCCGACCTCAAAGGTCAGCGTCTTCTGCTGCTGGGGCAGGAAAAAGGTGATCTGATACTGGATCCGGTCCCGGCGCTTGAAGCCCACGCTGACCGGAAAGACCTGCTGCCGGCGCTCCCGCACCACCGCAGGGCAGCGCTGCCGGGGGGAGAGCAGGTCCCTGACCCGCCCCGCCAGCCAGATCAGCGCGCACAGCCCCAGCAGGCCGAAAAAGATGCGAAAAAACCACTCCATGGCGATCCTCCCTCTTCTCTCAGTCCTGGCCCCCGGCGAACTGGGCCGGGGTGGTGCCCTCCAGCTTCTTGAACAACCGGATCAGGGCGGTGGAGGTGGCGAACCCGGCGGCGGCCGCCGCCTCCTTCACCGACCGCCCCCCCCGCAGCAGCTCCTTGGCCCGCTCCAGCCGCACCTGCTGAATATAGCCCAGGATACCACATCCAAAGGCCTGTTTAAAGACCCGGGTGGCATAGGTGGCCGTCACATGGAATTGATCCGCCACCTGGCTGACATTCAAATTGGGATCGGCAAAGTGGGAGCGGATATAGCTCCTCAGCCGGTAGGGCAGCCGGTGGATGCCGCCTTCTTTCTCGGCCAGAGCCTGGAAGCGGTCCAGCAGCACCCCTGCCTCCCGCTCCAGCGCCCAGACTCCCGAGGCCCCCAGCAGCCGGGGGGCTGCGTTCTCCTCCGCCCAGGCCTCCTGAATGCCCAGCTCCCCGGCGGCGTACTCCATGCTCTTGAGCAGCCCGTCGATGACGGAGAACAGCCGCAGCTGGACGAACTGCACCGCCGGCCGGGTGGCCACAAAGTCCTCCTCCAGCACCGTGTGCAGGATGTCCCGGGCCCGCTGGGCGCTGCCCTGGAGCAGGGCCTGGCGCAGGGCTTGACTTCGCTCCTCGGAGCGGCGGGCGGTGTCCTCCTGCCGCTCCCCCAGCCCGGTGGTGCGCAGGATGCCGTCGTAGAACAGCAGCTCCCCGGGCAGTCCCCCCATCAGCGTCCGGTAATCCCGGGCCTGGTCCAGCTCCCGGGCGGCCTGGGGCAGGGAGGCGATCCCCTCCCCCATCCGGCTGACGGTGCACTGGAACCGGAAGCCATGGGACCGCCACAGCGCCTCGTTCAGCTCCCCGATCAGCTGGGCACAGCCGCCGTGCCAGTTGGCGGTGCCCCCCTGCCAGTTGACGGCGCAGAGGATGCGTCCGCTCTGGTTGCACACCGCCGCCGGCTGGTCCCGTCCCAGCACACCGCCCACCAGCTCCCGCAGCTCCAGATAGCGCTGGCAGGGGCTCAGCGCCCCCTCGTCCTTCGGGGGGCGGGAGGGGTAACGGGGGTCGTCCTCCAGCTGGACGCAGAAAAAATGCTCCCCCGCAAAGCGCAGCCCGGTGTCCGCCGCGAAAGCCTCCGGGTCAAAGGGCCCGCCGCCTGGCATGGCGGCGAACAGCCGCCGTACCGCCGCGTCGTAGCGCATGACCGCAATCTCCTGCCGCGCCAGCGCCTCCCGGTCCAAAACTGTGTTCTCTCTCATATGCCGCCTCCTGTCCCGCCCGGGGCGGGTGGTTTGAAAACTGGTCATCTCAGGTTGAAAACCGCTTCTGGCCCCTCCGCCCCCGCCGCTGTTACAATAGAGATGGTAATGGGGAGAGCTCCCCACAGCAACGCAAGAAAGGAAGGGATAACTGTGTCTCATCAATGGAACTCGGAAGAGCTGCTGACCCGGTGGGAAAAGCGCCGCTCCATCCAGAATCTGATGGTCCGCTTCTTCTCCCAGGACTATCTGATGCGCCGGGAGAACAAAATGTACGACACCTACTGGTCCAAGGCCGATGACGTCTGCCTGGGCGTCAACAGCGGCTACTATCAAGGCGCCGGGGCCGTCAAGGCCTACTATCAGGGGCTGGCCGACCGCACCGCCCTGGAGAGCCGGCTGATCCAGCGGAAGTACGCCGATCAGGTGGGGGATCTGTCCGCCGAGGATGCCTACGGCATCGGCATCATGGATATGAAGTCCCTGGTGGCCCCGGTCATCGAGATCGCCGCCGACGGCGCCACCGCCAAGGGCATCTGGACCATCCACGGCATGAACACCAAGCTCACCGCCTCGGGCCAGATCGGCTGCTGGGAGCGGGCCTATGTGGCCGTGGACTTCGTCTGGGAGGACGGGACCTGGAAGGTGTGGCACCTGCTCTATGTCCAGGATCTGGACGCCCCCGCCGGCTACGACTGGGTCTCCCCTGCGCCGGAATTCCCCGCCGACCCCGCCTATGCCGAGCTGGCGGAGTTCCGCTTCCCGGAGCCCAACGTGAAGATGACGGTCTACGAGACCTACTCTGCCGGCCGGCCCTTCTACGCGCCCCCGGCCTACCCGGAGCCCTATGAGACCTTCGCTGAGACCTTCAGCTACGGACTGTGACGAGAGGAGGGATTTCGCACCATGGCAAAACAGTTTTTTACCGATGACGAGCTGGTGGAGCGGCTGTGGGACTATGAAAACGTCAAGCAGCTCATGGCCAAGCACTTCTACT
>CAZAIF010000205.1:0-2619 GCA_964485125.1 uncultured Oscillospiraceae bacterium | reverse complement strand
AGCGTCTACATAATAGGCAGGATCGTTATCCGAATAACGGGACCAGGTTCCTTCCGTCATCTTTCCGCCGGTAAACACCTGGACCTTCATCCCATTATCCCCGTGCAGCTCGAAAGCCAGATAATCATTTTCATCCCGCACCTCTCCATGGCAGTACTGGAAGATCACGTTGTCATAGGCAAGCTGGTCTCCCGTGCTCTCATCGATCTGAGGGCCGCCATACTGATAACGGTAATATTTTCCGTCCTCTTCGTTGTATTCAAACCTGGCCTCCACCAGACTGTAGCCGTTCGCCAGATTGCTTTCCTTTCCGCCGGGATAGAGCACCAGGGCGTCCGTGCTGCCGGAATTTTCCGCCTCCTCTCCATCCGCCGCGAAGGAAAACTTCGCCTTGTGGGTATCATGATAGGTCAGGCTGTAGCCGAGCCGGTCAATGTCCTGCATCAGCCCTTCCACATCGATATAGACATTGTTCGGGGCCTTTCTGTCGCTGGTGCGCAGGAAGGTATTGGTCGCCGGATGATCGATTCCCGCAACGGCTCCGCTGATATTATCCACCCGGTCGCTGTTGATCAGATCCCCCACATAGGGCGTCGCCTGCCCGAAATGAGCGTAAATCGCGTCGTACTCCAGCGCGCAGTAGACAAAATAGTCACGGCTGGAACGGATGTAGCCGATCCGGTCCAGCTCGTCATAATCCTCAAACAGTCCCATCAGACGGGTGATGCGCCCCTCCACGGGAGCCTCATACACGATGGCCGCCTGTCCGATTCCGGTCTGCGGACAGCCCTCCTCCAGGTTATTGAACATCACGGCAAGGGGACGTTCATTCACCTCTTCCGGATCTCTCGGCTCGCCGGTCAGAAAGCTGTGTTCCCCATCGTTTTCTACCAGCGCGGCATTTTCCGCGTTGGTCAGCGCTCCCGTTTCGTCCGCCTCAGCCTGTTCTTCCGGAGTTACGCCGGATACGCTGTTCTCCTCCTCGACAGCGCTCTGCGTTTCCTCATTCTGCTGCTGTCCGCAGCCCGCCAGAAGCGATGCCGTCAGCGCAAGGACGCCGCACACGGCCGTCGTCCTGCGCCAAAGGACAGTCATTCCTTCCCTGTTCTTTTGTATCTTCATCATGTAACCTTTCTCCTTGATTTCCGCCAAAGCTTTCAATATTGTACTGCGCCGCCGCGGATTCGTCCAGACTTTTCACATTTTTTTAATGAATCAGCCTGCATCTGCGGGCCAGGCGCACGAAAAGCGCCCCCTTCGGCAGAGCTCTGAGATCCCGCTCCTCCACGGCGCCCATTTTGATCACAAGGACAAAATACAGGATTACGGCGATAAGAAGGGCCGCCGCCAGGCAGATCACATTTACGGATATCAGATGGTACAGTCCATAGTATACGCCGAATGCCGCGCCTCCCATGATCACCGACGCCCAGATGGGGATGCAGAAGGTCCTGACCACCTCCTGGCGGTATCCAAGCGCTCTTCTCACGGAAATCCCGTTTAAAATACACATCAGGAAGGAATACAGCACGGTAGCGATGACCAGGCTGTAAAGCCCCAGGTCCGTAAACAGAAGCAGCAGAACCAGAGCCGCCGTCTGCACCACCAGCGCGGCCGCCGCGTTGATCACAGGCAGGTTCACCCTTCCGATTCCCTGAAGCACGCCGTTTGAGATGGTGGAAATGGCATAGAAAACCACGCTGATGCTCAGACCTGCCAGCAGTCTGGAAACCATATCCACCGACTCCCTCTGAGGATAAAGAAGCTGCACCACAGGCTTTGCCAGCACCGCAAGCCCCACAGCGGAGGGGATGGACAGCAGCATGGTGGTGCGGACCGCCGCCGCGATCTTCCGGTTGGTCTCCCGGATGTCCTTCCTTGCGAAGCTTCCTGCCACGCCGGGAATCACCGCCGTGGACATGGCGGAGGCCAGGGCGATCGGAATGTTGGAAATCTGCTTCGCCTTGCCGGAAAACAGGCCGTACTGGGTATAGGCGTCCGCCTCCGACATTCCCTTCACATATTCCATGATCCTGGTATAAATGGTGAGGTTGAGGGAGCTGTTGCAGTTATAAATGAAGGTGCTCAGAATGATGGGGGTCACCATGGTGATGATGATGCGGTAGACCTCTCCCGTTTCCAGCAGCTCTCCGGTGCGGTCACGCCGCTCCTGCTTTGCGAGAGCCTGACGGTTCAGCGCCAGGACGAACAGCATAAAAAGCAGGGCGATCAGAACCCCCGCTCCCGTACCGATGGCGCTTCCGGACGCGCCGTAGATGGCCAGCGTGGTATCATCCTGTCCCGCCGCCATGCGCATCAGAAGGGAGGCCGCCAGAATGCTGACCACCGCGTTCAGAATCTGCTCAAGGATCTGGGAAAAGGAGGTCGGCACCATCGTGCCATGGGCCTGAAAATAGCCCCGCAGAACGCCCAGGATGCCGGAAAAGAAAATGGTGGGCGCAAAGATTCTCAGCACAGGCACCGAGTTGCCTCCCACCAGAACGTCCGCAAAGATCAGCGTCAGAATGCTTGCCGCGCCGCCGACCACCACCACATACAGAAGCGCGCAGTGAAAAATTTTCCGCGCGTTCCGGTACTGCCCCAGCGCGAGCCGGTGCG
>CAZAIF010000204.1:0-2619 GCA_964485125.1 uncultured Oscillospiraceae bacterium | reverse complement strand
CTCTTGGATTACCGGCGCGTGGACGGTATTCGCCGCCGCGGCGGTGAAGCCTCCGGCGGCGCACTCGTCGGTCTCGTCGCCGTTGCGGTGGATGGTGTCCACCAGCCGGTCGTAGCAGCCGATGGGCAGGAAGTTCAGGCAGAAGCAGCCCTCCCGCCGGAGGTTGGCATAGGTGTGGGTGTGCTGGAACAGGTTGCCCAGCACCGCGAAGAAGGCGGTTCTGTCCCCGTGGAAGCTGCCCCAGGCGTGGAGGCAGACGTTGGGCAGGCCGTTTTCCTTCCAGGTGGTGATGGCGAACAGGGGGGAGGGAATGGCCGCCGTGGTCTCCAGGTGGGAGAACAGCTCAAATTCCTCCGGGTAGGATGGACGGAAATACTGTGGGAAGTCTCTGCCGATCTCAATTTTCATCTTACAGCCCTCCTTCCGGGTCGGATGCGCCGGGGTTCTGGCACCATCCTAGCAGATTTCCTCCGCCGCCGCAACCGCCTGCCGGAGACAGAGGACAGAAAACGCCCCGCCCAAGCATTGCGCTTGGGCGGGGCGTCGTCGATTGCGCCGGAGCGGCCCGATTCAGGCCAGCAGCATCTTCCGGTAGTCCTCCGGGGCGGCCACCCGTCCCACGGCGGAGAAGGAGACGTGATCAAAGTCGAAGGTGTCCCGGGCCAGCTGGAGCACCTCTTCCCGGGTCACCGCGTCGTAGGCGGCGATGATGTCGTCGGGGGTGAGGAACTTCCCCTCCCGCAGCAGGCAGCGGGCCAGATGGTTCATCCGGGCGGAGGTGGCCTCCAGCCCCATCAGCACGTTGGCCTTGCTCTGCTCCCGGGCCAGCTCCAGCTCCTCCTGGGTGGGGCCGTTCTGCAAAAATTCCGTCAGCACCTCCCGGATACAGGCGATGGCCTTGGGTTCCTGCTCCTGGCCCAGGGCGGTGTAGACCGAGAACAGCCCCACCTCCTCGTGGCTGGTGCCAAAGGTGTATACGCTGTAGCACAGCCCGTGCTTCTCCCGCACCTGCTGGAACAGCCGGGAGGACATACCGCCCCCCAGGATGGAGGAGAGCAGCTGCATCTGGTACTTCCGGGGGTCCCGGTCGGTGATGGAGGGGAAGGCCACCAGCAGGTGGTTCTGCTCCGTGGCCTTTTTCTTGACCACGATGGCGTCCTGGACCGCCGCCGGCTTGTGGCGCCTGGACTTGCCCGGGGCCATGGCGGAGAAGCGGGCCCGGATCTCCTCCAGAATGCCCTCGTCAAAGCTGCCCGCCAGGGTGACCACCACCCGGTCGGCGGTGTAGTGGCCCTCCTTGTAGTCCTTCAGCCAGGAGCCGGTCATCTTCTCCAGGGTGGCCTTCCGGCCCAGGATGGGCCGGCCCAGGGAGGAGCCGTGGAAGACGGCGGCGAAGAGCTTCTCGCTGACCAGGTCGGCGGGGTCGTCGGCGTACATGCCGATCTCCTCCAGGATGACCCCCCGCTCGGTGGCCACGTCGGCCTCGGCGAAGGCGCTGTGGAAGAACATGTCGCACAGGATGTCCAGGGCCTCGTGGAGGTGGGTGTCCAGGCACCGGGCGTGGAAGCAGGTGTGCTCCTTGGTGGTGAAGGCGTTGATCTGGCCACCGATGGCGTCCATCCGCCGGGCCAGGGCCTCGGCGGAGCAGGTGGGGGTGCCCTTGAAGAGCATGTGCTCGATGAAGTGGGCGGCGCCCCCCTCGGAGGCCTTCTCGTCCCGGGAGCCGGTGGCCACCCAGATCCCCAGGGCGGCGGAGCGCACTCCGTCCATCCGCTCCGAGGCGATGCGCACCCCGTTGGGCAGGGTGGTCAGCTGATAGTCGTACATAGAAGATGAGCCCGCCTTTCTGCTGTCAGAGGGTTTTCTCTTTTGCCCCGCCCCGGGCCTTTGCCGGGGCAGAGAGAGATGGAAAAGCCGGACGGACGCGTTCAGCCTTCGTCCGTCCGGCTTAGTATGGCCGATTGTGCCGGGATCTTACTTTTGGCCCTGCTTGGCCTGCTGCTCCCGGATCTCCCGGAGGGCGTCCTTGTGGCTCAGGTTGACCCGGCCCTTCTCGTCGATGTCGGTGACCTTGACCCAGATCATGTCGCCGATGTTGACCACGTCCTCCACCTTGGCCACCCGGTGGTTGGCCAGCTTGGAGATGTGGACCAGGCCGTCCTTGCCCGGGGCCAGCTCGACAAAGGCGCCGAACTGCATGATGCGCACCACCTTGCCGAAGTAGAGGGCGCCCACCTCGGGGACAAAGACGATGGTCTCGATGGCCTTCTTGGCGGTTTCCACGCTCTGGGTGTCGGGGCCGGAGATGAAGATGTCGCCGGTCTCCTCGATGTCGATCTTGGCGCCGGAGTCGGCCTGGATCTTCTGGATGACCTTGCCGCCGGAGCCGATGACCTCCCGGATCTTGCTGGTGTCGATCTTCATCTTCAGCATCCGGGGGGCGTTGGGGCTGACCTCGGCGCGGGGGGCGGAGATGCAGGGCAGGATCACTTCATCGATGATGGCGCAGCGGGCGTCCCGGGTGATGTCCAGGGCGGACTGGATGATCTCCATGGTCAGGCCGTCGTTCTTCAGGTCCATCTGGATGGCGGTGATGCCCGCCTTGGTGCCGGCCACCTT
>CAZAIF010000203.1:0-2735 GCA_964485125.1 uncultured Oscillospiraceae bacterium | reverse complement strand
AAATTTGGGCGCCGGCGGTTGCATCCCCCGGGCCCTTCGGGTAAAATAGAGGGCGTATGAACGGGACAGGGGGGGAGCGATATGGCAGAGAGACGCGGGCTCCGGTGCGCCCTGGTGCTGGCCGGAGGGCGTTCCAGCCGCATGGGGCGGGACAAGGCCCTGCTGCGCTGGGGGGAGGAGACCCTGCTGGAGCGGGCGGTCCGCTTCTGGCGCGCCTCCGGCCGGGTGGACCGGGTGCTGGTGGCCGAGGGGGCGCCGGGGCACTTTCCCGCCCTGCCGCCGGGGGCGCTGGCGGTACCTGACCGGGCGCCGGGCCGGGGCCCCATGGAGGCTCTGGTGTCCGCCTTCCTGGCATCCGGTGCGGAGCTGCTCTATGTCAGCGCCGTGGACATGCCCAACCTGACGGCGAAGGCCATCCTCCCCCCGCCGGAGCACGACGCCGCCGTCTACCGCCGCCCCGGCCGGGTGGAGCCGCTGTTCGGGGTATACCGGCGCAGCGTGCTCCCGGCGGCGGAGGGACTGCTGGAGCGGGGGAGGGGCGGAATGTCCGACCTGCTGGCGGCGGTGAAAACCGACTACTATTATACACCACCCTGTCTGGAAAGGGTACTGCAAAATCTGAACACCCCAGCGGACTGCCTGGCCGCCCGGGCGGGGAATCCTCCCATGGTGGCGGTCACCGGCTGGGCCAACGCGGGCAAGACCACCTTCCTGCTGGGGCTGATCCCGGCGCTGGCCCGGCGGGGGGTGCGGGTGGCCGCCGTCAAGCACGACGCCCACGGCTTTGAGATGGACCGGGAGGGGAAAGACACCTGGCGCCTGGCCCGGGCCGGGGCGGAGAGCGTGGCCATCCTGGGCCCCGACCGGTGGGCCGCCCTGGGCCGGGGGGAGCGGAGCCTGGAGGAACTGCGCCGGGCCCTGCCCCCGGCGGATCTGATCCTGGGGGAGGGCTTCAAGCGCAGTCCGCTGCCCAAACTGGAGCTCCACCGCGCCGGGTCGGGCGGCCTGATCTGCCGGGACGACAGCCTGCTGGCGGTGGTCACCGATCAGGAACTGGAGACGGCCGTCCCCCGGTTCGGCTGGGAGGACTATGAGGCCTGCGCCGGGCTGCTCTGCCGCACGTTCGGGCTGGGCGGAGCGGGGAAACAGGAGGAACTATGGAGCTGAAAAAGCGCATCTGTATCATCTACACCGGCGGCACCATCGGCATGGTGCCCAGCGAGCGGGGCTATGTCCCCGAGGCCGGGGTGTTTGAGCCGCTGCTGCGCAGCATCAACGACATCCACCGGCCGGAGTTCCCCCAGTGGGAGCTGGTGGAGTTCTCCCCCCTGCTGGACTCCTCCAACATCGCCGTCCGGGACTGGAACAAGATCGGCCGGGTGATCGCCCGGCGCTACGGGGAGTTTGACGGCTTTGTGGTGCTCCACGGCACCGACACCATGGCCTACACCGCCTCCGCCCTCTCCTTCATGCTGGAGGGGCTGGGCAAGCCGGTGGTCCTCACCGGCGCCCAGATCCCCCTGTGCATGATGCGCAGCGACGGGCTGGATAACATCGTCAACGCCATCCTGGTCGCCGCCTCCGGCCGGGTGCACGAGGTCTGCCTCTACTTCGGCGGCCGGCTGCTCCGGGGCAACCGGAGCACCAAGGCCTCCGCCGACCGGCTGGAGGCCTTTGAGTCCCCCAATTTTCCCCATCTGGCGGAGGCGGGCATCCAGATCCAGTACAGCCTGGGGCTGCTGCTGCCGCCCCAGGAGGGCGGGCTGCGCCTGCGGGAGTTTGTGGACGTGCCCATCGGGGTGCTCAAGGTGTTTCCGGGTATCCAGTTCGACCTGTTTGAGTCCATCATGACGGAAAAGCTCAAGGGGGTGGTGCTGGAGGCCTTCGGGGCGGGCAACATCCCCAGCGGGGCCGGCTCCCAGCTGCTGCCCCTGATCGAGCGGGCCTACCGGAACGGCACCATCATCACCGTCTGCTCCCAGTGCCCCCAGGGCTCGGTGAGCCTGGGGGCCTATGAGACCAGCCGGGGGCTGGCCCGGGCCGAGGCGGTGAACGGAGGGGACATGACTATCGAGGCGGCGGTCACCAAGCTCTACTACCTGTTCAGCCGGGGCTATGACAAGGAGACCATCCGGGAGATGATGGAGCGGGACCTGCGGGGCGAGCGCAGTGCATCGAAATAAGAGATTGAGGTGAGAGCAGATGGAGCTGAAACAGCCGGAAATTTCCCGGGAGGCCATGCTGGCCCCGGACGCGGTGGTGCTGGGGGACGTGACCCTGGCCTCGGAGAGCAGCCTGTGGTTCCATGCGGTGCTCCGGGCGGAGACCGCCGCCATCCGGGTGGGGGAGGGCAGCAATATCCAGGACAATTGCGTCGTCCATGTGGACGCGGGCCACGATGTGGACATCGGGCCCCGGGTCACCGTGGGCCACGGGGCCATCCTCCACGGCTGCACGGTGGGGGAGGGCACCCTGATCGGCATGGGGAGCACTGTGCTCAACGGGGCGCGGATCGGCCGGAGGTGTATCATCGGCGCAGGCAGCCTGGTGACCCAGCACACGGTGATCCCCGACGGCAGCCTGGCCTTTGGCCGGCCGGCCCGGGTGATCCGCCCGCTGACCGAGGCGGAGATCGCCCAGAACCTGGCCAGCGCCGCGGACTATGTGGAGGAGGCCCGGGCCTATTGCCTGGCCGGAGCGATGACCCTGGGCCGTACCTGAATCAAAGGAGCGCA
>CAZAIF010000202.1:0-2755 GCA_964485125.1 uncultured Oscillospiraceae bacterium | reverse complement strand
ACCAGCCTGTTCAGCTATATCATGTCCCTGCTGATGAGCCTGATGATGCTGTCCATGGTGGTGGTCATGATCAGCATGTCCCTGGCCAGCGTCCGCCGCATCAGCGAGGTGCTCAGCGAGACCCCCGATCTGCAGAATCCCGAGCACCCCGTGACCGAGGTGGCCGACGGCAGTATTGACTTCGACCACGTCAGCTTCTCCTACAAGCACGGCAGCGGCAAGGACGCCCTGACCGACATCGACCTGCACATCCGCTCCGGCGAGACCATCGGCGTCATCGGCGGCACCGGTTCCGGCAAGAGCAGCCTGGTCAACCTGATCTGCCGGCTCTACGACGTGGACCAGGGCGCGGTGAAGGTGGGCGGCCTGGATGTGCGCCGGTATGACATGGAGGCGCTGCGCAATCAGGTGTCCGTGGTGCTCCAGAAGAACACCCTGTTCTCCGGTACCATCCTGGACAATCTGCGCTGGGGTAACCCGGAGGCCACCGAGAAGGAGTGCGTGGAGGCCTGCAAGGCGGCCTGCGCCGACGAGTTCATCGACCGGATGCCCGACGGCTATCAGACCCGGATCGAGCGGGGCGGCGCCAACGTCTCCGGCGGCCAGAAGCAGCGGCTGTGTATTGCCCGGGCCCTGCTGAAGCGGCCCAAGGTGCTGATTCTGGACGACTCCACCAGCGCGGTGGACACCGCCACCGATGCCAAGATCCGCGCCGCCTTTGCCCGGATTATCCCCGGCACCACCAAGATCATCATCGCCCAGCGCATCTCCAGCGTCCAGGAGGCCGACCGCATCCTGGTGCTGGACAACGGCCGGATCAATGCTTTTGATACCCACGAGAACCTGTTGAAGACCAACGCCATCTATCAGGAGATCTACGAGTCCCAGATCAAGGGCGGCGGCGACTTCGACCAGCCTGCGTGAGAGGAGGAGAGACAGCTATGAACGAAAAGAACACCCCGGCAGCCCGCACCAACGGTCCGGCAGTCCTCAAGCGGGTCATCGCCTACATGCTGCACTACTATAAATACCTTTTCATTCTGGTTATCTGCTGCATCGTGCTCAGCGCTATAGCCACCGTGGTGGGGGCCTCCTTCCCCCAGACCATGATCGATGACTATATCACACCTATGCTTGCCAGCGGGTCCACTGATTTCAGCGGCCTGGCCAGCCAGCTGATCCGGCTAGCCTGCGTTATGGCTGTGGGCATTGTGGCGGCCTTTGCCTACAACCGCATCATGGTCAGCATCAGCCAGGGCACCATGCGCCGGCTGAGAGACGACCTGTTCAGCAAGATGGAAGCACTGCCCATCAAGTACTTTGACACCCACGCCCACGGCGACATCATGTCGGTCTACACCAACGACGTGGACACCCTGCGCCAGCTGCTCAGTCAGAGCATTCCTCAGATCATCAACTCTGTGATCAGCATGGCGGCCACGCTGGTGACCATGATTGTGCTGAATCCTGCGCTGACCGTTATCTCCGTGGTGACGGCTGTGGTCATGTTCCTGGTGACCGTCAACTTCTCTAAACTGTCCGGCAAGTACTATGTCCGCCAGCAGCGGGATCTGGGCGTTGTGAACGGCTTCATCGAGGAGATGATGGACGGCCAGAAGGTGGTTAAGGTGTTCTGCCACGAGGAGGAGGCCAAGGCCGGTTTCCGCAAGGTCAACGACGACCTGCGGGACAGCGCCAACATGGCCAACCGCTACGCCAACCTGCTGATGCCTGTCAACGCCAACATCGGCTGGCTGAGCTACGCCCTGGTGGCCGCGGTGGGCGCCCTGCTGGGCATCAACGGCCTGGCCGGCGTCACCCTGGGCACCGTGGTCACCTTCCTGGGCCTGAACAAGAGCTTCACCCAGCCCATCACTCAGGTCAGCCAGCAGATCAACTTTGTGGTCACCGCCGCCGCCGGCGCCCAGCGGGTTTTTGACCTGATGGACCAGACCCCGGAGACCGACGAGGGCTATGTGGAACTGGTGGACGCCCAGGAGGGGGACGACGGCAAGATGACGGAGGTATCTCACCGTACCAACGTCTGGGCCTGGAAGCACCCCCATCACGACGGCACGCTGACCTACACCAAGCTGGAGGGCAGCGTAGTCTTTGACAACGTGGACTTCGGCTACGACGAGGGCAAGCTGGTGCTCCACAACATCAGCCTGTGGGCCAAGCCGGGCCAGAAGATCGCCTTTGTGGGCGCCACCGGCGCCGGCAAGACCACCATCACCAACCTGATCAACCGCTTCTACGACATCGCCGACGGCAAGATCCGCTACGACGGCATCAACATCAACAAGATCAAGAAGCCCGATCTGCGCCGCTCCCTGGGCATCGTGCTCCAGGACACCCACCTGTTCACCGGCACCGTGATGGACAACATCCGCTACGGCAACCTGGCGGCCACCGACGAGGAGTGCATGGCCGCCGCCCAGCTGGCCAACGCCGACGGCTTTATCCGCCGGCTGCCCGACGGCTACCAGACCATGCTGACCGGCGACGGGGCCAACCTGTCCCAGGGCCAGCGCCAGCTGCTGGCCATCGCCCGGGCCGCCGTGGCCGATCCCCCGGTGCTCATCCTGGACGAGGCCACCTCCTCCATCGACACCCGTACCGAGAAGCTGGTGCAGGACGGCATGGACGCCCTGATGACCGGCCGGACCACCTTCGTCATTGCCCACCGGCTCTCCACGGTGCGCAACGCCGACTGCATCATGGTCATGGAGCAGGGCCGCATCATCGAGCGGGG
>CAZAIF010000201.1:0-2783 GCA_964485125.1 uncultured Oscillospiraceae bacterium | reverse complement strand
GCGTTCTGGGTGGGGGTGGTCTGGCCGCTCATGATCTCGTTCATGACGGCGTAGGACTCCTCGTAGGTCAGATCCTTCTTCTGGACGATCTTGATGATGGCATCTTGGATCATAACAAAAACCTCCTGCTGTGTTCAAGCTGTGGTGATGGAGAGAAAATTGTTCACGATCTGGACTCCGTCGGGGGTCAGGATGCTCTCCGGGTGAAATTGAAGGCCGTAGACCGGCGCGGCGCGGTGTTCCACCGCCATGACTTCCCCGTCCTCCGCCCGGGCGGTCGCCCGGAGGGAGGGGGGGATGGTGTCCGCCGCCGCAGCCAGAGAGTGGTAGCGGGCGGCGGGGATCACCTGGGGGAGCCCCCGGAAGAGGGGAGAGGAGGGGTCCAGTGTCACCTGGGATTGTTTGCCGTGCATCAGTTCCCGGGCGTAGGTGATATCGGCCCCGTAGACCTCGCAGATGGCCTGGTGTCCCAGGCACACCCCCAGGATGGGGATCTTGCCCGCCAGCGCCCGGACCACCTCTTCGCATACCCCGGCCTGGCTTGGGCGCCCCGGGCCGGGGGAGAGGATGATGTGGCTGGGAGCCAGGGCGGCGATCTCCGGCACGGTGAGCTGGTCGTTGCGCACCACCCGGATGTCCCCTGTCAGACTTCCAACCAACTGGTACAGGTTGTAGGAGAAGCTGTCGTAGTTGTCAATCAGCAGAACCATACCGGCTCAGACCTCCCTCCGAGGCCCGGATGGCCTCCACCACTGCCCGGGCCTTGTTGATGCACTCCTGATACTCCCGCTCGGGGACGCTGTCGGCCACGATGCCCGCCCCGGAGCGGACAAACACCTTGCCGTTCTTCTGGAAGGCGATGCGGATGGCGATGCAGGTGTCCAGGTTGCCGGTGAAATCCAGGTAGCCGATGGCCCCGCCGTAGATGCCCCGCCGGTTGTGCTCCAGCTCGTTGATGATCTGGCAGGCCCGGAATTTCGGGGCCCCGGAGAGGGTGCCGGCGGGGAGGACGGCCTCCACCGCGTCCACCGCGTCCCGGTCGGGGCGGATCTGCCCCGTCACCGTGGAGCCGAGGTGCATCACATGGGAGTAGCGCAGCACCTGCATGTACTGCTCCACCTCCACCGTGCCGAACCGGCTGATCTTGCCCAGGTCGTTGCGGCCCAGGTCCACCAGCATGTTGTGCTCGCTGCGCTCCTTGGGGTCGGCCAGCAGCTCCCGCTCCAGCGCCAGGTCCTCCTCCGGCGTCCTGCCCCGGGGGCAGGTGCCCGCCAGCGGGAAGGTGTACAGGGTGCCGTCGGTGAGCTTGACCAGGGTCTCCGGGGAGGCCCCGGCGATCTCAATGTCGTCGCTGGAGAAGTAGAACATATAGGGGGAGGGGTTGATGACCCGCAGCAGCCGGTAGGTGTCCAGCAGGCTGCCCTCGCACTCCGCCTCCAGCCGGTTGGAGAGCACCACCTGGAAGATGTCCCCCTCATAGATATACTGGCGTGCCCGCTCCACCATGCCGCGAAACTGGGCGCTGTCAAAGAGGGGGCGGAATGGGCTCTTGAGGGCCAGGGGCCGGATCGCCGCCGGTTCGCCCCGGCAGATCAGCCGGGCCATCTCCTCCAGCTCTGCCACCGCCCGGGGGTAGCTCTCCTCCAGGTTTTCCGTGGCGGCGTTGGCGATCAGAATGATCTGCTGCTTTAGATTGTCGAAGCAGATCACCTTGTCGAAGAGCATTAGGTCGAAGTCATTGAAGTGCTCCTGATCCTCCGCGTTCAGCGTCAGGTTGGGCTCGGCGTAGCGGATGAAATCATAGGAAAAGTAGCCCACAAGCCCGCCGGTAAAGGTGGGGAGGCCCGGTATCCTGGGGCTCTTGTGATCCCGCAGGACCTGGCGCAGGATATCCCCGGGGGCGGAGGTGGAGACGGTGCGAGTTTTTCCTTGTTCGGTGATGCGGACGGCGCCGTCCCGGCAGGTGATCTCCATGCTGGGCCGGAAGCCCAGGAAGGTGTAGCGGCCCCAGCGGTCGCTGTCCTCCAGGCTCTCCAGCAGATAGCAGTGGCGGGAGACGTTTTTCAGCACCCGCAGCACCTCGATAGGGGTGCGCAGGTCGGAGAGCAGGGTGCGGCTGATGGGTACGGCCCGATAGCCGTCCCCATAGGCCCTGGCCTGTTCCAGGGTGGGGGTGTATATGGGCATGGCCCTCGCTCCTTTCCGGGCTGCCGGGGCGGAGGAAAAAAGAAAACCGCCCTCGACAAAAGGTTTTGTCAAGGACGGAATATACCTTCCGCGGTGCCACCTTGATTCGGAGCGGATGAACACGCCCCGCGCTCTTGGGATACCAACATATCCTGCGCCTGTTACGCCGGCCAGCGTCGCGGAATACTCGGCGGGGGAGCCCCTGCCTTTGACCGCGCCCTCAGTGGTCCATTTGCCAGGCCGTGTCTGCCGGCATCCCAGCGCCGCCGGCTCTCTGTGAGATCGTGTCCTGACGTTATCTCCACGTCATCGGTTTGTGGTGTGATTCACTTGTTGCTGCTATTTTAACACATTAAAGCGAAAAGTCAACAGGAAATTTCAAAACCCACTAAATCAGGTCCAGGCATCAGCCGCTTCATGGCCAATTATCCCGCCATAACTTGGGGATTTGTCGGAAGAAACGGGTATGTTCCACCGCGCCCGGCTTTTTCAGCAAGGTACCAATATACTGCTTCCAGTCATAAATATCTTCCCCTTTCCTGTAACTTCTGGGGTAATTGCCCACCGGCTGGTGGTCGTGATAAAACTCGATGTGG
>CAZAIF010000200.1:0-2793 GCA_964485125.1 uncultured Oscillospiraceae bacterium | reverse complement strand
CGCACGTTTGCAGGCTGAGCAGTCAAAATTCCGAGGCGCATGTCCTCGGAATTTTGAAAATTTGATCTTATTTCGCCGTCTGCGGACAGCGAAACTCTGCTGAGGGCTTCTTCCCATATAAGATAATCTTCTTTTTCCTGTATAGCTCTCTTTTTCTCGATAAACTGTCGGCGGCCCGGCATATCAGAATTTGAATTTCCTTTTGTCCGCCGGTCTGGTACAGTAGAGACGCAAGCGAGACGACCAGGCTCAGGAGGGAGAACGAGTGGACCTGGTGGAGGCCGGAGTGATCACCGGGCGGAAAACTCGGGTTATATCAAATGTATCGCCCCATATTCCCCGCTCTGCCGCCCGTCCGCTGTTGTCAGCGGACAGGCGGCACCTTTTCTTCTTCCGGCACGCGCTGCATGTCCTCTTTCAGCAGGGTCAAAAACTGCCGCAGGGTGCTGTCCAGGGCACCTTCCCGGTAGGCCGCCCCAAAGGAGAGGGGGGAGAGCTCAGGCAAGGGGATATACCGCAGCCCGGGCAGCCGGGCGGAGGGGAAGTCCGGCATCACCGCGAAGGCGTATCCCGATTCCACCAGTGTATAGAGGATCTCCAGATTGTCGCAGAACAGCATCTGATCCGGGCTTTTGCCGGAGATGACCTGGCTCTGGATGGAGAACAGGGCGGGGGGATACACCGGGCGGGGGCAGGTGGCGATCCGGCCGCCCCGCTGCAGCTGCTTCAGGCTGAGCCGGTCATAGAGGGTCAGAGGGTGATCCTGGGCGCAGATGCAGGCCAGCGGGCAGCGGGCCAGCTCCCGGTAGACCGCTTTGGCCGGGGCGGACTCCGCCAGGGAGAGCAGCACTTGGACGTCTCCGTTCTCCAGCTGGTTTTCCAGGGAGGCGAAGGGGACCAGCCGCAGGGCGGGCAGCAGGTTGGGCATCTCCCGGCGCAGCTGGGAGAGCACCGGCCGCAGCAGCCGCAGCTCGATGAAGTTCCGGCAGCCGATGCCCAGCAGATGGGGCATGGTCTCCTGGTACTCTTTCATCCGGGTCTTGGAGATCCCGGTCAGCTTCAGAATGTCCAGGGCGTAGGGGGTGAACAGGTGGCCTGGCTGGGTCAGCCGCACCACCTTGCTGGTCCGGTGGAACAGCTTGACCCCCAGCTCGTCCTCCAGGGTGTTGATCTGGTGGCTGACCGCGGGCTGGGTGATGCGCAGATCCTCCGCCGCCCGGGAGAAATTCAGATAGTTGGCCACCGCCAGGAAACATTCCAGTTGTGTGGTATTCATATACAAAGCCTCCGTCTAAAATTCTGTCCGATTTGGAGCATGCATGTAATTTATAAAATTTCTTTATAGATAATAGCATATTTGAATTTCACATACAAGGATGGTTGTGCTATAAATAATAAGGCGCTAAATAGTTCGCATTCAAAGGAATGCCCGGCGGAAAGGGGTGAACGGTACATGAGAGAAGACCGGAAGACGCTGGTTTTGGAGACCCGGCGCATCGGCATCCGCCTGGAGATGCTGACGGATCAGATCATGGCCCGAAAGGGGCTTTCCGCGGCCCAGGGGCACATTCTGCTGTCTATTCTCGGCCATTCCCGGGAGGGGACCTCGCTGACCGAGATCCACCAGGAGTTCGGCTACTCTATGGCGTCCCTGAGCGGAATTCTGAAGCGGCTGCGCAAAAGCGGCTATGTGCGGGTGGAGCCCTGCCTGGAGGACAACCGGCGTAAGCTGCTGTTCTGTACGGAACAGGCGGTGGAGCTGGAGCAGTTTTTGACCCAGGCCATATCCTCCACCTGTGAGCGGGCCTATCAAGATTTTTCCGACTCGGAGCTGGAACAGCTGGACCGGCTCCAGAAAAAAGTGATGCGGAATCTGTCCCTGGCGGCGGATCCCTCGGCGCAATCCAAGGAGAGTGAACAAAGTGAAGAAAGTCCTACAACAGTTAAAGCAGTATAAGCGGGACGCCTTTTTCTGCATCGGGCTGACCACGCTGGAGGTCATCATGGAGATCCTGCTCCCCTTTATTACCTCCATTATCATTGACCGGGGGCTGGAGCAGAGCAATATGCCCGTGGTCTACCGCTACGGCATCGTGATGATTGTCATGGCCTTCCTGAGCCTGATCTTCGGCGCCCTGGCGGGCAAGTTCGCCGCCAGCGCCTCCGCCGGATTTTCGGCCAACCTGCGGGAGGCGATCTACGGCAACATCCAGACCTTTTCTTTCTCCAATATTGACAAGTTCAGCGTGCCCGGCCTGGTGACCCGGATGACCACCGACGTCACCAACGTGCAGAACGCCTTTATGATGGTGATCCGAGTTGCGGTGCGCTCCCCGCTGACTTTGGTGTTCAGCTATATCATGTGCCTGCTCATCAATGTCCGGCTCAGCCTGATGTTCCTGATTGCGGTGGTATTCTTGGTAGTGGTGATCGGCGCGATCATGCTGGCCACCATGAAGCTTTTTGACCAGGTGTTCAAAAAGTACGACGACTTGAATGCCAGCGTCCAGGAAAACGTCTCCGCCATCCGGGTGGTCAAGGCCTTTGTCCGGGAGGGCTATGAGAACCAGAAGTTCTCCAAGGCGTCCCAAAACCTGTGCCGGATGTTTGTCAAGGCCGAGGGCCTGCTGGCCTTTAACAATCCGGCCATGATGCTGGCGGTCTATTTCTGCATCATCATGGTGTCCTGGATGGGATCTCAGTTTATCATCGGCGGAAGCCTGACCACCGGTAACCTGACCAGCCTGTTCAGCTATATCATGTCCCTGCTGATGAGCCTGATGATGCTGTCCA
>CAZAIF010000199.1:0-2848 GCA_964485125.1 uncultured Oscillospiraceae bacterium | reverse complement strand
GCGAAGCGCTTGCAGTCCCGGGCCAGGGTGGCCGGGTCGCAGGACACATAGACCACCCGCCGGGGGGCCATGGCGGCAATGTGGCCGATAACCTCCTCCGCCATCCCCTTCCGGGGCGGGTCCACGCTGACCACATCAGGGTGCAGCCCCCGGCGCTCCAGCTCCGCCGCCGCCTCCCTGGCGTCGGCGCACAGGAACTCCACATTGTCCAGCCCGTTGCGCCGGGCGTTCTCCCGGGCGTCGGACACGGCGGAGGGGACAATCTCCGCCCCGATGACCTGTTTGGCCTGGCCCGCCAGCACCAGGCTGATGGTGCCGGTGCCGCAGTACAGGTCCACCACGGTCTCCCGCCCGGTCAGGCCGGCGAACTCCGCCGCCTTCTGATAGAGCACCTCGGTCTGCTCCGGGTTGACCTGGAAGAAGGAAGGGACGCTGAGCTTAAAAGTGAGGGAGCACAGGGTGTCGTAGAGGAAATCCTGCCCCCACAAGGTGCGGTACTCCTTGCCCAGGATCACGTTGGTCTTGTCCTGATTCACCCCCAGCACCACTCCCACGGCCTTTGGGACCGCCGCCCGGAGGGCCTGGACCAGCTCACCCTCGTGGGGCAGACTCCGGCCGTTGCAGAGCAGGCAGATCAGGGGCTGTCCGGCCCGGTTGGTGCGCACATAGACGTGGCGCACCAGCCCGGCGTGGGCGGCCTCGTCGTAGGCGGGGACGCCGAAGCGCTCCATCCAGCCCTTGACCGCCCGGCCTGCCGCGTCGGCCTCCGGCCGCTGGAGCAGGCAGACGGGCACGTCGATGACGTCGTGGCTCCGGGCCCGGAAGAAGCCCACCCTGACGCCGCCCTGGGCCGGGCCGGACACCGGGAACTGGGCCTTGTTGCGGTACCGGTCCGGGCGGGCCGCCCCGTGGATAATCTCCACCGGCAGCGACAGCCCCCCGATGCGCCCCAGGGCGTCCTCCACCTTCTGCCGCTTGAACGCCAGCTCCTCGGCGTAGCTCATGTGCCGCAGCGCGCAGCCGCCGCACTTGGGGAAGTGGGGGCAGTCGGGCCTTTGACGGGCGGGGGAGGGGGAGAGCACCTCTTCCACCCGGCCCCAGGCGGCGGACTTGCCCACCTTGAGCAGCCGGACCAGGCACTCCTCCCCCCGGAGGGCTCCTTTGACAAAGACCGCCATCCCCTCCAGCCGGGCGACGCCGTCCCCGTCGCTGGAGTAGCCCTCGATGGTGAGGGGGATGAGTTGATTTTTCCGGGCGCTGACCATGGCGATTCCTCCGAACTGTCTGTGCTGATGGAAGTATTATAGCGGAAACCCGGTCCATACGCCACGGTTTCCCGAAAAAAAGAGTTATCAAACCGGGAGAACTATGCTATACTCGGTTCGGCGACATAGAAAACAATAAGGAGCGATACGCCCATGAGCGATTTGAGTTTCATCACCGATCCCTCCAAGTGGAAGGACATCACCCCGGACATGTACGACGAGATCAACGCCCAGATCGAGCAGACCTTCGAGGAGGGCTGCCACGGCGACTGCGAATCCTGCCAGTCCGACTGTGACCACCGGGAGAGCGCCCAGCTGCCCCGGTTCGCAAAGCGGATGTACGCCGTCAACGGCGGCAAGGGGGGCGCGGGCAAATCCAGCGTCACCGTGCTGCTGGCCGGCGAGCTGGCCCGCCGGGGGCTGAAGGTGGGGGTGCTGGACTGCGACATCTACACCGCCGTCATCCCACACATGATGGGCCTCCAGGGCCCGGTTCACCGGGGCAAGGGGGGCGGCCCCGTCCCCCACAAGACCGCCTCGGGCATCGAGGTCATGAGCGTGGACCTGATTTTGGAGAAGCCCATGGACCCGGTGCTCTGGCCCGGGGTGGACGCCTTCAATATCCTGAACTACCTTTACACCTCCACCGCCTGGGGGGAACTGGACGTGATGCTGCTGGATATGCCCTCGGGCTGCGGCGACATCCCGCTGAACCTGTACACCACCTTCCCTGTGGACGGCACCATCGCCGTCACCAATCCCGGCGAGCTTTCGGTGGAGGCGGTGCAGCGGTGCATCAATCTGTGCATGATGCTGATGAGCCCCACGGTGGCCTATGTGGAGAACAAGAGCTTCACCGACCACCCGGTGAGCAGCCAGTCCTATGTGCTGCCCCAGGGCTGCGTCACCGTCTCCGTCCCCCTGTCCGGCGACATCACCGCCCTGGGGGAGGACGGCGCCCTGGAGGGGCTGGACTGCCCCGAGCTGAAGCCGGTGGCCGACCTGATCCAGACCGCCGTCCGGCTGAAGGCGGGAAAAACGGAACAAAAGAGTCAATAATCTCCCAAAACAGCGGCTGCGGCAAATCCCGGCCGCTGTTTTTGCGCGGATTGCGGCGCTGTTCCGGTCTGGATGAATTGTTTACATTTACGACTTTCCTTTTCCAGGCCATTGTGGTAGAATCTAGTCTGTATTGATATGGATACGCGCGCGGCGCGTGCCGGAAAGGACACTGTTGCAATGAGCATTCTGAAGAAAATCTTCGGCACCAGCTCCTCCAAGGAGGTCAAGCGGCTGATGCCGCTCGTGGATAAGATCGAATCCCTGTCGGACGAGTACAAGGCCCTCTCCGACGCCGACCTCCAGGCCAAGACCCCGGAGTTCAAGCAGCGGCTGGTCCAGGGCGAGACCCTGGACGACATCCTGCCCGAGGCCTTCGCCGCCCTGCGGGAGGCGGCGGACCGGGTGCTGGGCCTGCGGCCCTACCGGGTGCAGCTGATCGGCGGCATCGTGCTCCACCAGGGCCGTATCGCCGAGATGAAGACCGGCGAGGGCAAGACCCTGGTGGCCACCCTGCCCGCCTA
>CAZAIF010000198.1:0-2856 GCA_964485125.1 uncultured Oscillospiraceae bacterium | reverse complement strand
TAGGCGTCGGTAACGAGGGGTTGCTGTTATTTTTCTAACTCCTTTTCTGTCGTGGTTGGTTTATTCGTTTTTCGTCTATTTCGCAATTATACTATAGGTGTATAAGTATATAAAGCTGCAATACCGAAAATTGGAAAAAATAGCGCCCGCCGGAGCCTGTGCTCCGGCGGGCGTTTTCCATTACGATGAAATTTCCGATGGTGTCAGGGCGCTCACTCGGCCTTGGGGCCGGCGGCGACCACCTCGGCGGACATGTGGGTGTACTTCTTGAAATTCTCCACAAAGGAGGCGGCCAGCTTCTTGGCGGTGGCGGCATAGGCCTCCTTGTCCTCCCAGGTGTTCTCGGGAATCAGCAGCTCACTGGGCACGCCGGTGCAGGCGGTGGGTACACTGACGCCGAAATAGGGATCTGTGACAAACTCGCCATTCTCCAGCTCACCGTTCAGCGCGGCGGTAACCATGGCCCGGGTGTAGGCCAGCTTGGTGCGCTTGCCGGTGCCGTTCCAGCCAGTGTTGACCAGATAGACGTTGGCGCCGCACTTGGACACCTTCTCGCTGAGCATCTGGGCGTAGATGCTGGGGTCCAGGGGCAGGAAGGGAGCGCCGAAGCAGGTGGAGAAGGTGGGCACCGGGGAGGTGATGCCCCGCTCGGTTCCGGCCAGCTTGGAGGTGAAGCCGGACACGAAGTAGTACATGGCCTGGTTCAGGTTCAGCTTGGAGATGGGGGGCAGCACGCCGTAGGCGTCGGCGGTCAGGAAGATGACGGTCTTGGGGGTGGCGCCGATGCCGGGAATGACGGCGTTGGGGATATAGTTGACCGGATAGCCCACCCGGGTGTTCTCGGTCAGGCTGCCGTCGTCGTAATCGGGGAGGCGGGTGTCCTCGTCCATGATGACGTTCTCCACAAGGGAGCCGAAGCGGATGGCGTTGTAGATCTCAGGCTCACCCTCGGCGGACAGGTTGATGCACTTGGCATAGCAGCCGCCCTCGAAGTTGAACACGGTGTTGTCGCTCCAGCCGTGCTCGTCGTCGCCGATCAGCATCCGGTTGGGGTCGGCGGACAGGGTGGTCTTGCCGGTGCCGGACAGGCCGAAGAAGATGGCGGCGTCCCCGTCCTTGCCGATGTTGGCGGAGCAGTGCATGGGGAACACGCCCTCCTTGGGCATCAGGTAGTTCATGACGGAGAAGACGCTCTTCTTGATCTCGCCGCTGTACTGGCTGCCGGCGATCAGGACCAGCTTCTTCTCATAGTCGATCATGATGGCGGCCTCGGAGTGAACGCCGTCCCGCTCGGGGATGCACTTGAAGCCGGGGGCGGCGATGACGGTGAAATCGATCTTGAAGTTGTCCAGCTGCTCCTTGGTGGGCCGGATCAGCAGCTGGTGGATGAACAGGTTCTGGCTGGCCAGTTCATTGACAATGCGGAAACCCTTGGTGTAGGCGGGGTCGGCGCCGGCAAAGCCGTCAAAGATGAAGATCTCGCGGCCTTGGAGGTATGCCACCATCTTCTCGTAGATGGCGTCGAACTTCTCCTGGGAGATGGGGCGGTTGACCTTGCCCCAGGCAATCTCGTCATGGACGCCCTCGCTGTCTACGATGAACTTGTCGTCGGGGGAGCGGCCGGTGTACTTGCCGGTGTTGACCAGCAGCGCGCCGTTGTCCATCAGCTTGCCCTCGCCCCGGGCCAGAGCCTTCTCCACCAGCACGGCGGGGGTCAGATTGCGGTAGACTGCGGAGGGATTGATGATCCCGAGGGATTCCAGTCCGTAAGTTTCCATTGCAATAAACTCCTTTCAAGACATCAAACAATGTCAATCCAAACACACGTCAATTCTATCTGATTTTCGGCCTGATTGCAAGAGGTCAATGGCGGCTCCCGTCTCAAATCAGCGCCCGCAGGGCATCGGAAAGCTGTGCAAATTCGACAAGCCCCAGCGTTTCCCCCCGGACAGTGGGGGAGAGACCGCACCCGGAAATGCAGGATGACAGCGCCTCTTTGGTCATTTCCGAGCCGAAGGCGGCGCTCAGGGCGTTGAGCAGGGTCTTGCGCCGCTGGGCGAACGCGGCCCGGATTACCCGGAAGAGCAGCGCCTCATCCGCCGCGGCCACGGCCGGGGTGTCCAGCACCTCCATACGCACCACGGCAGAGGTCACCTTGGGGGCGGGGAGGAAGCACTCCCGGGGCACCTCAAAGAGGCATTCGCATCTGGCGTGGTACTGGCACAGCAGGGTGAAGGCTCCGTAATCCGCCGTGCCCGGTCTGGCGCAGATGCGGCGTGCCACCTCCCGCTGGATCATCACGGTGATGGCGCGGAAGGCGCCGCACTCCAGCAGCTGGGTGAGGACCGGGGTGGTGATGTTGTAGGGCAGGTTGGCGCAGACGATGGGGGTCAGCCCTGGGAAAGCCTCTTTCACCAGGGCGGCGCAGTCGGTTTTGGCCACGTCCTGAAAACGCACCTCCACATTGGGGCAGTCCGCCAGGGTCTCCGCCAGGATGGGTTTCAGAGACCGGTCCAGCTCCAGGGCCACCACCTTCCCGGCCCGGCGGGAGAGTTCCCGGGTCAGCGGCCCGATGCCGGGGCCGATCTCCAGCACGCCGTGTTCCGCCGTGGCCCCGGAGGCGTCGGCGATCTCCCGGGGGACCCAGGATTCGATCAAAAAATTCTGCCCCAGGGATTTGGAGAAGTGGAAGCCGTGGCGGCGCAGCAGTGCCTGAACTTCCTGAATATTGCAAAGATCCATACTGTTCCGTCCTTCGTCTGATTTCACTGTACCCGACAGTATACCACGGATCGGGGAAAAGGGGAAGCGCCCGGCGTGCCATGAGGGTAGAAAACAGCGCCGCCCGGTTCGTTC
>CAZAIF010000197.1:0-2860 GCA_964485125.1 uncultured Oscillospiraceae bacterium | reverse complement strand
GCTGACAGAATAAACCTTGACTTTTCGGCGAAAGTATCGTATAGTGCTCTCGTACCGAAAGGGAGTAGCTGGCACAGTATATTGTGTATCCTTCGGCGTCAGTACGGCCACGGAGCGGTGGCCCGCTGGGGATTGAAATGGCGAGACTTTTGTGACAATGCTGGGGGCATTGGCGCAAAAAGTCTCGTTTTTTTGTGTCCCCCTTGGAAAGGATGATATGTTTGAAGCAGAACAAGCCCACCTGGCAGCTCGGCAAGGAGGAGCTGTTTCAGGGCCTGGCATGTTCGGAGGCCGGGCTGACCAGCCAGGAGGCGGCTCGCCGCCTGGAGCAGTACGGCCCCAATGAACTGCAGGAGGAGAAGCGCAAGAGCATTCCCCGGATTTTCGCGGAGCAGTTCGCGGATTTCCTGGTGATTATTCTGATCATTGCCGCCATCATTTCCGCTGTGCTCAACGATGTGGAGAGCACGGTGGTCATTCTGGCGGTCATCACCATGAACGCGGTGCTGGGCACGGTCCAGACGGTGAAGGCCACCGCCTCCCTGGACAGCCTGCGCCAGATGTCCGCCCCCACCGCTAAGGTGATCCGGGACGGCCAGGTGGTTCAGATCCCGGGCCGGGAGGTCACCGTGGGCGACGTGGTGGTGCTGGAGGCTGGCGATTCCGTCTGCGCCGACGGCCGGCTGCTGGAGTGCGCCAGCCTGAAGACCGCCGAGAGCGCCCTCACCGGCGAGAGCCTGCCGGTGGAAAAGGACGTGGACGTGATCGAGGGGGAGGTCCCCCTGGGCGACCGGAAGAACATGGTGTTCTCCGGCAGCTTCGCCACCTATGGCCGGGGCACCTTCCTGGTCACCGGCACCGGCATGCAGACCGAGATAGGCAAGATCGCCGCCCTGCTGAAGAGCACCGAGGAGAAGAAGACCCCCCTGCAGATCAGCATGGACCAGTTCGGCCGCAAGCTGTCCATCGGCATCCTGGTCATCTGCGCCCTGGTCTTTGCGGTCAGCGTATTCCTCCGGGATGAGAACGTGATGGAGGCCTTCCTCTTTGCCGTGGCTCTGGCCGTGGCCGCCATCCCCGAGGCTCTGAGCTCCATCGTCACCATCGTGCTGTCCTTCGGCACCCAGAAGATGGCCCAGGAGCACGCCATCATCCGCAAGCTTCAGGCCGTGGAGGGCCTGGGCAGCGTCAGCGTCATCTGTTCCGATAAGACGGGCACCCTGACCCAGAACAAGATGACCGTCAAAATGCTCTACGCCGGCGGCAGGGTGGTCACAGCTGAGGAGGCCGATTTTGACGACCCCCTCCAGGAGCCCCTGCTCCGCACCGCCCTGCTGTGCAGCGACGCGGTGGTCAACGACAGCGGCGAGGTGGGCGACCCCACCGAGACCGCCCTGGTCCGGCTGGGCCTGGACCACGGTATCAGCGAGGCCGGCGCCCGGGAGCACTACCCCCGGCTCTCCGAGCTTCCCTTTGACTCCGACCGCAAGCTGATGAGCACCGTCCACGAGTTCTCCGGCGGCCTGACCATGGTCACCAAAGGGGCGGTGGACGTGCTGCTGGACCGGTGCATCATCACCCCGGAGGAGCGCGCCGAGATTGAACGGGTCAACGAGCGGTTCTCCGAGGACGGCCTGCGGGTGCTGGCCTTCGCCTGCCGCACGGCGGAGAGCACCGAGGTCACCCTGGCCGACGAGGACAACCTGTCCTTTCTGGGCCTGATCGCCATGATGGACCCGCCCCGGCCCGAGTCCAAGGCCGCCGTGGCCGAGTGCATCTCCGCCGGCATACGGCCCATTATGATCACCGGCGACCACAAGGTTACCGCCTCCGCCATCGCCCGGGAGATCGGCATCCTGACCGAGGGCACCGAGGCCTGCGAGGGGGCCGTCATTGAGGGGATGAACGACGAGGAGCTGCGGGAGTTTGTCCCCAGGATTTCCGTCTACGCCCGGGTGTCCCCGGAGCACAAGATCCGTATCGTCCGGGCCTGGCAGGACCGGGGCAACCTGGTGGCCATGACCGGCGACGGCGTCAACGACGCCCCTGCCCTGAAACAGGCGGACATCGGCGTGGCCATGGGCATCACCGGCACCGAGGTGGCCAAGGACGCCGCCGGCATGGTGCTCACCGACGACAACTTCGCCACCATCGTCAAGGCGGTTAAAAACGGCCGGAACGTCTACGCCAACATCAAGCGGGCCATCCAGTTCCTGCTTTCTGGCAACACCGCCGCCATTCTGACGGTGCTCTACGCATCCATCCTGGGCCTGCCGGTGCCCTTCGCAGCGGTGCACCTGCTGTTCATCAACCTGCTCACCGACAGCCTGCCCGCCATCGCCCTGGGTCTGGAGCCCCACACCGACGCGGTGATGCACGAAAAGCCCCGCCCCCGCAGCGAGGGCATCCTGACCAAGAGCTTCCTGACCAACGTGGTGATCGAGGGCATCGTCATCGCCGCCGCCACCATCGCCGCCTTCCATATCGGCCTGGCCAACGGGGGCGCCGCTGGGGGCAGCACCATGGCCTTCTCTGCCCTGTGCCTGAGCCGCCTCTTCCACGGCTTCAACTGCAAGGCCGCCACCCCGCTGATCCTGAAAAAGCAGTTCTGGAACAACAAGTACCTGCTGGCCGCCTTCCTTGTGGGCGTGCTGCTGCTGGCCGCAGTGCTGCTGATTCCGGTGCTGGAGCCCCTGTTCCAGGTGGCCCAGCTCTCCGCCGCCCTGGTGGGGGCCATCGCCGGCCTGGCCTTCGGCAGCATGCTGGTCATCCAGCTGCTCAAGGCCATCCGCACCCGGTTCGCGAGATCTGAAAGGTGATCTCAGGCGGACGCGCCTATCAAACCTGAAGCGTGCCGCGG
>CAZAIF010000196.1:0-2870 GCA_964485125.1 uncultured Oscillospiraceae bacterium | reverse complement strand
TCTCCTCATCTTATATGCCGGGCCCGGGCAGGCCATGCCGGGGAAAGGGACTTTTGGGCAAAAAAATGGCAGGCATCTCTGCCTGCCATTTGGGAGCGTTTCAGTGCAAAAGGGATCGACTCAGCGCCAGCAGCTCATCAGGTTGCGAATGACACCAAATTCGTCCCAAGAGTTGCACATGCAACCGCGCTCCTCGCTGTTGGAACCAGCATGCAGCAATTTCCGAAGCCAAAATTTCATATTCATCCCTCCTGTTCCATGATCTGTCGTCGAAATCTATTTCTTCCTTCGCAATTCGTATTATATTCATTTCAATCCATTTGTCAAGGACATTTTTATAAAATTGTGTTTTTCTTGCAGACTTTTTTCGTGCTTCTGGAGTGCCGCGCTTTAAAGCCGAAAAAGCCCTCTCTGTTTTGCATCAAATGATGCAAAACAGAGAGGGCTGGTTGTGAATATTCACAGAATATTCAACGGTGTGAAGCGGCAAATCCGCCTCAGAGACGCTCCAGCTTCTCCCGGATGACCCGGTTGACCACCTTGGGGTCGGCCTTACCCTTGAGCTGGCGCATGGTCTGGCCCACCAGGAAGCCGAAGGCCTTCTGCTTGCCCGCCTGATAGTCGGCGATGGACTTGGGATTGTCCGCGAAGACCTGCTCCACCGCCGACTCCACCAGGGCGGCGTCGCTGACCTGCTCCAGGCCGTGCTCCCGCACATACGCCTCCGGGGCGCCGTCGGTGTCCCAGACGGCGGCGAAGACCTCCACGGCGGTATTGCGGTTGATCTTGCCCTCCTTCACCATGGCCAGCAGCTTGACCAGGGTGGCCGGGGAGAGGGGCATCTGCTTGGCCTCCAGGGACTTCTCCTTCAGGGTGCGCAGCACCTCCCCCATCATCCAGTTGGCCACCTCCTTGGGCTCGCCCCCCAGGGCGACCGCCTCCTCAAAGAAGTCGGCCAGGGCCTTCTGGCCGGTGAGCATGCCGGCGTCGTATTCGGGCAGGCCGAACTGGGCCACATAGCGCGCCCGCTTCTCCGGGGCCATCTCGGGCAGCTCCCGGCGGGCGGAGTCCAGATATTCCCGGGTGATCTCCATGGGGGGGATGTCCGGCTCCGGGAAATAGCGGTAGTCCTGGGCGTTCTCCTTGGAGCGCATGGAAAAAGTGGCGTCCTTGTTCTCGTCCCAGCGGCGGGTCTCCTGGACCACCCGCTTGCCCTCCTGGATCAGTTCGATCTGGCGGCGGGTCTCGTAGGCGATGGCCCGGGCGATGGCTTTGAAGGAGTTGATGTTCTTCAGCTCGGTGCGGGTGCCAAGCTCCGTGCTGCCCGCCGGGCGGACGGACAGGTTGACGTCGCAGCGCAGGGAGCCCTCCTGCATCTTGCAGTCGGAGACGCCCAGGTACTCCAGGGTGGACTTCAGCTTCTCCAGGTAGGCGATGACCTCCTCGGCGGAGCGGAAGTCCGGCTCGGTGACGATCTCGATCAGGGGGACGCCGCAGCGGTTGTAGTCCGCCCGGGTCTGGTCGATCCAGGGGTCGTGGATCAGCTTGCCCGCGTCCTCCTCCATGTGCATCTCGTGGATGCGGATGACCTTCTCCTCCCCGGAGGCCAGGGTGATGGGCACTCTGCCGTTGGTGGCGATGGGAAGGTAGAGCTGAGAGATCTGATATGCCTTGGGCAGGTCCGGGTAAAAGTAGTTCTTGCGGTCAAATTTGTGATAACGGGTGATCTCGCAGTTCAGGGCCAGCCCGGCCTTGGTCGCAAACCGCATGACCGCCTTGTTCATCACCGGCAGAGTGCCGGGCATGCCGGTGCACACCGGACAGCAGTGGGTGTTGGGGTCGCCCCCAAAAGCGGTAGTACAGGAGCAGAAGATCTTGGTCCGGGTGGCCAGCTCCACATGGGTCTCCAGACCGATGACGGTTTCCCAGGTCATAGCTCACTTCTCCTCCTTTCCGCCGGGGCGGCGGGTGTGATAGTCGGTGTCCTGCTGGAAGGCGTAGGCGGCGTTGAGCACCTTCTGCTCCATCAGCGGCGCGCCGATGAGCTGGGCCCCCACGGGCAGGCCCTTGGCGTCGAAGCCGCAGGGCATGGACAAGGCGGGCAGGCCAGCCAGGTTAACGGAGACGGTGTAGATGTCGCCCAGGTACATCTGCAGCGGGTCGCTCAGGCTCTCCCCCAGCTTGGGGGCGGTGGTGGGGGCCACCGGGGTCAGCAGCAGGTCGTATTTGGCAAAGGCAGCGTCAAAGGCCCCCTTGATGACCGCCTTGACCTGGAGGGCCTTCTTATAATAGGCGTCGTAGTAGCCGGTAGACAGCACAAAGGTGCCCAGCAAAATGCGCCGCTGCACCTCCCGGCCAAAGCCCTCGGTGCGGGTCTTGCAGTACAGGTCGGTCAAATCCTCATACCCCTCGGCCCGCCAGCCGTACTTGACCCCGTCAAACCGGGACAGGTTGGAGCTGGCCTCGGCGCAGGCGATAATATAATAGGTAGGCACCACGTACTCCATGACCGGGAGCTGGCACTCCTCTACCTGGGCCCCCCGGCCCTTCAGCACCTGGGCGACGGCGAGCACCTTCTCCCGGACCTCCGGGTCCAGGCCCTCCCCGAAGCAGTCCACAGGAATGCCGATCTTCATGCCGGTCAGGTCGGCGCTCAGGTTTTGCAGCAGCGTTCCGCAGGGCACGTCCAGGCTGGTGCCGTCCCGCTCGTCCCGGCCCTGGATCATGTCCAGCACCGCGGCGCAGTCCTCGGCGGACCGGGCCAGGGGGCCGATCTGATCCAGGGAGGAGGCGTAGGCGATCAGGCCGTAGCGGGAAACGGTGCCGTAGGTGGGCTTCATGCCGGTGACGCCGCAGTAGGAGGCGGGCTG
>CAZAIF010000195.1:0-2880 GCA_964485125.1 uncultured Oscillospiraceae bacterium | reverse complement strand
TGTCCATTGAAAAGCAGGAGGACGACGGCAGCATTCAGATCAACGCCTACTGAAGTGCGGATTTCGCCTATTTTAACCGTTGAGCGGCGCCCCTTTTCTTGTGAAAAGGGGCGCCGCTTTACAGTTATTCCAACTCTATCCGGCGCCCAGTATAGATGACAAGTGGTTTTACTTGCCCGCCTTTGCCTGCCGAATGGAGAGGGAGATCCGCTGCCGCTTCTCGTCCACGTCCAACACCACCACCGGCACCACATCCCCCACGCTGAGGGCCTCAGAGGGGTGCTTCAGATAGTGGTCGCAGATCTGGGAGATGTGGACCAGGCCGTCCTGGTGCACCCCGATATCCACGAAGGCGCCAAAGTCCACCACGTTGCGGACGGTGCCGGTGAGGACCATCCCGGGCTTCAGGTCCTTGAGGTCCATCACGCCGGTGCGGAGAACCGGGGCGGGCAGCTCGTCCCGGGGATCCCGGCCCGGCTTGAGCAGCTCCTGGGCCACATCCCGCAGGGTGAGCATGCCGGCGCCGCAGTATGCCTCGGCCCGCTGGGCCCCCACCTGCTCCAGCCGGCCGGGCAGGCCGGCCAGCGCCCCCCGGGCCACGTCCTCCGGGGTGTAGCCGCAGAGGGTGAGCAGCTTTTCCGCAGCCTCATAGCTCTCCGGGTGGACGGCGGTGCGGTCCAGCACCTGGGCGCTCTCGGGCACCCGCAGGAAACCGGCGCACTGCTGGTAGGCCTTGGGGCCCAGCTTGGGCACCTTAAGCAGCTGCTTCCGGGCGGTGAAGGGGCCGTGCTCCTCCCGGTAGACCACGATATTTTTGGCGGTGGCGGCGTTGAGGCCGGACACCCGCCGCAGCAGCGAGGGCGAGGCGGTGTTCACATCCACCCCGACGGCGTTGACGCAGTCCTCCACCACCCCGTCCAGGGCCTCGTCCAGCCTGGCCTGGGGCATGTCGTGCTGGTACTGGCCCACGCCGATGGCCTTGGGGTCGATCTTCACCAGCTCCGCCAGGGGGTCCTGGAGCCGCCGGGCGATGGACACGGCGCTGCGCAGGTTGACGTCGAACTGGGGAAACTCATCCGCCGCCAGCTTGGAGGCGGAGTACACCGAGGCCCCGGCCTCGCTGACGATCATATAGCTGACCGGGCTGTCCAGCTCCCGGATCAGCTCCGCCGTCATCTGCTCGGTCTCCCGGGAGGCGGTGCCATTGCCGATGGCGATGTGCCGGACGCCGTGTTTGCGCACCAGCTGTTTCAGGGTCTCGATGGCCTCCCTGCGCCTGCGCTCCCCAGAGGTGGGGTAGACCACGGCGGTGTCCAGCACCTTCCCGGTGCCGTCCACCACCGCCGCCTTGCAGCCGTTGCGGTAGCCCGGGTCCAGCCCCATGGTGACCTTTCCCTTCACCGGGGGCTGCATCAGCAGAGGCCGCAGGTTCAGGGCGAAGGTGCGGATGGCCCCCTCGGCGGCCTGGTCGGTGAGGCCGCTGCGCAGCTCCCGCTCCAGGGAGGGGAAGATCAGCCGGTCATAGCTGTCCGCCGCGGCGGAGCGGACAAACTCCGCCGAGGGGGAGTTCCCCCGCAGGACCCGCTGCTCCAGCACCTTGAGGGCCAGCGCCCGGTCCAGCTCCAGGGACACTTTCAGGAATCCCTCCTTCTCCCCCCGATTGATGGCCAGCACCTGATGGCCCTGGAGCTGGGCAATGGGGCGGCGGAAATCATAGTATAGGGCGTAGACCGAATCCTCCTCCTTGGCCGCCTTGGCGGTCAGGAATGCCTGCTTCCGGGCCAGCTCCTTCAGGCTCCTGCGGATGGCGGCGTCGTCGGAGAACTCCTCGGCCAGGATGTCCGAGGCCCCCTGGAGGGCGTCCTCCGCCGTCTCAACCCCCTGCTCCGGGTTGATAAAGCCGGCGGCCAGAGCCTGGGGGGCGGGGGCGTCCTTCGCCTGGAGGAACAGTTTGACCGCCAGGGGCTCCAACCCCTTTTCCCGGGCAATCGAGGCCCGGGTGCGGCGCTTCTGCCGGTAAGGGCGGTAGAGGTCCTCCACCTCCGCCAGGATAGAGGCCTCGTCGATGGCCCACTCCAGCTCCGAAGTAAGCTTGCCCTGCTCGGAGATGGCCTTTTTGACCTCCTGCTTCCGCTGCTCCAGGCCCCGCAGATAGCCCAGCCGCTCCGCCAGGGTGCGCAGGGTGGTGTCATCCATGGCCCCGTGGAGCTCCTTGCGGTAGCGGGCGATGAAGGGGATGGTGTTGCCCCCGTCGATGAGGTCAATGACGTTTTGAACGTGTTGGGCGCTCTGGCCGAGCTCTCCGGCCAGGCGCTGTGCCAGCGTCTGCATTTTTACATAACTCCTTATTTTGTCAACTTTCCTGCCGATCTCCCACAATCACGTCGGCAAAGGTGCCCCGGACCAGCCCGGCCAGGTCCTGGGGGGACACCACTACCTGGTCGCCGATCCTGCCGGCGGAGACGGCGATGGCCTGCCTGGCCTGGGCGGAGGCGTGGATAACGGTGGGAAACTGCTTCTTCATCCCCACTGGGGAACAGCCGCCCCGGACATAGCCGGTCAGAGGAAGCAGCTCCTTCACGTGGAGCATGGCCACGCTCTTCTCCCCCACGGTGCGGGCCGCCTTTTTCAGGTCCAGCTCCTCGGCCACCGGGATGACAAAGACATAGCAGCCCCCTTTGGCCCCCCGGGTCACCAGGGTCTTGAACACTCCGGCCGGGTCCTCCCCCAGGGCCTGGGCCACGGCCAGGCCGTCCACCGCCTCGTCCCTATGGGGGTAAAGTCTGGCCTCATAGGGGATCTTCTTTTGCTCCAGAATGCGCATCACATTGGTCTTCTGTTCCTTCACGGGTGACACCTGCCTTTTTCCGGGCTATTTTA
>CAZAIF010000194.1:0-2883 GCA_964485125.1 uncultured Oscillospiraceae bacterium | reverse complement strand
CTGTGCATTTATTATAGCATCGCCCCATTCCCGCTTCAATCATTTTTCCTGTTATTTAGACTATGCAAAGATTAAGATTTATGGTATTATACTAGTTCGAGTGGAAAATGAGAGCCTATATGGAGGAGAGAATATTCCGTGTCTTTTGCCGAAAAACGCCCCCGGAAATGGGGGGACCGCCGGGACGGCCACTGGGTCAAGGATGCCCCCGGCATCAATGTGGTCATGTCCTGCCTGTATCCCAAGCGGACGGACAGCGAGGTCTATCTCCATCTGGAGGTGGACATCACCGAGCTGCTCCGGTACATCGAGGCAAAAAACGGCCCCGGCGCCGAGTACAAGACCACCCTGTTCCACTGCATTGTGGCCATTGTGGCCCGGGCGGTCAACGAGCGACCCAAGCTCAACCGCTTTGTCCAGGGCGCCCGGACCTATGAGCGGGACGAGATCACCGTCAGCTTTGTGGCCAAGCGGCGCTTCACCGACCACAGCGAGGAGGCCCTGATGGTCTATAAGGCCAAGGGCAGCGACACTCTGGCCGACGTCAGCCGCAAAATTGTGGGCGAGGTCCACGAGATGCGGGAGCAGGAGCAGGCCCAGGGCCTGGACGACATTCTGAACAAGTTCGGCCGGCTGCCCCGGCCGCTGCTGATGCTGATCGTGCGCATCGTGCGCTGGCTGGACTTCTGGGGTAAGGTGCCCAAGGTGTTCACCGAGGGGGACCCCAACTATACCACGGTGCTGATCTCCAACCTGGGCAGCATCAAATGCCCCGCCGTCTACCACCATCTGAACAACTACGGCACCAACTCGGTGCTGCTCACCGTGGGCGCCATGCACAAATCCCCCACCGTCATGCCCGACGGCTCTGTCCAGGTGCGGGATTTTGTGGACATCGGAGCCACCCTGGACGAGCGGATCGGCGACGGCTTCTACTTCGCCCGCTCTCTGAAACTCATCGAATACATTTGCGCCCATCCCGAACTGCTGGATCGGCCTCTGGAGGAGGACAGCGGCTATGACTACAAATAAGTCCGCCAAAGCTTTGAAGGTACCCCAAAATGTGAAATATCAGGAGCGCTCCCTCACCTTCCCCATCCCCAAGACGGTAAAGACCCCCTGGTTCCGCTCCGCCGGGGAGATCCCCACCACCCTGAACTACTTCGACGGCTCCATGGTAGGCGCCATCGAAGCCACCGCCAAGTGCCTGCCCGACACCCCGGCCTACAACTTCTACGGCAACGTGGTCACCTACCGGCAGTTCATCGGCCAGATCCACACCGCCGCCCGGGCCCTGCGGGCCCAGGGGGTGCGCGCCGGGGACCGGGTGACCATCTGCATGCCCAACACCCCCCAGGCCATCATCCTGTTCTACGCCATCAACCGCATGGGGGCGGTGGCCAATATGATCCACCCCCTCTCCGGCGCCGAGGAGATCGTGGACTACATCAACAACTCCCACAGCGTGATGTGCCTCACCCTGCTGCAGTTTTACCCCAAATTCGCCCAGATCCGCGCCCGGCTCAAGCTGAAGACCCTGCTGATCTGTGACATCACCGACGGCCTGGTCGGGATCAAAAAGCTGCTCTACCCCCTGACCGTCAAGGACAAGGTGAAGCTGCCCAAAGACGCCGACGTGCTGCTCTGGAAGGATTTCATCAAGTGCGCCAAGGGCTACCAGGGGGAGTACCTCTACCAGGCCAAGAGCGACGACATAGCCGCCATTCTCTACTCCGGCGGCACCACAGGCACCAGCAAGGGCATCCTGCTCTCCAATCTGAACTTCAACGCCCTGGCCCTCCAGACCGGCACCGCCGGGGACTGCCTCCACGAGGGGCACACCATGCTCTCCATCATGCCCATCTTCCACGGCTTCGGCCTGGGGGTGTGCATCCACACCGTGCTCTACTGGGGCGGTACCTCCATCCTGATCCCCCAGTTCAACGCCAAGAGCTACTGCAAGCTGCTGGCCCAGTACAAGCCCAACTACATCGCCGGTGTGCCCACTCTGTTTGAGGCCCTGCTGCGGATGGAGGACGCCCAGAAGCTGGACATGAGCCAGCTGGAGGGCATCTTCTCCGGCGGCGACAGCCTCAGCGTGGAGCTCAAGGCCAAGGTGGACGTGTTCCTGCGGGAGCACGGGGCCAAGGAGCAGATCCGGGAGGGCTACGGCACCACCGAGTGCGTCACCGCCAGCTGCCTGACCCCCCGGTTCTTCTTCAAGGAGGGCAGCATCGGCATTCCCTTCCCGGACACCTACTACAAAATTGTCATCCCCTCCACTCACGACGAAGTGCCCTACGGCACCGTGGGCGAGATCTGTCTGGCTGGTCCCACCGTCATGCAGGGCTATATGGACAACCCCAAGGAGACCGCCCAGACCCTGCAGATGCACGAGGACGGCCTGGTGTGGCTCCACACCGGCGACCTGGGGGTCATGGACGAGGAGGGCTTCATCTACTTCAAGCAGCGCCTCAAGCGGATGATCATCACCAGCGGCTACAACGTCTACCCCTCCCAGGTGGAGAACGTCATCGACTCCCACCCGGACGTGCTGATGAGCACCGTCATCGGCGTCAAGGACGACTACAAGATGCAGCGGGTCAAGGCCTTTATCGTGCCCAAGCCCGGCGTGAAGCCCGACGACGCGCTGCGGGCCTCCATCCTGGAGCACTGCGCCCAGCGGGTGGCCAAGTACGCCATTCCCCGGGAAATTGAATTCCGCTCCGAGCTGCCACATACCCTGGTGGGCAAGGTGGCCTACACGGTGCTGGAGCAGGAGGAGGCGGAGAAGGCCGAGCGGAAAGAGGCCGCCCCGGTCTGAGTCCCTTCGACGCCTGCGGCCCCGCCCGCCAAAAAACCGACAGCCGGAAGCGCTTTTAA
>CAZAIF010000193.1:0-2885 GCA_964485125.1 uncultured Oscillospiraceae bacterium | reverse complement strand
ACGCCGGCAAGATCGCCGGCCTGGAGGTCAAGCGGATCATCAACGAGCCCACCGCCGCCGCCCTGGCCTACGGCGTGGACAAGGAGACCGCCCAGAAGATCATGGTCTATGACTTGGGCGGCGGCACCTTCGACGTGTCCATCCTGGAGATCGACGACGGCGTCATCGAGGTGCTGGCCACCGCCGGCAACAACCGGCTGGGCGGCGACGACTTCGATAAGTGCATCATGGACTATCTGGTCTCCGAGTTCAAGAAGGACACCGGCATCGACCTGACCGGCGACAAGGTGGCCATGCAGCGGCTGAAGGAGGCCGCCGAGAAGGCCAAGATCGAGCTGAGCGGCGTCACCACCTCCAACATCAACCTGCCCTATATCACCGCCGACGCCACCGGCCCCAAGCATCTGGACGTCACCCTGACCCGGGCCAAGTTCAATGAGCTGACCAACCACCTGGTGCAGGCCACCATGGGCCCCGTGCGTCAGGCCCTGAGCGACGCCGGCCTCCAGGCCAGCGACATCTCCAAGGTGCTGCTGGTGGGCGGCTCCAGCCGTATCCCCGCCGTGCAGGACGCCGTGAAGAGCATCACTGGCAAGGAGGGCTTCAAGGGCATCAACCCCGATGAGTGCGTGGCCATGGGCGCCGCCATCCAGGGCGGCGTGCTGGGCGGCGACGTCAAGGGCCTGCTGCTGCTGGACGTCACCCCCCTGTCCCTGGGCATTGAGACCATGGGCGGCGTGTTCACCAAGCTGATCGAGCGCAACACCACCATCCCTGTGAAGAAGAGCCAGATCTTCTCCACCGCCGCCGACAACCAGACCTCCGTGGAGGTCCATGTCCTCCAGGGCGAGCGTGAGATGGCCGCCTATAACAAGACCCTGGGCCGCTTCCATCTGGACGGCATCGCCCCGGCCCGCCGCGGCGTGCCTCAGATCGAGGTCACCTTCGACATCGACGCCAACGGCATCGTCAACGTCTCCGCCAAGGATCTGGGCACCGGCAAGGAGCAGAACATCACCATCACCTCCTCCTCCAACCTGAGCAAGGAGGACATCGACAAGGCCGTCCAGGAGGCCGCCCAGTACGCCGCCGAAGACGCCAAGCGCAAGGAGGACGTGGACGCCCGCAACCAGGCCGACCAGATGATCTACCAGTGCGATCAGACCGTCAGCGAGCTGGGCGACAAGCTCTCCGCCGACGAGAAGGGCCGCATCGAGTCCGCCAAGACCAAGCTGCAGGACGCCATGAAGGGCACTGATACCGCCGCCATCAAGAGCGCCACCGAGGAGCTGACCAAGGTGTTCTATGACATCTCCGCCAAGCTCTACCAGCAGCAGGCTCCCCAGGGCGGCGACACCGGCGACAATGGCGGCAATGGCTCCAACGGTTCCGACGGCGGCCAGGACTACTATGACGCCGATTATCAGGTTGTGGATGACGACAACAAGAACTGAATCCGGGACTGACCGGCGGGGTGACCTCCACCCCGCCCTTTCCCGCCTGACCTGTTTTGATATTTCTCTCACAAGAAGGTGAGTTACATGGCAGAAGAGAAACGAGACTATTATGAGGTGCTGGGCGTGGACCGCTCCGCCTCTGACGACGAAATCAAAAAGGCCTACCGCAAGCTGGCCAAGAAATACCACCCCGACCTGAACACCGGCGACAAAAACGCCGAGGCCAAGTTCAAGGAGGCCAACGAGGCCTACGAGGTGCTCTCCGACCCGGAGAAGCGCCAGCGCTATGACCAGTACGGCCACGCCGGGGTGGATCCCAACTTCGGTGCCGGCGGCTTTGGCGGCGGCGCCGGGTTCGAGGACTTCGACCTGGGCGACATCTTCTCCTCCTTCTTCGGCGGCGGTTTCGGCGGGGGCGCCCGCCAGCGCAACCCCAACGCCCCGGTGCCCGGGGAGGATCTGCGCTGCCGGCTGGTGCTCAGCTTTGAGGAGGCCGCCTTCGGCTGTGAAAAGGAGATCAGCGTCAGCCGGGTGGAGAGCTGCTCCGACTGCCACGGCACCGGCTGCGCCCCCGGCACCACCGCCGAGGTCTGCCCGGACTGTCACGGCACCGGCTACGTCCAGGTCCAGCGGCGCACCATGCTGGGGGTCATGAGCTCCTCCCAGCCCTGCCAGCGCTGCGGCGGCAAGGGCAAGATCATCCACCAGCCCTGCAAGACCTGCCGCGGGGCCGGCGCGGTGCGCAAGGCCCGGAAGATCTCCGTCAAGATCCCGGCGGGCGCCGACACCGGCAACGCCTTCTCCCTGCGGGGCCAGGGCCACGCGGGCCTCAACGGCGGCCCCGCCGGCAACCTGATCGTGGTGGTGGAGGTCCGCCCCCACCCCTTCTTCCGCAGAGACGGCAGCGACGTGCTGATGGAGAAGGACATCTCCTTCGTGGAGGCCGCCCTGGGCGCCGAGCTGGAGATCCCCACCATCGACGGCAAGGTGCGCTACAACCTGCCCGCCGGCACCCAGACCAACACCACCTTCCGGCTGCGGGGCCAGGGCATCCCCAACCTCAACGGCCGGGGCCGGGGCGACCAGTACGTCACCGTCCGGGTCAAGGTGCCCCAGACCCTCTCCGACGTCCAGCGGGAGGCCCTGCGCCGCTTTGACAAGGCCATGAAGGGGGAACCCCTGGACACCAGCGAGCCCAACTTCGGCAAGGGGAAGGGCCTGTTTGAAAAGAAAAAGAAGAAGTGAGCGGGACCTCCCGCCGCTTCCCGCGCCGGGGCTGCCGCACCATTGCGGCGGCCCCGGTTTTGCCGTCCTGACGGCGGAGAATCTTTTCCCGGCCTTTGCCCCGTTTTCGCTTTTCCGCCCTCCGTTCTGGGTTAGTGTAAAATTATCGTTGGCAAAAGAAAAAGGGAAACGGTGAAAACACCG
>CAZAIF010000192.1:0-2899 GCA_964485125.1 uncultured Oscillospiraceae bacterium | reverse complement strand
GCGGAAGAAGGCCTCCATCCGGTCGAAGGGGATCACGTCGCTCCGGTCGTAGAGGTCTGTGTGCACCGCCCCGGGGATGATGAGCAGTTCCTTGTTCTCCGGGTTGGGGTTTCCCTCCATCATGGCGGCGTAGGCATCCTGGCTGAAGTAGCAGGAGTGGGCTTTCTCCCCGTGAACGATGAGCACGGCGGAGCGGATCTCGCTGCTGTAGCGCAGGATGGGCTGGTTCATAAAAGACATGGTGCCGGTCACATTCCAGCCCCCGTTGGAGTTCAGGGAGCGGGGGTGGTAGCCCCGGGGCGTCTTGTAGTAGTCGAAGTAGTCCTTCACAAAGAAGGGGGCGTCCTCGGGCAGGGGATCCACCACCCCGCCCCCCAGGGCGTAGGCGCCGTTCTTGTAATCCTCGGTCCGCTGGGCGTTCAGCGCCTTTTTCTTCTCATAGCGGGCCGCCTCGCTGTCCTCGGCGTCAAAGTAGCCGTTGGCGTTCACCCGGGCCATGTCGTACATGGTGGAGGCCACCGTGGCCTTGATCCGGGTGTCCAGGGCCGCCGCGTTCAGGGCCAGGCCGCCCCAGCCGCAGATGCCGATGATGCCGATTCGCTCCGGGTCCACGTCCTCCCGCAGGGAGAGGTAGTCCACCACGGCCTGGAAATCCTCGGTGTTGATATCCGGGGAGGCCATATAGCGGGGGAAACCGCCGCTCTCGCCGGTGAAGGAGGGATCGAAGGCCATGGTCAGGAAGCCCCGCTCCGCCATGGTCTGGGCATAGAGGCCGGCGGCCTGCTCCTTCACCGCGCCGAAGGGACCGCACACGGCGATGGCCGCCAGGAGGCCCTCCGCCCCCTTGGGCCTGTAGACATCCGCCGCCAGGGTGATGCCGTAGCGGTTGTGGAAAGTCACCTTGCCGTGCTCCACCTTGCCGCTCTGAGGGAACGTCTTATCCCACCCCTGAGTCAATTCCAGCTGTTCCAACAGTGCCATTGTTTCTTCATCCTTTCCGTAATAGCGCAAGTGAAATCGCCCGCTCATAACATCAGGGCGCCGTCTCCTGTGTCTCTTCCGCCCCGGTCCGCACTGGCCGGAGCACCCGGGCCGGGACGCCCCCCACCACGGTGTTGGCGGGCACATCTCTGGTCACCACCGCCCCGGCGGCCACGATGGCCCCGTCCCCGATGGTCACCCCCGGGGTGACGATGGCATTGGCCCCGATCCAGACGTTTTTTCCAATGACAATGGGGGCGGGCACCGTCTCCTGGCGCCGCTCCGGCTCCTCCCGGTGGTTCAGGGTGGCCAGCACCACATTGTGGCCGATCAGGGAGCCGTCCCCAATGGTGATGCCCCCCTGGTCCTGGAACTGGCAGCCGGCGTTGAGAAACACGTCCCGGCCCACGGTGATGTTCTGGCCGTAGTCGGTGTAGAAGGGCGGGAACAGGCAGAACCCCTCCCCCGCCGGCTTGCCAATCAGTTCGGAGAACAGGCGCACCACCTCCTCCGGTTCGTGGTAACTGCCGTTCAGCTCCGCCGTCAGCCGCTGGGCCCGCTGGGCCGCCTGGCGCATGTACAGGTGGACGGGCAGGCCCAGCGCCCTGGCCCGCTCCTCAAACACTTCAAATCCCATATTGATTCCTCCCACGCATTTGGCCGACCTCCATCTGATAGATCAGATAATCCAGGCAGTCGATCTGCCGCTGGCTGGTGTGGAGCCGCTCCAGCAAGGCGGAGCGGTGGGCGGACAGCAGCCGCAGAAATTGCCGGATTCCCTCTTCCCCACAGCCCGCGTCCCGCAGGTTGCGGCACAGCATCGCTTCGACCCGCGCCTCTCCCTCCACAGGCTCCCCTCCATCCAGCGGACTTTTTCTGTACTCAGTGTAACAGTCCTTCCAAAGAATAGCAAATACCTTGTTTTTATATTATTTCATGCTTGACGGGCATAGCAGCACAGGGTATGATCTAGATAAAAACCAGAAAGGCGGAACGGAGTATGGAACTGCGGGTACTGCGCTACTTTCTCGCCGTGGCCCGGGAGGAGAGCATCACGGCGGCGGCCAACTACCTCCACCTGACCCAGCCCACCCTGTCCCGGCAGATCCGGGATCTGGAAGAGGAGCTGGGCCGGAAACTGCTGATCCGGGGCGGACGGCGGGTGACGCTGACCGCCGAGGGGATGCTGCTGCGCCGCCGGGCGGAGGAGATCGTGGCCATGGCGGACAAGACCGAAGAGGAATTCCGGTCCATGGAAGGAAATCTGTCCGGGGACATCTTCATCGGCAGCGGGGAGACCGACGCCATGGGGCTGATCGCCGCCGTCTGCCGGGAGGTCCGGGAGGAGTATCCGGGCATCCGCTATCACCTGTACAGCGGCAACGCCCAGGATGTGACCGAGCGGCTGGACAAGGGGCTGCTGGATTTCGGCATCCTGATCCAGCCCACGGATATCACAAAGTATGACGCCCTCCCCATCCCGGCCCGGGACCGGTGGGGGGTGATCCTGCGCCGGGACGACCCGCTGGCCGGCCGTTCCAGTCTCCGGGCGGAGGATCTGGCGGGGCTGCCCCTGATCTTCTCCCGCCAGGTGCTGGAGGCGAGGGCCGAGGGCAACGAGCTGGCGGAGTGGTTCGGCCCGGCGTGGGGCAAGCTCAACATCGTGGCCACCTTCAACCTGCTCTACAACGCCGCCGCGCTGGCCAAACAGGGGATCGGATATGTGGTCAGCCTGGACCGGTTGGCGGACACCTCCCCGGAAAGCCCCCTGTGCTTCCTGCCCCTGGAGCCCCGGCTGGAGTCGGGGCTGGATCTGGTGTGGAAAAAGTATTCGGTCTTCTCCCCCGCCGCAGAGCTCTTTCTGGACCGGCTGCGGGCCCGGTTCCAGGGACCGGGGCCCCACAACGTATAAAATCCC
>CAZAIF010000191.1:0-2905 GCA_964485125.1 uncultured Oscillospiraceae bacterium | reverse complement strand
GGACTGGCGGTTTCCGTTCCTCTGGAATGGCGGTACTCCCGCACAAGAATATTCATAAAATATAAAGAAGCACTATCTTGTAAAGAATTTGACCACTTGTCACGGCTAGCAGTAATTGTACTCAGGTATCCCGAACGTTTTGCAACTTTATTTGAATATCTTAATGATATTATTGAAACAATCACTGCTGCTATTGATGCCAGAAAAGTCAGTCCTATGCCAATAGCAGAAACAATATTAAAAACTTCATCTGTCATCTTATAATCTCCAAAAATATAATCTTGTTTATTTGTCAATTATTCACGATGCCATATAGTATGTTCGGTATCTCTGAAAAATCAGAACACCATATTACATTTAATCCCAACGAATTTGCATCCTGTTCAAAAAGCATCGTTGTAATTTCATCTGCTTTGTTTTTTTGAGGTGGTTTTTTCATAATAATATAATGCTTACATCTCTGGTTTTTTCTCCATGATATATCCAACAATCGCCTTAAATTAGGATCGGACAAACTTATTCCTATAAATAGGCATATATTTGCAGAAAATGTATTTAGCTGAATTAAGTTTGACCAACTATATGGATCAATAAATTGTGAATGATATGCTTCCTCACTAAAAACTAAATTAGGTTCTTGAATATCCTTTCTATTTGGCAAGAATCCATGAACATGATAAATTGGTAATTGATCAATTCCGTGAATTTGTCCTTCTTTCCATATTGAGCAATATTCGATTTTGTGTTGCAATAATGCATTCTCGATTAGATCATCAAAATTAAATGTAATTATTGATTCTAATCTTTTTCCATTTCTTTTAGGACGAGCAAGTTCCACTATTGCTTTCATCATATTTGTTTCTAATGCATAATTAATTGACACTTTTCCTTGCATTATAATCGCATCTCCAATGTCTCGTTCCTGATTGTAGTTTGAATAAAGGTATTTTTTCACAATTTTTTCAAAATCATCTTTTAATACCAACCTTAAATATTTGCCCAAAATCAAATTTGATTGCGGCATTAAACGAAGTAAGTCTTTTCCTAATATTTCAGGTTCTGATTCCTTTAATTCAACACTTCTGAAAAAAACCTCGTTAAGAATATTGACCAGCAGTTCATTCCAATCAGGTATGGAAGAAGCTCTTGATATCCCTGCGCCACAAACAAGCGTAAGTTGATTATCTCTGAGCGCATCTCTTAGCAAATTTATTTTTTCTTCAATATCATCCTTTTCTGTTTTTTATAGTAACACGTTTTTTTAAATTTGGAGTTGTTCTATCCACTTCTTTTAATAACTCAATATCATTCAAAACAGCTTGTGTTACTTCTTCTAATGAACTAACTTTCCTATATTGAATATGCCTCAAAAAATTCGGCACAAATACATCGCCGACCACAACAGGAAGAACATAAATGCTATCATTACTAAATATAGCGGAACTTAATTCTGCTTGAGCCCACGATGAATTTAAGAAATTCTCTGTAATAATAGCGATAAATACATCTGAATCATTTAATTCTGTTTTGATAGCTGCGATGATACTTGTTCCAAAATCAATAGCAGAATCCACAAAAACCTCATATCCTCTTTTCATCAATGCATCGGCAAGTTTTCTGCATACTTCCATATCTCGATGTGAATGACTAATAAATATCTTCATTTGATTCCCTCTCGGTACAAATACCCACATTTCTTAATGTCCAATTATTGCTCTTTTTCTAGGTATTTTCACTTTGATGCTTATACTAAATTTCCTTACAAACAGATTAATCCTGTTTTCTAACCATTTGAAAACAAAATGTCTGCTCATACTAAACATCTAATGACTCCATAATCTGCATAGCAAATCCTACTGCAGTTCATATTATCTAAATGGTCTGTATATCACAAGCACTTATTTGCTCATGGCAGTTTTGCAGCAAGTTTAAAAACGTTGGCATTGCTTCTCTTGGCATCCTCATCGGCAATATTGTTCGAGGAGGCGTTAAACCATTCGGAAACATAAAATCATCCTTTAGTAAATCAGAGGATGGAACAGAGATACTAATATCCCTAATATCGCCAATATCTAATGTAAGCGAATCTGAAAGCGAATCAGGATTAGTATCTTCTTCTATTTTCCCAGGAAAGGTTAAGCGAGCAAAGTCTGTAACATCCTTTAACATTTCAGGATTAAATTTTCCCATTGCCAAATCCAAAGCGATACGGAATTCATTTTGAAATGCGTATGAAGATGCTTTGCAAAATTCATCGTATGGTTGCTCTACAGAAAAGTTGACATCATATTCAACCCGTTGAAATGAAGTCCAAAAATCATTTCCAAAACGGTCTAACATAGCATAACAAGTCCTACGAAGGAATTCTCCCGTGTTGTGAATTATTACTGCGGTATCGCCAAACTCAAGTATTCTGTTATCAGGCTTGATGAGACTCCCAGTTTTTTCATCAAATTCCAACGCATACAAGCAATAGATTTTTTCTCTATACGTTAGTACATCAATCAAGCCAAACTGATTGCCAAAAGAATAATTGATACCTTCTAACACATCTCCTCGGAATTCATTTTGAGAATCTGAAGTTCTTCTTGAAATGTCTCCAAAACAAGCAATAGCTCTCATGAACACTTCGCCATCTGTAAGTTTATCTGCCCATTTTTTATCAATAAATTTTACCAAATAATATGGTTTTTTATTGCTTATCATTTTACTTCAATCAGTCTCCTTCCAAATAACTTAATCGTCACTTCAACTTTTCGTTTTTAGATACCTTCTTAAGTTTGAAAAATTAAGTTCTACTCCAAAGTTAGTGGCTAAAGAAGTTTTGTGATACATTCCCTTTGATGTGGTACAAATGGTAGATAACTTCACCGACATGATTGCTGGTTCTCTCAAGTATACATTC
>CAZAIF010000190.1:0-2940 GCA_964485125.1 uncultured Oscillospiraceae bacterium | reverse complement strand
AGCTCCAGCATCTCGGCGGTGAGCAGCCAGCCCTCCCCCATTTTGCAGCCGTCGCCCAGATAGCCCTTCACCAGTCGCTGCAGGTCGGCGAAGTCGCCGGGGGCCCGGAACCGGCCCGAAGCCTTCAGGGCGTCGATCATGTCGTGCTGGCACTTCTCAATGTAGCCCATGAAGAACTTGCACACCGCCCGCTTCAGGGTGCTGCCGCCGTAGATGTTGACATCCACCACCCGGTTGTAGATTTTGAAGATCATAAAGTCGGTCAGGCCCGGCACCACCGGCTCGGCGCCCTCGGAGAGCAGGAACTGCTCCAGGTTGTTGTTGCCCAGGGCGGAGAATTTGACGTAGATTTCGCCGACCACGCCCACCCGGACCTTCTCGCCGGGGGTGTAGGGAATGGACTTGAAGTCATCGCAGATTTCGTCAAAGGCCTTCCGCATCTGCTTGCGGCTCATGCCCTTGCCGGCGGTGAAGCGGTCGATGAGCCGGTTGGTCCAGGTCTCCACCATGGCGTCGGTGTCGCCGCTGTTGACCTCATAGGGGCGCACCTGGTTGGCCACGTTCATGATCAGGTCGCCGTACATCATGGCGTAGATCAGCTTGCGGATCAGGGGGATAGTGAGCTGGAAGCCGGGGTTTTTCTCCATGCCGAAGGAGACGGAGATCACCGGGATGTAGTCCATGCCCGCCTTGGCCAGGGCCTTGCGCAGCAGGTGGATGTAGTTGCTGGCCCGGCAGCCGCCGCCGGTCTGGGTGATGAACAGGGCCACCTTGTGGGGGTCGTAGCCGCCGTTTTTGATGGCGTCCAGGAACTGGCCGATGACCAGCAGGGCGGGGTAGCAGGTGTCGTTGTGGACGTACTTCAAGCCCTCGTCCACCACGGCCCGGCCCTGGTTGTTGAGCTGCTCCACGTGATAGCCCTCCAGCTGGAGCATCTTTTTGAACATGCCGAAGTGGATGGGCAGCATCTGGGGCATCAGGATGGTGTATTCCTCCTTCATCTCCTTGGTGAAGAGAAGGCGGCCGGATTTGTCGTATAAGAGTTCAGCCATAGGGGGAAACCTCTTTCTGTGGATTGGTTCCGTCAAATTCGGAGCGGGGCCAGTACATGACCCCCTGGGAGAGCTGAAAGCCCAGGGGGCGCAGCTCGAAGGGGAGCTCCGGCAGGGGGCCTGGGGAGAGATAGCCCGCCTGCCAGCAGGGGCTCCAGGCGCGGATGCCGAAGCGCTCCTCCAGGGCGGGAAAGGCGCGGGGGGACAGGTCAGGCGCCATGGGCGGCCTGCTTTTTCCGGGCCTCAATGGCGGCGATCAGGGAGCGGATGCGGATCTTCACCGCGCCCAGGTTGGAGATATCGTCGATCTTCAGCTGGGTGTACAGCTTGCCGCCCTCCTCCAGGATGGAGCGCATCTCGTCGCCGGTGATGGCGTCTACGCCGCAGCCGAAGCTGACCAGCTGGATCAGCTCCATATCCTCCTGGGTGCACACATACCGGGCGGCGTTGTACATCCGGGCGTGGTAGGTCCACTGGTTGAGCACCTTCCGGGGCTGCTTGTCCATGTGCCAGGCCACGCTGTCCTCGGTGATGAGCACAAAGTGGAATCCGGTGATCAGGTCGTTGATGCCGTGGTTGATCTCCGGGTCCATGTGGTAGGGCCGGCCCGCCACCACCATGATGGGACAGCCGTTCTTCCGGGCGAAGTCGATGTACTCCTGGCCCGTCCGGCGCACGTCCTCCTCATAGGCGTGGTAGGCCTCATAGGCGGCCCGGGCGGCGGTCACGGTCTCCTTCTTCGGGATGTCGAACTCCCGGTGGAAATACTCGGCGGCGTGCTTTTCAAAATCGCGGGGCCGGTGGAGGCCGAAATACTCGTGGATGTAGCGCACATCCTTCAGGGCCGGGATGTTGGCGGCGATCAGGTCGGGGTAGTAGGCCACCACCGGGCAGTTATAGTTGTTATCGCTGATGCCCTCGTCGAAGTTGTAGCTCATGCAGGGGTAGAAGATGGCGTCCACCCCCTCCTCGATCAGCCTGAGCACATGGCCGTGGATCAGCTTGGCCGGGTAGCACACCGTGTCCGAGGGGATGGTGCGCTGGCCCTTGATGTAGAGCTGGCGGCTGGACTCGGGGGAGAGCACCACCTCAAAGTTCAGCTTGGTGAAGAACTCAAACCAGAAGGGCAGGTTCTCATACATGTTCAGCCCGAAGGGGATGCCCATTCTGCCCCGGACGCCGGTGCCCGCCCCCTTGCCCTGGAGGGCGCGGAGCTTTTCGTACTTGTAGCGCATCAGGTCGGGCATCTGCTCCTTCTTGCCCCCCAGGGGCTTGGAGCACCGGTTGCCGGAGATGAAGCGGCGGCCGCCGTCAAATTGGTTGACGGTCAGGGAGCAGTGGTTGGTGCAGCCGCTGCAGGTGATGGGCTTGGCGGTGTGCTGGAAGGCTTTCAGCTCCTCCGCCGACAGGATGGCGGACTTCTCCAGGCCCAGCTCCTTGGCAGCCAGGGCGGCGCCGAAGGCCCCCATGATGCCGGCGATGGTGGGCCGGGTGACCTCTCTTCCCAGCTCCTGCTCAAAGGCCCGGAGCACTGCGTCGTTGAGAAAGGTGCCTCCCTGGACCACGATGTGCTGTCCCAGATCGTCGGCGGAGGACATCCGCAGCACCTTGTAGATGGCGTTTTTCACGATGGAGATGGCCAGGCCGGCGGAGATGTCCGCCACGCTGGCCCCGTCCTTCTGGGCCTGCTTCACCGAGGAGTTCATGAACACGGTGCAGCGACTTCCCAGGTTCACCGGCTTCTCGGTGTAGAGGCCCAGCTTGGCGAAGCCGGCGATCTCGTACCCCAGGGCCCGGGCGAAGGTCTCGATGAAGGAGCCGCAGCCCGAGGAGCAGGCCTCGTTGAGCATGATGGAGTCCACGGCGCCGTTGCGGATCTTGAAGCACT
>CAZAIF010000189.1:0-3004 GCA_964485125.1 uncultured Oscillospiraceae bacterium | reverse complement strand
GGGCGTAAAAAATCCCGCCCCAGGCGCATTTTGCCTCAATCCCGGCCCTTTCGCCGCTTTGGCTGGTTTTTCTCGTAGAGCAGCCGCAGCCCGTCCAGCTGCAGGGTCTGGTCCAGATAGATCTTCCGGCGGCAGTAGGGGGCGATCAGCCCTGCGTGGGATCCGGTGAGCACCGCTGTGACTGGCGCGCCCAGCTCCTCCTCCACACCGGCGGAGAGCCCGTCCACCATGGCCGCGCAGCCGTAGACGGCGCCGGACTGCATGCAGCTGACGGTGCTGGAGCAGATCAGCTTGTCGGGGGGCGTCAGGGTGATATAGGGCAGCTGGGCGGTGCTGGCGCTCATGGCGTCCACCGAGACCCGGAGTCCGGGGATCAGAGCGCCCCCCAGATAGGCCCCGTCGGAGCCGATCACCGAGAGGGTGGTAGCGGTTTCCAGGTCGAAGATGGCGATGGGCTTGGGGTATTTGGCCAGGGCGGCCACCGCGTTGACCACCATGTCGCCCCCCAGCTCCCCCGGGTCGTCGATGCGGATGTTCAGGCCGTTTTTCAGCCCCGGGCCCACCACCAGCACCCGCGCGCCGGTCAGCCGCTCTACCGCCCGGCACACCACTGTGCGCAGGGCGGGCACCACCGAGGCCAGGATGGCCCCCTCCATCTGACCGGCGGACCAGCCGTACATCTCCAGGATGTCCCGGAAGAGCAGCACATATTCGTCCTCTGTCCGGTTCACATCGCTGGCGCAGCGGCCGGTGAAGCGGAGATCCGCCCCCTCAAAGCCACCGATCAGCGTGGTCTTATTTCCAATGTCAATGGTCAGGATCATCACTCAGCCCTCCGCGCAAAAAACGTCATTTTCCATCTGCAACTCTATCCTGATTATAGTCCTGATCCCCGCCGCTGTAAAGCAAAAACAGGCGGGATGCCGGAGCATCCCGCCCGCAGGGCGTCATCATTTAATACAGATCATCTCTCCGGTGGGCCAGACAGGGCAGATCCCGCCGCACCTGGTCCAGATAGTCCAAATCGATCTCCGCCAGGGCGATCCCCTCCCCCTCCGGGATCTCACAGAGCACCCGGCCCCAGGGATCCACGATCATGGAGTGGCCCCAGGCCCCGAAGCGCCCGCCAAACTGATTGGGGGCGATGACATAGCAGGTGTTCTCCACCGCCCGGGCCCGGAGGAGCAGCTCCCAGTGGGCCTGGCCGGTCTCCCGGCTGAACATGGCCGGGACCAGCAGCACCTGGGCCCCCCGCAGCGCCAGGGTGCGATAGAGCTCCGGGAAGCGCACGTCGTAGCACACACTCATCCCCAGATGGCCCAGGGAGGTGTCCACATCCACGATGCGCCCGCCCGGGCACACCCGTTTGGACTCCCGGCGCACCTCCCCGCCGGGGAGGGTGACGTCGAAGAGGTGGAGCTTGTCATAGCGGGCCGCCCGCTCCCCCGCCGGGTCCAGCAGCACCGAGGTGTTCAGGCTGCGGCCGTCAGGGGCCGGGGTGAAGAGGGTGCCGCAGAGGATCCAGATCCCCCGCTCCCGGGCCTTGGCGGCCATGCGGTCCAGGGTGGGGCTGTCCTCCAGGGGTTCCGCCGGAGTGCGCCCCCCCTCGTAGCGGGAGAAATTCTCCGGGAAGGCGATCAGGGAGGCGCCGGCCCCGGCGGCCCGGTCCACAAAGGACTCCGCCGTCTCCAGGCAGCGCTCCCACCCGCCGGTGGTGTCGATCTGGGCGACCGCCGCCAGATACTTCCGACCGGTCACGCCAGATAGCTCCGCAGCTCCTCCACCCGGCTGAGCTTCTCCCAGGGCAGATCCAGCTCGGGGCGGCCGAAGTGGCCGTAGGCGGCGGTCTGCTCGTAGATGGGGCGGCGCAGGTCCAGGTAGGAGATGATGGAGGCCGGGCGCAGATCAAAGGTGCGCTCCACGATCTCCGCCAGCCGCTCGTCGGGCAGGACGCCGGTGCCCTGGGTGTCAACCAGGATGGAGACCGGCCGGGCCACGCCGATGGCGTAGGCCAGCTCGATCTGGCAGCGCCGGGCCAGGCCGGCGGCCACAATGTTTTTGGCCACATGCCGGGCCATATAGGCAGCGGACCGGTCCACCTTGGTGGGGTCCTTGCCGGAGAAGCAGCCGCCGCCGTGGGCGGCCGCGCCGCCGTAGGTGTCCACGATGATCTTCCGCCCGGTCAGGCCGGTGTCGCCGCAGGGGCCGCCCACCACGAAGCGGCCGGTGGGGTTGACATAAATCTTAGTCTCCGGCCGCAGGAACCGCTCCGGCAGGACGGGCTTGATGACGGTCTCCACGACCGCCTCCCGCAGGTCCTTGAGGGCCACGTCCGGGGCGTGCTGGGTAGAGACCACCACCGCGGGGCACCACTCCACATGGTTGTCCGCATCGTAGGAGACGGTGACCTGGGTCTTGCCGTCGGGCCGCAGCCAGGGCAGGGCGCCGTCCTTGCGCACCTCGGTGAGCCGGTGGGAGAGCTGGTGGGCCAGGGAGATGGGGGCGGGCATCAGCTCGGGGGTCTCGTCGCAGGCGAAACCGAACATCATGCCCTGGTCCCCGGCGCCCACCAGGTCGGCGTCGTCCTGCTGGCCGGCCTTGTACTCCAGGGAGTGGTCCACTCCCTGGGCGATGTCAGGGGACTGCTCGTCGATGCTGGTGAGCACGGCGCAGCTGCGGGCGTCAAAGCCGGAGGCGGAGTCGGTGTAGCCGATGCGCTCCACGGTGCGGCGGACAATGGCGGAGATGTCGGCGTAGGCGGTGGTGCTGATCTCCCCCATGACCATCACCATGCCGGTGGTGGTCACCGTCTCACAGGCCACCCGGCCCATGGGGTCCTGGGCCAGGATGGCGTCCAGCACCGCGTCGGAGATCTGGTCGCATATTTTGTCGGGATGTCCCTCGGTGACGGACTCAGAGGTAAAAATGTGGTTTTCCATGGCTGATTTCCTTTCTTTTGGTCTAAAACAGCCTTCTGGTAGAAAAAAAGCACGTTCCCGGCGGA
>CAZAIF010000188.1:0-3057 GCA_964485125.1 uncultured Oscillospiraceae bacterium | reverse complement strand
GGCTTCGCCCTCTTGGGGCCCAGCATGACAGGATCGCTCTGTTTTGCAACGGGCCCCTGTCTGTTTTTCTTTTATCCTTCCGCGTCCAGGCCGGTCAGGTAGCGGCGCACCATGTCGAAGGCGTGGTGGCAGGCCATGTTCCGGTTCCTGCCCCGGCCGTTGTTCAGGTGCAGAGTGCGCACCCAGGTGTGTTTCTCGTCGGCCAGGCCCACATAGATGAGTCCCACCGGGTTTCCCCGGTCGTCCGGATCGGGACCGGCCACGCCGGTGACGCTGAGGCCCAGGTCGGCCCCCAGCCGCGTCCGGGCCCCCTGGGCCAGGGCGGCGCACACCTCCCGGGACACCGCCCCCCGCTCCTCCAGCAGCTCCTGGGGCACCCCCAGGGCGCTGTGCTTGACCGCGTCGGTGTAGCACACCACGCCCCCCCGATAGACGGCGGAGACGCCGGGGAAGTCGGTGATCCGGGCGGCGATCATCCCCCCGGTGCAGCTCTCGGCGGTGGCCAGGGTCACCTTCCCCGCCAGCAGCAGGGCGCAGGCCGCCTGGGCCAGGTCCTTGACGTCGGCGCCGTAGATCAGATCCCCGAACAGCGCCCGCAGCTGGCGCTCCACCGGGGCGATCAGGGCCTGGCACTCGGCCTGGGTGGCGGCCTTGGCGGTGATGCGCAGCTCACAGGTCCCCTCCTTGGCGTAGGGGGCCAGGGTGGGGTTGGTCATGTGGAGCATCTGCTCCCGCAGCTTGTCCTCCATGGCGGACTCCCCGATGCCGAACAGGCACAGGGTGCGGGAGAGGATCTCCCCCTCCTGGTCCCCCTCCCCCCGCAGATAGGGCACCACCCGGTGGCGCAGCATGGCGTGGCACTCCCGGGGCGGGCCGGGCAGCATGATGACGGTGATGCCGTCCTGCTCCCAGGCGCAGCCCGGGGCGGTGCCCCAGTCGTTGTCCAGCACGGTGCAGCCCTCGGGCAGCATGGCCTGCTGGAGGTTGTTTTCGGTCATCTCCCGGTCGGGGTGAACCTTGGCGAAGTAGGCGGCGATCCGATCGGCGGAGGGCTGGTGAAAGACCAGCCTGCGCCCGAAGCACTCCGCGAGCACGTTCCTGGTCAGGTCGTCGCAGGTGGGCCCCAGCCCGCCGGTGGTGACGATCAGGTCGGCCCGGCCCCGGGCGATCTCCACCGCGGCGCGCAGCCGCTCCGGGTTGTCCCCCACCACCGTGTGGTAGTAGACGTTGATGCCCAGGGCGGCCAGCTCCTTGGAGATCTCCTGGGCGTCGGTGTTGGCGATGCTGCCCAGCAGCAGCTCGGTGCCCACAGCGATGAGCTCAGCGGTGTGTGACACGGCAAATGCCCTCCCTCAGCGGATGATAAAAAAACTCAGGCGCACAGCCGGGCGATGACGGCGGCGTAGATCTTGCCGCACAGCAGCAGCTGGCTCAGCCGGGCCCGCTCGTTGGCCCCGTGGAGCCGGGAGTCAAACTCCACGTCCCCCGCCCCGAAGGCCACGCCGCCGGGGATCTCGTGGACGTAGGTGCCCCCGCCGATGGCCTCGCAGTAGCCCTTCCTGCCGCTGAAGTGCTCGTAGCAGTCCAGCAGGGTACGGATGAAGTCGGAGTCCTCCTCCACCACATGGGCGCGGCCGAACTCCCCCTGGCAGCTCCAGCCCAGGGCGGCGAAGCGGCCCTCCACCACCCGGGCGCAGTTGTCCACGGTGGCGCAGATGGGGGCCCGCACGTCGAACTGGGCCTCAAAGCCGGTCTGATCCAGCTTCAGCAGGGACAGGGTCAGGCTCAGGACCCCGGAGGCCTGGTCGGCCATGGCGATGCCCAGGGCCTCGCCCTGATTATCCCCGTAGGGGAAGAGCTGGTGCAGGGCCTTGGCGGTAGCAAAGGCCCCGTCCTCCTCCAGCTCCAGCCGGCTCACCGCGTCCAGCAGGGCGGTGATGGCGTTCTTGCCCTCGTCGGGGGTGGAGGCGTGGGCCTGGACCCCCACCGCCTCCAGCGCCACGCCGCCCTCCCGGTCCCGGGCGGTCAGGGTCACGCCGGTCCGGGCCTGCACTTCCGCCAGCACCGGGGCGGCCTCGGCGGCGGTGAGGCCGGAGAGGAGGGCGGCGGCGTTGGCCGGGGCCACGTTGACCCGGATGCCCCCCTCCAGGGAGAGCAGCCGCCGGCCCGCCCCCTGGGGCCGCTCCCACCGGGCGGAGAAGACCGGAGTGTAGTGGGCCTTTTCGATGTTGGTCACCGGGAAGCTGGAGTCGGGGGTGATGGCGTTGGGGGCGAAGGGGTGATGGGCGTAGTAGTGGGCGATGTCCCCGGAGCCGCTCTCCTCGTCGGTGCCCAGCACCAGCTTGGCGTTCCTGGTCAGGGGCAGCCCCAGCTCCTTGACGCAGCGCAGGGCCATCAGGGCGGCCACGGCGGGGCCCTTGTCGTCGTCGGTGCCCCGGCCGTAGATCAGATCCCCGTCCCGCACCAGGGTGAAGGGGTCGGTGTCCCAGTTGTCCCCGGCCCCCACCACGTCCAGGTGGGCCAGGATATGGAGCTGATCCGGCCGGTCATTCAGGTCCACCAGCCCCACATAGCCCTCGTCCTCGGAAGTCTGGAGCCCCCAGCTCCGGGCCAGCGCCAGGGCGGCCTCCAGGGCGGCGGCGGGGCCGGGGCCGAAGGGCTTGCCGGGCTGGGCCGGGCCGGAGGTGGAGTCGATGGCGATCAGGGGCGCGAGGGCGGCCACCAGCTCGTCCTCCCGGCCGGAAAACCAGGCTTCGATCTGTTCATTTACTGTCATAATCTGTGTTCCTCCCCATAGCATTGCCGTCTGCCCCGCCGGGCGCGGGGCTGTCTGCGGACGCCCGGGCCACCGGTCTCCCGTTCCGGCCCGGACGGTCAGGTCTACCTTGCATCTTATCAAACCCCGCCAAAATGTCAAGGGCTTTGGCCCGGAAAATGGCGGGGGCCGGAGGTCTGCGCCCTCCGGCCCGTCCCCCTGCCCTGTACCCTTTAGACGGGGCGGCGGGGAAAGGTTCCCGGGGCTTTCCAGCTCTAGGCGCATTTTTCGCCCGCCGGGGG
>CAZAIF010000187.1:0-3124 GCA_964485125.1 uncultured Oscillospiraceae bacterium | reverse complement strand
GGTGAGGTGTGGGGGCAAAGGCGGCTGTGGGGCCGGATTTGAGTAAATTACCAAAAGGGGGCGGCACAACGCTATTATTTTAACCGAAGATGCCAATTTTGTCAACGAGGTCGGCAAACGAGGTTGCCATCTGTCAGAAATCGGGATATAATGAGGAGACAAGCCGCGCATGCGGCTCTTCTGTTGTATACTGGGCGCCGCCTTCCCCTGTGGACGCCGCGCCGGGATGGAGAGGCCGGGGCCCGCCGAACGGGCGGAGCTCCGGCGAGAGGTGGGGCGGCGGACGCCCCGTTGAGGAGGAATTGTTTCCCTATGCTGCAAGAGAACCTGAGAAATGTGGCCATCATCGCCCACGTCGACCACGGCAAGACCACTCTGGTGGACGCCATGCTGCGCCAGAGCGGCGTCTACCGGGAGAACCAGGAGGTGGTGGACCGGGTGATGGACTCCAACGACCTGGAGCGGGAGCGGGGCATCACCATCATGGCCAAGAACACCGCCGTCACCTATGGGGACACCAAGATCAACATTGTGGACACCCCGGGCCACGCCGACTTCGGCGGTGAGGTGGAGCGCATCCTGAAGATGGTCAACGGCGTCATCCTGCTGGTGGACGCCGCCGAGGGCCCCATGCCCCAGACCCGCTTTGTGCTCTCCCGGGCCCTGGAGCTGGGCCACCGGGTCATCGTGGTGGTCAACAAGATCGACCGGCCCGACCAGCGGGTGTACGAGGTCATCGACGAGGTGCTGGAGCTGCTCATCGACCTGAACGCCACCGACGACCAGCTGGACTCCCCCATGCTGTTCTGCTCCGCCAGAGACGGGGTGTGCGGCTACAACCCGGAGGAGATCGGCGAGGATCTGAAGCCGCTGTTCGAGACCATCCTGAACTATATCCCCGCCCCTGACGTGGACGTGGAGGGGCCCTTCCAGATGCTGGTGTCCTCCATCGACTACAACGAGTTCGTGGGCCGCATCGCCATCGGCCGCATCGAGCGGGGCACCCTGAAGCAGAACCAGGAGATCGTGGTGTGCAACTACCACGACCCGGACCAGGTGAGCAAGAAGGCCAAGGCTACCGCCATCTACGAGTTCGACGGTCTCAACCGGGTGCCGGTCACCGAGGTGACCGCCGGCAACATCATCGCCATGTCCGGCATCGGGGACATCACCATCGGGGACACCATCTGCCCCCCCGCCGCGGTGGAGCCCCTGGAGTTCGTCAAGATCAGCGCCCCCACCATGGAGATGACCTTCTCGGTCAACGACTCCCCTTTCGCCGGCCGGGAGGGCAAGTTCGTCACCTCCCGCCAGCTCCGGGACCGGCTCATGCGAGAGACCCTGAAGGACGTCTCCCTCCGGGTCTCGGAGATCGAGGACTCCACCGATTCCCTGAACGTGGCGGGCCGGGGTGAGATGCACCTGTCCATCCTGATCGAGACCATGCGCCGGGAGGGCTACGAGTTCCAGGTCTCCCCGCCCCGGGTGCTCTACAAGGAAATCGACGGGAAGAAGTGCGAGCCCATGGAGCGGCTGGTGGTGGACGTGCCCAGCGACTGCTCCGGCGCGGTCATCGAGAAGATGGGCGCCCGGAAGGGCGACTTCCTGGACATGACCCCCATCGGCACCAGCCGGGTCAAGATGACCTTCCTGGTCCCCTCCCGGGGCCTGTTCGGCTACCGCAACGAGTTTTTGACCGACACCAAGGGCGAGGGCATCATGGCCTCGGTCTTTGACTCCTACGCCCCCTACCGGGGGGAGCTGAACCGGCGCAACGTGGGCGCCCTGGTGGCCAGCGAGACCGGCGAGTCGGTCACCTACGGCCTCTACAACGCCCAGAGCCGGGGCACCCTGTTCATCGGGGCCGGTGTGCCGGTGTACGAGGGCATGGTCATCGGCCAGACCCCCAAGCGGGAGGACATCGCCATCAACGCCTGCAAGCGCAAGCAGCTGACCAACACCCGGGCCGCCGGCAGCGACGATGCCCTGCGGCTGATCCCCCCCAAGCAGATGAGCCTGGAGCAGTGCCTGGAGTTCTTGGACGACGACGAGCTGTTGGAGGTCACCCCGGAGAATCTGCGCATCCGCAAGCGCATCCTGAACCTGGAGCAGCGGATGAAGAGCATCCACAGAAAGTGACGGAATAGAACAGACTGGGGCTGTTGCAGATCCTGCAACAGCCCCAGTTTTCGCGCTGTTCCGCCTTGCCTGCGGCTACTGGGCCGGATGTACCGCCCGGTAGTAGAATCCCCCGTCCCGAACCAGGGACTCCACCCGTCCTGTGTCCAGCAGGTACTCCAGATAGGAGCGGATGTTCCGCTCGTAGAGGGCCACCGCCCCCTTGGCCTTGGAGCGCAGCCGGAAGATGGCGCACACCCGCCGGCTCAGCTCGCTGAAGTCCAGGGGCTGCTCCAACAGCCGCCGGATGCCCTCCGCCCGGCTCTCGATGAGCTGGATGTTTTGCTCGGGCAGGTCTCCCAGGTCTGAGTACACCCCCCTGTGGGCGCACAGGAACAGATTGGCCTTCTCGTTTTTCAGCTTCCGCATGGTTTCCATGGCCGTCTCAAAGCGGAAGTGGTAGGGGAACCGGGCCCCCTCCAGCTCCTCCCCGGAGAGCAGGGCGTCCCCCAGATAGAGCACCCCGTCCGGGGTGCCCACGGCGATGGGGTCCACCGAGTGGCCCGGGGTGTGAAGAATGCTGAAGTGCACGCCGCAGAAATCGATCTCCCGCTCCTCGGGCTGGATGATCCGATCCGCCCGGACCATCATGTGGCTCACCCGCTCGTTGGCCATGAACTCCCGGACGGAGACCATGAAAAAGTGGCTCTTCAGGCTCTCCGGGCTGACGCACAGCCCCGCCTCCCCCAGGGAGAGGGCCACCGGGATGTGGTACTTCTGCTGGAAATAGCGGTGGTTGGAGGAGTGGTCGTTGTGGGCGTGGGAGCCCAGAATGCCGATGGGGACGATCCCGGCGGCGGAGAGGGTGTCCTCGATGTCCTGCCGCTGCTCGTAGAGGCCGCTGTCCAGCAGGATGCAGTGGTGTTCGTCGGTGCGGTACAGGGGGATCAGCTGCCAGTCCTCCAGATACCAGGTGTTGCCCAGGGCCTTTTTTAGTTCCATTCTT
>CAZAIF010000186.1:0-3163 GCA_964485125.1 uncultured Oscillospiraceae bacterium | reverse complement strand
GGGTTCGGATTATATTGGTTTGGTGCACGAGGCGGGAGTCGAACCCGCACGCCCTTGCGAGCACTGGCACCTGAAGCCAGCGAGTCTACCAATTCCACCACTCGTGCATCAAGATGGTGTCGAGGAATTTCGTTCCTCGTTCGGCGCAAGTAGTACTATAGCACGGCGGGGGCGGAATGTCAACATTTATTTTTCAAAAACGCAAAAGTTTTTTCGGTTTCGCCCCGGACCGCCGCTTTCCCGCCCCCCGGCAGGCGGGGTCAACTGCCGCTGCGGGTCATCTGGGCCCGCCGCCGCCGCGGGAGGGGAAAAAAGGAAAAGGTGCCGCTCCGGCGGCGCCAGGGAAGCCAGAGGGGCTCGAACTCCCTGCGGAGCTCCCGCACCAGGGCAGCGCCGTTCTCGGCGCTGACGCACCGGTCGTACTGGCCGGGGACGCTGCCGAAGGTGCACACCTTCTGGAAACCGGTGATCTCCTTCAGGGTCTCCAGCATGGCCTGCTTGGTGGCATCCTTCCGGTAGAGCTTCAGGTAGGCGAAGCCGGGGTACTCGTCGGAGTCATAGCACAGTACCTTGAAGCGCTCGGTCTCGCCCCCGGCCTCCAGAGCGTGGTAGGCATCCCAGACCCGTTTCCGCTCATCGATGACCATCAGATAGACGGTCTCCATCCCCTCGGGCACCGGCATCTTCAGGTAGTTGCGGTAGGGGGAGGTATGCAGCCGCTCATAGACCTGTTCTGCGGCGGCGTTGTTGAGGGTTTCATAGAAGATCAGGGAGGAGTTCTCCATGATGACTGTGCTGAAGGGCTCCAGCCCCAGGGAGCGCAGCCTGGCCCGGAGGGCCTCCGCATCCCCGTGGGGCAGGGTCCGGGTGGCCAGATAGGTGTGCTTGACCGGGTCGTAGATGGTGGCCCCGTCCATCAAAATGACAGGCAGCTTGACATGGATGCTCCCGGCGGCTTCCAGGAAGGAGGCGGTGGTGCGCATGGTCATAAAGGAAAGGGGCATCCCGTCGTCCACCATCCGGTTCAGGTCGATCCGGCTGTGGTCGCTCATCCGGGCGTCCCGGCGGAAGATCACGTCGTCGACGGCGGTGACGAACAGGGTGTCCGTCTGCCGCTGGCGGGGGAGGTGAAAGGCGTTGACTGCCATGCCCACGGCGATGCCGATCATGGTGTCGGTCACCCGGTTAAAGACGAACAGGAAGGGATTGCTGTCCCCGATGTGGACCATGGTAATGCACAGAAAGACCACACAGGAGAAGTAGGCGGCATTTTTCTTGTTCAAGGCGGCGGAGATGTACAGGGAGGCCACCACCCCCAGGGCCACCGTGCAGCAGTAGAACAGGTAGTGCAGGGGCAGCTCCTCCAGCACATAGATCTGGAGCAGCAGCACCACCAGGCCGAAGGCGGCGCCGATCAGAGTGCCCACGGTGCGCTGGACCGCCATGGCCCGGGTGTTGTCCCGGGAGGTCTGGATACATTGCAGGCAGGCGATGGCGGAATAGAAGGGGCTGCCGCTGAACCCCCGCAGCACGTAGATGAAAAAGCAAAGGCCGATGGAGACCGCCGATTTGAGAATGCGCAGCCCGAGGCCCGGAAGATGCCGTTTTTTCACACAGACCTGACTCCCTTCAATGTGGAATAGACTGAAACATGCCGATTCTTATGATGTATTTTAGTGGTTTTTGAATGAAATGCAATATGAAGAATGCACACAACCTGCTTCTTTCAAACTGATATTATCATTAAACATGACAAAAATGCAATATCCTATTGGAAAATGAAACTACAGGCTTATAATCTCGCAAAAGAGCGGCGGACAACGGCGTCTGTTCCCGATGAAGAGCGGGCGCTGTCCCGCTTTTTGAAGGAAGATGCGTCATGGGCTGCATTTCGGAACAGGAGCTGAAGGAGCTGATCCTTCGCTTTTCCGCATACGGCATGGAGGAGGGGAGCGGCGTCAGCCGCGCCTTCGTCAGCCGCCGCCTGGCGGGACAGTTCGACCTGAGCGCCCCCGGCGCGTCGGAGCGGCTGGCCCGCTTCGGCCTGACCCCGGAGGCGGTCCGAGGGGGCGGAGCTGATCTGCGCCGGGGATGCCCTGACCCGGTCGCTGGGACGGGAGCTGGTGTGTACCTTCAGCAATATCCAGATCCACCCCAACACCACCGCCGTCATCAACGACCGGGTGAAGCTGCTGCTGGAATGCCGCAACCGGGACCAGGAGAAAAAACTGGGGGTCAAAGTGTTTGACGGCGTGGACTGCGCCCTGATGCTGGCCGCCGGGCTGGCCATGTACCGCCGCTATCGGAACGAGTGGAAGGAAGGGGAGGAGCACTGATATGCTGGATCTGATCTTGAAGAACGCGAAAGTCTATCTGGAGGGCCACACCGAGCGGGGCACCTTCTGCACCGAAACCATGGCCGCCGCTGCCGGCGGGGTGACTACCATCCTGGAGCAGCCCATCAGCGTGCCGCCCCAGCACGACGTGGAGATCCTGGAGCGGCGCATCGCCCGGGCGGAGGCCCAGTGCGTGGTGGACTTCGCCTTCTATGGGGCCGCCGGGGGCGAATATCTGGAGGACATCGCCCAGCTGGCCGCCGACGGCCGGATCGTGGCCTACAAGACCTTCCTCCACGCCCCCCGGAGAGCCGGGAGCAGGAGTTCCAGGGCCTGACCATGGCGGACGACGCCCAGCTCTATGCGGGCCTGCAGCGGCCTGCGCCGCATCCTGGCCCCCGAAGCCTGCCTGCGGATCGTGTAATCAGGTGGTGCGCCCTGCTGTGCCTGAGCTGGTGTCCTTCCGCAGCCGCATTTTGCCGCCCCGTGCCGGTACGGGCGAAAAAAGAGTTGACAAAACCGGTAGGTCTGCACTATAATAACATGTGCTGATTTGCGGATGTGCTGGAATTGGTAGACTGGCAAGCTTGAGGTGCTTGTGCGTGAATGCGCGTACGGGTTCGAGTCCCGTCATCCGCACCAAACCAATATAATCCGAACCCATTTCCGGTAGGTGAAGGGTTCGGATTATTTGTTTTCTTCGACTCCTACGAAACCACCCATTTCCGCAACGGAGTGAAGCGCAGACTGACATCCAAGCCAGGATGCCCATGGAAGAGAAAAACGACTTTGTAAATTGAAAAGCGGCCGTGCCAACATGGTATCGA
>CAZAIF010000185.1:0-3170 GCA_964485125.1 uncultured Oscillospiraceae bacterium | reverse complement strand
GAGCGCCGGCGTGTCCCAATAGGGACACGCCGGCGCTTTTTGTCTCGTCCGTGTTACGCTTCCAGCCGCTCCCGGAACTGGAGCTGGTAGAGCTGGGCGTACAGCCCGCCCAGGGCCAGCAGCTCTTCGTGGCTGCCCTGCTCGGCCACCCGGCCGCCGTCGATGACGGCGATCTGGTCGGAGCGCTTGATGGTGCTCAGCCGGTGGGCCACCACCAGGGTGGTGCGGCCCTTGCACAGCTCGTCCAGGGCCTGCTGGATCAGGATCTCGGTGGTGTTGTCCAGGGCGCTGGTGGCCTCGTCCAGGATCAGGATCGGGGGGTTCTTCAGGAAGACCCGGGCGATGCACAGCCGCTGCTTCTGGCCGCCGGAGAGCCGCACCCCCCGTTCCCCCACCACCGTGTCATAGCCCTCCTCCAGGGACATGATATACTCGTGGATGTTGGCCCGCTTGGCCGCCTCCACCACCTCCGCCTCGGTGGCGTCCAGCCGGCCGTAGAGGATGTTGTCCCGGATGCTGGCGTTGAACAGGAAGATGTCCTGCTGGACGATGCCGATGTTCCGGCGCAGGGACTGGCGGGTCATGGAGGCGAGGGGCTTGCCGTCGATGGTGATCTCCCCGGCGCTGGCGTCGTAGAACCGGGGGATCAGGTGGCAGATGGTGGTCTTGCCCCCGCCGCTGGGGCCCACCAGGGCGAAGGTGTGGCCCGCCGGGATGTCCAGGTCCACGTGGCGGAGCACCTCCCGGCCCTCCTGGTAGCCGTAGCTCACGTCCCGGAAGCGGATGTGGCCCTCCAGCCGCCCCGCCGGCGCCGCCCCGGGGTCGTCCTCCTCCGGAGGCTGGTCCATGACCTCCAGGAAGCGCTCAAAGCCGGCCACCCCGTTCTGGTACTGCTCCATGAAGTTGATCAGGTTCTTGATGGGCTGCAAAAACAGGTTGATGGACACGATAAAGGCGGAGTAGTCGGCGAAGTCGATGCTCCCCCGGTAGAGGAACAGGCCCCCGGCCACCAGCACCACCACGTTGAACACGTCGGTGATGAAGGTGGTGGAGGACTGGAACTGGGCCATGGCCTTGTAGGCCTCCCGCCTGGACTCCTGGAACTCCAGGTTGCCCACCTCGAACTTCTCCTGCTCCTTGTCTGCGTTGGTGAAGGCCTTGGTGATGCGCACACCGGAGACGCTGCTCTGCAGGTCGGCGTTGATCCGGGCGTTGGCCTCCCGGTTGCGGCGGAAGGCGGCCCGCTGGCGCTTCCGGGTGTAGAGGGAGCACACCACCAGCAGCGGGATGCAGGCGAAGATGATCAGAGTCAGCCCCAGGTGGATGGTGGCCAGATAGCCCAGGGAGAGCAGCACCGAGAAGGTGCAGATCAGCAGGTTCTCCGGGCCGTGGTGGGCCAGCTCGCTGACGTCGAAGAGGTCGTTGGTCATCCGGCTCATGATCTTGCCGGTCTCGTGATCGTCAAAGAAGCGGAAGGGCAGCTTCTCCAGGTGGCAGAACAGGTCCCGGCGCATCTGGGCCTGCATCTTGGTGCCCATCATGTGGCCCTGGTACTGGATGAAGTAGTTCAGCAGCATCCTCACAAAGTACAGCCCCAGCAGCGCCAGCCCGGCGATCACCACCATCCGGTAGTTCCGGTTGGGGATCAGGTCGTTGAGCATCCGCCGGGTCACGATGGGGTAGATCACCGCGATCACCGACACCAGCAGCGACGCCCCCATGTCCAGCACAAAGAGCAGCCTGTGGGGCCTGTAGTAATGCAAAAACCGTCTCAGCACGATCTCCTGTCTCTCCTCTCTCCCGCCGCCGGGCGGGCCCGCTTCTCCGGCTCCCCGGCCGCCGGGCGGCCCGGGGGCCGTTCCGTCTATCATACTCCGCCGGGGCGGAATTTGTCAAATCCTTTCCCCGCCCGGCCCGCCCCGGGGCCATAAACGGGGGCATAATCATCCTTTGTCATCGAACATTCATCGAATATGCATCCCGTCCCCGGGCCCCTCCGCCCCCGGCCCGGCCGGGGAAAACCCGCCGTTTCCCCGGGGCTTTTCCACATTATGCACATAGTTTTGCACATTTTTTATGTAAAGGTCGTGTGGATAAACTGCCAGGGGGCGGGCGACATAATCAAAGCCCCCTCCATTTTCCCCGTCGATTCGACGAAAGCCCCTCCCCCTGACAGGGCGGCGGGGCGGCCGAAGCGGTTTTTTCCGGGGGAAACCCTTGCCAAGCGCCCGGTTTGGGCATATAATGGCAGAATGGTAAAATAGGAGAAGACCGCCTGCCCCTTTCATTCGGGCGGCAGGCCGCAAGGAGGAACCCGCCATGGGAGAGAAGAAAAAATATTATATCACCACGCCGATCTACTATCCCTCGGACAAGCTGCACATCGGGCACACCTACTGCACCGTGGCCACCGACGCTATGGCCCGCTATAAGCGGCTGCAGGGCTGCGACGTGATGTTCCTGACCGGCACCGACGAGCACGGCCAGAAGATCGAGGACAAGGCCCGCCAGGCCGGCGTCACCCCCCAGCAGTTCGTGGACAGCATCGTCACCGGCCCCAAGGGCATTCTGGACCTGTGGAAGCTGATGAATATCTCCAACGACCGCTTCATCCGCACCACCGACGGCTACCACGTCAAGAGCATCCAGAGGATCTTCAAGGCCATGTACGACAAGGGGGACATCTACAAGGGCAAGTACGTGGGCAAGTACTGCAAGCCCTGCGAGTCCTTCTGGACCGAGAGCCAGCTGGTGGACGGCAAGTGCCCCGACTGCGGCCGGGAGGTACAGGACGCCGAGGAGGAGGCCTACTTCTTCCGGCTGAGCAAATACGCCAAGCCGGTCCTTGACCTGCTGGAAAACACCGACTTTCTGCAGCCCCGCTCCCGGGTCCACGAGATGGTGAACAACTTCATCAAGCCCGGCCTGGAGGACCTGTGCGTCTCCCGCACCAGCTTCACCTGGGGCGTCCCGGTGGACTTTGACCCGGGCCACGTGGTCTATGTGTGGGTGGACGCCCTGTTCAACTACACCACCGCCCTGGGCTTCGAGAACGACACCTATCACGACTTTGAGAAGTTCTGGCCCGCCGACGTCCACTTCGTGGGCAAGGAGATCGTCCGCTTCCACTCCATCATCTGGCCCGCCATGCTCATGAGCCTGGGGCTGCC
>CAZAIF010000184.1:0-3193 GCA_964485125.1 uncultured Oscillospiraceae bacterium | reverse complement strand
ATTACTTGCCGAAATAGCGGTCCAGCAGGCCCTTCAGCGCCTTGCCGTGACGGGCCTCGTCCCGGGCCATCTCGTGGACGGTGTCGTGGATGGCGTCCAGGCCCAGCTCCTTGGCGCGCTTGGCCAGATCCACCTTGCCCTGGGTGGCGCCGAACTCGGCGGCCACACGGGCCTCCAGGTTGGCCCTGGTGGAGTCGCTCAGCACCTCGCCCAGCAGCTCGGCGAACTTGGCAGCGTGCTCTGCCTCCTCATAGGCGGCCTTCTCCCAGTACAGGCCGATCTCAGGATAGCCCTCCCGATGGGCGACCCGGGCCATGGCCAGATACATGCCCACCTCGGAGCACTCGCCCTGGAAGTTCTCCCGCAGGCCGGCGATGACATCCTCAGGGGCGCCCTTGGCCACGCCCAGCACGTGCTCGGCGGCGTAGGTGGTGTTGTCGCCGGTGTCGGCCTTCATGGCCGCGCCGCAGATGGGGCACTTCTCGATGGGCTCTTCGCTGACATAACCGCAGACGGGACATACGTACTTCATAATGTGTTCCTCCTGTACATTGACAATTGACTATGGTGATCGAGGTTCTAACTGAGAATTATTCTCACTAACAAGAGTATAGCAGAGCCGGGCACATTTGTAAAGAGGGAAACGAAAAAAGTTTTTCCTTTTCTCCTGCCGCCCCTCTCCCCGGCGGGACGGGGCGGGCAGATCGGGAAAAGCCACAAAAATCCGGCGCTTTAAAGCACAAAATTTTCCGCCGGATGGATATTGACAAACCCCGGGAATGCCGTTATGATATTGAGCATACAACCAAACGCGATGAACGGAAGAGTAGGGCGGCTTGGCCGATCCAGAGAGGGCGCGTTCGCTGCGAGCGCCTATCGGACTGCCCGCCTGAACGTCACCCGGGAGCGGCCCCCTTGAACGGCCACCGCCCATTAGAGAGGGACGGCATTGCCCCACGTTATCGGGGAAACGAGTGCGCGCCCGTTGTATGCCCGGACGCGAATTTAGGTGGTACCACGGAGTTCGTCTGCTTCGTCCTATTGACTGGACGGAGCATTTTTTATATGCTGCCGTCTAACACATTTCCAAAGGAGGAAATCATCCCATGAGAATGACCGCATCCCAGGTTCTGATGGAATGCCTGCTGGAGCAGGGCGTTGACACCGTCTTCGGCTATCCCGGCGGCACCATTCTGAACATCTACGATGAGTTTGAGCTCCACGGCTACGGCCAGAAGATCAAGCACATCCTGACTTCCCATGAGCAGGGCGCATCCCACGCCGCCGACGGCTATGCCCGGGCGACGGGAAAGGTGGGGGTCTGCTTCGCCACCTCCGGCCCCGGCGCTACCAACCTGGTCACCGGCATCGCCACCGCCTATCTGGATTCCTCCCCCGTGGTGTTCATCACCTGCAACGTGGGCGAGAGCCTGATCGGCAAGGACTCCTTCCAGGAGGTGGATATTACCGGCATCACCATGCCCATTACCAAGTGCAACTTCCTGGTCAAGGACGCCGACAAGCTGGCGGATGTGGTCCGGGAGGCTTTCGCCATCGCCCGCTCCGGCCGGCCCGGCCCTGTGCACATCGACATTCTGAAGAACGTCACCTCTACTTATACCGACTACGAGCCCCTGCCCCTCAGCGAGCACCACAAGCATGGCCGCATCGCCAACCTGCTGCGCCGCACTGAGCACGAGCTGCGCACCCCCGACCCGGATCTGGCGGATCTGGACAAACTGCTGGAGCTCATCGAGGAGGCCCAGCGCCCCCTGATCCTGGTTGGCGGCGGCGTCATCCGCTCCAAGGGGGCGGTGCCCGAGTTCCGCAAGTTCTACAACACACTCCACTGCCCGGTGGCCTCCACCATTATGGGCGGCGGCGCCTGCCCGGGCAACGACCCGCTGTTCACCGGCATGATCGGCATGCACGGCAACCACGCCTCCAACATCGCCTCCGCCAAGTGCGACCTGCTGATCGCCATCGGCTGCCGCTTCTCCGACCGGGTGGCAACCAGCCCCTCCACCTTCGCCAAGCAGGCCAAGATCGTCCACATCGACATCGACCGCTCGGAGATCGACAAGAACGTGCAGACCTATCACCACATCATCGGCGACGCCCGCCGGGTGCTGGAGCTGCTGAACAAGAATCTGCCCCGCCATGACTATCCCGAGTGGAACAACTATGTGTTGAGCATGAAGGAGCCGGTGCTCCCCCACGACCCCAAGGTGCTGGCCCCCAACGAGATCATCGAGTCGGTCACCAAGCTGACCGCCGCCCAGGCCATCATCGCCACCGACGTGGGCCAGCATCAGATGTGGGCCGCCCAGTACTACCACTTCAACCGCCCGGGCCAGCTGCTGACCTCCGGCGGGCTGGGCACCATGGGCTTCGGCCTGGGGGCCGCCATGGGCGCCGCCCTGGGCTGTCCCGAGTATCCGGTGGTGCTGATGACCGGCGACGGCTGCTTCCGCATGAACTGCCACGAGCTGGCCACCGTGGAGCACTACAAGCTGCCGGTGATCATCTGCATCTTTGACAACCGCACCCTGGGCATGGTCCGCCAGTGGCAGACCCTGATCTACGACAAGCGCTACTCCCAGACCGACCTGGACCGGGGCCCCGACTTCGTCAAGCTGGCCGAGGCCTACGGCATCGCCGGATACCGGGTCAGCAGCCAGGACGAGTTCGAGCGGGCCTTCCAGGCCGCCCTGGACTCGGGCAAGGCGGCGGTCATTGACTGCGTCATCGACAAGGACGCCAAGGTGCATCCCATGGTCAACGGCGGCGACCCCGCCACCAAATTCCTGCTGGATTAAGGAGGACTGAAGAATGAGCGAAGCCATCACCCGCCATACCCTCTCCGTGCTGGTGGACAATGAGGCCGGCGTGCTCAGCCAGGTCTCCCGCCTGTTCACCCGGAAGGGCTACAACATCGAGTCCCTGGCCGTGGGCACCACCGACGAGCCCGACGTCTCCCGCATCACCATCGAGGTCCTGGCCGACGCCGGGCAGGCCCTCCAGCTGTGCAACCAGCTGCGCAAGCTCTTCCCGGTCCACTCGGTCAAGGAGCTGACCCCGGCCCACGCCATCCGCCGGGAGCTGGTGCTCATCAAGGTGTCCGCCTCCTCCCGGGATGTGCGCAACGAGGTCATCCAGATTGCCAACATCTTCCGGGCCTCCATCATCGACG
>CAZAIF010000183.1:0-3199 GCA_964485125.1 uncultured Oscillospiraceae bacterium | reverse complement strand
CTAGAGGATGTTTTTCAAATTGAGCCGCTCCATATCTGCCAGCAGCCGGATCTCCTCCACCAGCCTGGCATTGGAGGAGGCGTACTCCGCCGCCTCCTGCCACTGGAGCAGCTGTTCCACCTCCCGAAAGAGGGCGGAGACCTCGTCGGTTTCGCTGTGGCGGAGCACGATGTGCAGGTAGCCGGAGGCCTTCTCCCAGGTCCGGCGGGCCTGGCCGGTCAGCTGCCGCCCCGCCGCCCAGTTCCCGGCCTCCGCCTCCGCCTGGGCCTGCTCCAGGGTCTGGGCCATCCCGTCGGTCAGGCGGTCCAGATACCAGCCGTTGGCCAGGGCGCCCCCGAACAGCCCGGCCAGCAGGGCCAGGGAGACCCACAGCCGCCCCATCAGGCGTCCTCCCGGGGGGTGTAGTAGACGGCCCCGTCCCGGTCGGCGGTGAGCAGGAATACGTCCCTGGGGGAGGCGGCCCCCCGCTGCCGCAGCTCCCGCTCCAGCCAGGCCCGGTCCAGCCCCAGGGCGTTCAGGTTGTGCTCCAGCACCCGCCCGTCATTGATGACCACCACCGGCAGGCTCTGAGACTGGACAAAGAGGCCCAGCTGCTTTGGGGTGGCGGGCTGCTCCTCCTGGCGCAGCAGGACGGATACCTGGCCGCTGGTCTCCAGAATGGCGTACTTCACGCCCTTCAGGTCGGTCACCCCCTGGAGCCGCAGCTCCTCGATCAGCTCGTCCACCGTCATGCGCACCTTTCTCATCTCCCGTTGGCGCAGCTGGCCGTCCTGGACCACGATGCTGGGCTTGCCGCACAGCAGCGCCCGCAGCCGGACGCTGCGCATGGTGGCCACGCTGAGCAGCATGGTCAGGCAGAGCAGCGCCACGATGGGCACCACCCCGTAGAGCAGGGGCAGCCCAAAGTCCTGCATGGGCACCGCCGCCAGGTCGCTGAGCAGCATGGCCAGCACCAGCTCGGTGGGCTCCAGCTCCCCCACCTGGCGCTTGCCCATCAGTCGGATGCCGGTGATGAGCAGCAGATAGAGTACGACGGTCCGGGTGAAGGCGATCGCCATTTCTCCCACCTCCTGAAAAACAGTTTGCTGAGCTTTAGCCTGCCCGGGCGGGGCGGAACTATGCGCCGGGGCAGGAATGTTGTGGAAAAGAGTGAAATGAGGGAAAATATGCCTTGCAATTCACAATATATTGTGGTATAAAAGATAAGGTAAAGCCTTAGAGGGAGTTGCCACGCGCGGATGAATGTACATCGCGCGCGGAGGCTCTCTTTTTTTGAAAAAATTTTGCCCTGTGACCCCCAACCTCACAGGGCAAATCCGCAACCACCGACGGGCGTTATCAATGAACGAAAGAGAGTATATTGGAAAGGCGGGTTATTTTCAATGAAAGCGACGTTGATCCTGGAAAATGGCCGCACCTTCGTGGGGGAGAGCATCGGCGGCACGGAGGAGCGTGTCTGCGAGATGGTGTTCAACACCTCGATGGTGGGCTATCAGGAGATCCTGACCGACCCCTCCTATGCGGGCCAGGGCATCGTGATGTCCTACCCTCTGATCGGCAACTACGGCGTTAACCACGAGGACAACGAGTCCGGCCGCCCCTGGGCGGAGGCCTTTGTGGTGCGCCGCCTGTCCGAGCGGGGGAGCAACTTCCGCAACGAGGGCACCCTGGACGCCTACCTGAAGGAGCACAACATCACCGGGCTCCAGGGCATCGACACCCGGGCCCTGACCAAGATCCTCCGCAACCAGGGCGCCATGAACGGCATGATCACCTGTGCGGAGCACATCGATTTGGAGCAGGCGCTGGAGCGGCTGCGGGCCTACCGGGTGTCTGGCACCGTGGAGCGGGTGACCACCCCCGCCCCGGTCCATTACCCGGTGGAGCACCCCCGGTACAAGATCGCCCTGCTGGACTTCGGCGAGAAGCGGAACATGACCCGCTGCCTCAACGCCCGGGGCTGTGACGTCACCCTGCTGCCCGCCCACACCCCGGCGGAGGAGATTCTCTCCGGGGGCTACGACGGGGTGATGCTCTCCAACGGCCCCGGCGACCCCGCCGACAACGTGGAGATCATCGCCCAGGTGCGCAAGCTCTACCAGTCCGACCTGCCCATCTTCGCCGTCTGCCTGGGCCACCAGCTGATGGCGCTGGCCACCGGTGCCTCCACCGGCCCGCTGGCCTACGGCCACCGGGGGGCCAACCACCCGGTGCGGGACATCCAGGCCGGGCGGGTGTTCATCACCAGCCAGAACCATGGCTATGTGGTCCGGAGCGAGTCGGTGGACCCGGCCGTGGCCGAGGTCAGCCACGTCAACGTCAACGACGGCACCTGCGAGGGCCTGCGTTATAAAAACAAGCGGATTTTCACCGTCCAGTTCCACCCGGAGGCCAGCCCAGGTCCCCAGGACACCGAGTACCTGTTCGACAAATTCCTGGAGATGGTGGAGGACGCGAAGAAGGGTGGTGCTCTGAATGCCTAAGAATCCTGACATCAAAAAGGTGCTGGTCATCGGCTCCGGCCCCATCGTCATCGGCCAGGCCGCGGAGTTTGACTACGCCGGCACCCAGGCCTGCCGCTCCCTGAAGGAGGAGGGCATCGAGGTGGTGCTGGTCAACTCCAACCCGGCCACCATCATGACCGACAAGGACATCGCCGACCACGTCTATATCGAGCCCCTGAATGTGGCCTCCCTGACCTCCGTCATCGAGAAGGAGCGCCCCGATTCCATTCTGCCCACCCTGGGCGGCCAAATCGGCCTGAACCTGGCCATGGCCCTGTACGAGCAGGGGATTTTGGAGCAGTACGGCGTCCGCCTGCTGGGCACCAGCCCCGAATCCATCCACAAGGCGGAGGACCGCCAGGGCTTTAAGGACTGCATGGAGTCCATCCACCAGCCCTGCGTCACCTCTGTGGTGGTGACCAGCGTGGAGGACGCGGTGGACTTCGCCAACAGCATCCACTACCCTGTCATTGTCCGCCCCGCCTACACCCTGGGCGGCACCGGCGGCGGCATCGCCTATGACGAGGCCTCCCTGCGGGAGATCGCCGCCCGGGGCATCTACGCCTCCCGGGTGGGGGAGATCCTGGTGGAGCGGTGCATCTCCGGCTGGAAGGAGATTGAGTTCGAGGTCATGCGGGACAGCGCCGGCAACGTGATCCAGATCTGCTCCATGGAGAACATCGACCCGGTGGGCG
>CAZAIF010000182.1:0-3202 GCA_964485125.1 uncultured Oscillospiraceae bacterium | reverse complement strand
AGGGCAACCTGGGCCAGCCCTCCGACCTGTGGTACGACGGCGCCTACATGTATGTGGTGGGCCGGGGCGGCTATCTGACCATCTTCAACGACGAGATCGACATCGTGGCCCAGCTGGGCTATTTCAACAGCGACCTGAAGGCCCACGGCATGTGCGGCAACAGCCGGGGCGACCTGTTCCTCTTCCCCACCCACGCCAACCCCGACCACCAGGTGATCCAGCTCAAACGGATCCGCTGACCCCTCTGCCCCACAGACAGCCCCAAAAAGAACGCGGCCGCGGCCCGGCGCCATCAGGCGCCGGGCCGCGCGGTTTCCCCTGTCCGGCGCTCCACCCGCCGGTTTGACAGCATTTTAAAAATCATGTAAAATTATAAAAGTCCCCTCCATCTCCACGCCGGGAGGAAATTGAGACAATGGAACTGAATCAACTCAACCACTTCAGAACCGTGGCAAAACTGGAAAATGTCACCAAGGCCGCCCGGGAGCTGTTCGTCTCCCAGCCAAATCTGAGCACCTCCATCTCCCGCCTGGAGAGCAGCCTGGGCGTGCAGCTGTTCAGCCGGTCCAAGGGGCGCATCCAGCTGACGGAAAACGGCGAGATCTTTCTGCACCACGTCAACCGCATCTTTCAGGAGCTGGACACCGCAGTGGAGGAGATCCGCCACGCCAAGGAATACCGGGAGGACCGCATCAACGCCGCCGCCAGCTTCTCCCGCATCCTGCCCGCCCTGTTCTCCCACTACTACCCGGACTACGGCCTGCTGCCCACCACCCAGATGGTGCGCTCCGACAAGAGCATCGAAAACGGCCTGCTGGACCACACCATCGACCTGGCGGTGGTCTACGACTGGATGGAGGGGGAGAAAATCCTCTGGGAGCCGGTCCACACCATGCCGGTGGTGGCGCTGATGAAGTCGGACAACCACTTCGCCAACCGCCGCGGCTATTCCCTGAAGGAGTTCCGCCAGGCCCACTTCATCTGCAACGAGCTGTTCCTCTCCCGCAGCACCCTGCTCAACCTGTGCCAGAAGGCGGGCTTTGTCCCCAACATCGTCCGCACCAGCAACGAGCAGGAGCGCTTTGACGAGCACACCTTCGACTTCGGCCGCAACATCGTGCTGTGTCCCGTCCACCGGCTGCCCGAGCTGATGAACGAGGGCAACCTGGACCTGCGGGCCGTCCCCCTGGACGACTACTTCGCCCAGATCACCGTGGGCATCGCCCGCTCCCGCTCCCACTTCTCCACCCCCATTATGGAGGAGTTCTACCTCTACACCCGCCAGGAGCTGGGCAACATCCTGACCGAGCAGCAGGAAGAGGGCCAGCGGATCATATCCCGGCAGTACGCCCGCTGACGGCCGGGTCCGCCCCAATCCCCCAGTACAAGAGCAGCACCGGAACCTCCTTCGTTCCGCGCTGCTCTTTTCGCGCCCTCCCGGCCATCCGGCGCCGCCCGATATAAGGCCCGGCATATCACCCCATTTAAAATAGGGCATTTCCCCGCCCGGCCCCTTGGTCTAAAATAAGAGCGAGCAGATTTTACCGAGGAGGTAGTATGTATGAACCCTGAGCTGACAAAGGCGCTGGCCGACGAGCTGTACCGCGCCTACCGCACCCACAGGGCCGTGGACGCCCTGATCTCCCATCGCTATCCCGCCCTCACCGCCGACGGCGCCTATCAGATCCAGAAGTACAACGCGGACCGGGCCATTGCCCTGGGCCACGCCCCGGTGGGCTATAAGATCGGCCTGACCGCAGAGGAGCTGATGGCCTCCATGGGGGTGGAGGAGCCGGACTACGGCCGGCTCTATGCCGGCATGGAGCTGCCGGAAAACGGCGCCGCCCCCTTTGACCGCATGTTCGAGCCCAAGGTGGAGGGGGAGATCGCCTTTGTGCTGGGGGCTGACCTGCCCCGCCGGGCCTCCGCCGGGGACGTGCTGGCCGCCACCGGCTGGGTGCAGGCCGCCTTTGAATTCCCCGAGACCCGGCTGGCGGGCTGGCGCAACCGGATCGCCGACACCGTCAGCGACAACGCCTCGGCGGGCCACTTTATGCGCTCCTCCGCCCGGCGCGCCCCCGATGGCATGGACTTCGCCGCCGAGGAGCTGACCCTGTACAAAAACGGCGCCGTGCTGGCCCGGGGCCGGGCCGACGTGATCCTGGGCAGCCCCCTCAACAGCGTGGCCTGGCTGTCTAACAAGCTGTATGACCAGTACGGCCAGGGGCTGAGGGCCGGGGACATCGTCCTCTCCGGCGCCCTGTGCGGCGCCCACCCGGCCGCCCCGGGCGACCGGTTTGAGGCGGAGTTCTCCACCCTGGGCCGGCTGTCCGTCACCTTCGCCTGACCCGCCCGCCCGTTTCACTCCCTTCTGCGCCCCGGGAACCGGGGCGCGGAAGTTTTTTTGCGCCTTTCGCCCCCAGAGACAGATTGCCCGTCCGGCCAGAGGCCGGACGGGCAGCGCTGGATCCAAAAAGGGGGGATCACTTCAGCGCGGCATAGGAGTGCTCGGCGCTGTAGGTCTCATAGGGTTCGGGGATGGCGGGGGTGTTCTGGGGCACCTGCAGGGGGGAGTAGGCGCGGTGGTAGGTGCCGGGCAGGTCATAGTTGTCCAGGGCGTCGAACTCGGGCACCACCCGGTTGCACAGGGGCCACTGATAGGTGTCCATCAGCCCCTCCGCATCGGAGTTGACCCGGAAGTTCAGGATCTTCCAAGCGCCGTCCTCATAGATGAAGTCGGCGGCGTGGCGCTCCATGATCCAGCGGCAGTCCCGCACGCCGGAGGGGGTGACCTCGTTGTGGACGTAGGCGGTGGTGTAGAATACGGCCTTGGCGCTCTGGGCGTCCCCGGCCAGCTCAAACACCATGTTGTGCATCAGGGGTTTGCGGAACATGTACAGGGCAAAAATGTCCTCCACCTTGTCCTCCAGGCCGGGATAGCGCTGCTTGCAGGCCAGATAGTGGTCGACGGCGGCCCGCTCCTGATCCAGGACAAAGGCCTTGTAGACGCTGTAGCGGTTGTTGAACTGGCCGTTGTTCACGGTCAGGGTGATGTCCTCCCGCTTGGAGAACAGGGTCTCAAAAATCTCCCGGTACTTGCCGCCGGAGTAGAGGTAGCCGAAGCGGGTCATCAGCTTCTCGCACTCGTCGGAGGCGGTCACGGCAAAGGCTCTTTCTTCGATGGTCATCATTCCTCATCCTC
>CAZAIF010000181.1:0-3223 GCA_964485125.1 uncultured Oscillospiraceae bacterium | reverse complement strand
GCCGCTTCCGGCGGGGAGGCACCGGGAGTTGCGGCGGGAGCGCAACTTCTTGTGCCGGACGGAGAAAAAGGGGGGCATATTTTGTGAAATGCCGCTAAAAATCATTGCCGCCTCTTGACAAACTCTCCGGTATGGTCCAAAATATAGTGGCACGCACACAAATAGGGCGCAAGATATTGTGCCCATTTGCGTAGCCCAAGCGCGAGGGAGCGAGATGATATGATCCACAGCATCACCAAACGGGACGGCCGTGTGGTCCTCTACGAGCAGAACAAGATCGCCGCCGCCATTCTCAAGGCCCTGGAGGCCACCGGCGAGGGGAACGCCGCCGACGCGGCCCGGGTGGCCAACGCGGTCCACAGCGCCCTGGAGGCCCGGGCGCCCGACGGCTCCCCGGACATCGAGCTGATCCAGGACCTGGTGGAGCAGCAGCTGATGAACCACGGCTTCAACGCCTCCGCCAAGGCCTACATCCTCTACCGTGCCAACCGCACCCGGGCCCGGGAGGCCAACACCGCCCTGATGCGCACCATCGACGAGATCACCCGGGTGGACGCCCGCTCCAGCAATATGAAGCGGGACAACGCCAACATCGACGGCAACACCGCCATGGGCAGCATGCTCCAGATCGGCTCCGCCGGGGCCAAGGCCTACAACGAGATATACCTGCTCCGGCCCGAGCACGCCAAGGCCTACCGGGAGGGGGACATCCACATCCACGACTTCGACTTCTACTCCCTGACCACCACCTGCTGCCAGATCGACATCCTGAAGCTGTTCCACGGGGGCTTCTCCACCGGCCACGGCTACCTGCGGGAGCCCCAGAGCATCCAGAGCTACGCCGCCCTGGCCGCCATCGCCATCCAGGCCAACCAGAACGACCAGCACGGCGGCCAGTCCATCCCCAACTTCGACTACGGCATGGCCGAGGGGGTGGCCAAGACCTACCGCAAGGCCTTCCGGCGGCTGCTGGGGCAGGCGGTGGAGGACATCCTGGACCTGGAGGACGCCTCTGAGCCCATCGCCCGGCTGGTGTCCGGGGTGGAGGAGGAGACCGGCGAGACCGCCCGGCTGGAGAACGCCCCGGGCTTTGACGACCTGCTGGCCGCCGGGCTGGAGCGCCAGTTCCACATGCCCCGCGCCCAGGCGGAGGCCATTCTGAAGCGGGTGCGCCGCCGGGCCTGGCAGAACACCGACCGGGACACCTATCAGGCCATGGAGGGCTTTGTCCACAACCTGAACACCATGCACTCCCGGGCCGGGGCCCAGACCCCCTTCTCCTCCATCAACTACGGCACCGACACCTCCCCCGAGGGCCGGATGGCCATGCGCAACGTGCTGCTGGCCCTGGACGCGGGGCTGGGCCACGGGGAGACCTGCATCTTCCCCATCCACATCTTCAAGGTCAAGGAGGGGGTCAACTACAACCCCGGCGACCCCAACTACGACCTGTTCCGGCTCAGCTGCAAGGTGAGCGCCAAGCGGCTGTTCCCCACCTTCGTCTTTTTGGATGCCCCCTATAATCTGCAGTACTACAAGCCCGGCCACCCGGAGACGGAGGTGGCCACCATGGGCTGCCGCACCCGGGTCATGGGCAACGTCTACGACCCCACCCGGCAGATCGCCTACTCCCGGGGCAACCTGTCCTTCACCTCCATCAACCTGCCCCGGCTGGCCATCGAGAGCCACGGGGACGAGGCGGTGTTCTATGAGAAGCTGGACGCCATGCTGGCCCTGGTGGCCCAGCAGCTGCTGGACCGGTTTGAGATCCAGGCGTCGAAGCACGTCCACAACTTCCCCTTCCTGATGGGCCAGGGGATCTGGCTGGACTCGGACAAGCTGACCACCCGGGATGATTTGCGGGAGGTGCTGAAGCACGGCACCCTGTCCATCGGCTTCATCGGCCTGGCCGAGACCCTGACCGCCCTCTACAGAGCCCACCACGGCCAAAGCGAGGAGATGCAGCGCAAGGGGCTGGAGATCGTGGGCCACATGCGCCGGTTCTGCGACGCCAAGAGCCAGGAGATGAAGATGAACTTCACCCTGCTGGCCACTCCCGCCGAGGGGCTCTCCGGCCGCTTTGTCCGCATGGACCAGCAGCGCTACGGCAAGATCCCCGGGGTCACCGACCGGGAGTACTACACCAACAGCTTCCACATCCCGGTGTGGTTCCCCATCTCCGCCTATGACAAGATCCGGCTGGAGGCCCCCTATCATGCCCTGTGCAACGCCGGTCACATCAGCTATGTGGAGCTGGACGGGGATACCTCCAAGAACGTGGAGGCCTTTGAGACGGTGGTGCGCTGGATGCACGACGCCGGGGTGGGCTACGGCAGCATCAACCACCCGGTGGACCGGGACCCGGTCTGCGGCTATGTGGGGGTCATCGGCGACGTGTGCCCCCGGTGCGGCCGCCGGGAAGGGGAGATGATCCCGCCGGAGCAGATCGACCAACTCAAGAAGCAATATCCCGAGATGCCCGCTTTCCAGGGCATCCGCTGACGGTCCCATGAGACACGACAGAAGCAATGCCATCAGGAGGAATGAACTATGACCGTGAAAGAGAAGAGCCTGCAGGAGAAACTGGGCCAGGGCGTGGGCTTTGAGCGCATCCGCCGGATCACCGGCTACCTGGTGGGCACCATGGACAAGTGGAACGACGCCAAGCGGGCCGAGGAGCGGGACCGGGTGAAGCACAGCCTGGGGGGCCATGCTTAATCTGGCGGGGATCGCCGGGGACAGCATTGTGGACGGCCCGGGCATCCGCACCACCTTTTTCGCCCAGGGCTGCCCTCACCACTGCCCCGGCTGCCACAACCCGGAAACCTGGCCCTTTGCGGGGGGCACCCCCATGGAGGAGGAGGCGCTGCTGGCGCTGGTCCGGGACAACCCCCTGTGCCGGGGGGTGACCTTCTCCGGCGGGGAGCCCTTCGCCCAGGCCGAGGGCTTTGCCCGGCTGGCGGAGCTGCTCCGGGGGGCGGGCTACGAGGTGGCCGCCTACACCGGCTATACCTTCGAGCAGCTGTATCAGGGCACCCCCGCCCAGCGCCGGCTGCTGGAGGGGCTGGACGTGCTCATCGACGGGCCCTTCCTGCTCGCCGAGCGCAGCCTGGAGCTGAACTTCCGGGGCAGCCGCAACCAGCGGGTGCTCAACGTGCCTGAGAGCCTGCGCCAGGGCCGGGCCGTCCCGGAGGAGAGCCCCCGCTGGCAGGGAGAATACTGA
>CAZAIF010000180.1:0-3228 GCA_964485125.1 uncultured Oscillospiraceae bacterium | reverse complement strand
CTAGCGCCGTCTCCGGCGGAGACGGGAGCAGGAGGGGAGCCAACCGCCCCGCCGGAGGCCGCCGGACTGGGCGCACCCGGTTCCTCAGCGGCGCCGGAACCCCGCTCCGGCGCCGCCAGCAGGAAAAGGATGGAACCCAAGCGAAATTTAGTTATTTTTTCGCAAGATTTCACCTAAAATTTAGTTGCATCTAGGAAATGATGTGTTAAAATGAGGGTGGTTTGATTCGCTTTTTTAAAAGTCTTTTTTGAAACAGCGCGCTAAACTGCGCCATCTAATGCAGAAGGGGTGTTTTTATGGTCTCCTATAATACCGCCGAACTCCGCCGCCAGAACCGCAACCGGGTTTTCCGCTATATATACAGCTCTGAGACCCCCGTCTCCAAGCAGGACGTGGCCCAGAACCTCTCCCTCAGCCTGCCCACTGTGGGGCAGAACCTGCGGGAGCTGCTGGACAGCGGCCTGCTGGAGCTGCAGGGCACCTTTGACTCCACCGGCGGCCGCAAGCCCAAGGCCATCGGCGTCACCGCCAACTTCAAGTACTCGGTGGGCATCATGCTCTCCAACCGCCATATCCACATCGCCTGCATCGACCTGAAGGCCCAGCAGGTGTGCGATCTGGCCATCTTCAAGCCCTTCACCGGAGACGAAAACTACTGCCGGGAGCTGGGGCAGATCCTGGAGGATTTCCTGGACTCCAACGCCATCGACCGCACCCGGCTGCTGGGGGTGGGTATCGCCCTGCCCGGCATCCCCAACCTGGAGCGGGGCACGGTGGAGCTCTCCCGTGCGGTCATCCCCCGGACGCTGAGCTTCGACCTGCTGACCCGGTACATCCCCTACCCCTGCTTCCTGGAAAATGACGCCAACGCCGGCGGCGTGGCGGAGTGGTGGAACAACAGCGCCAACTCCACCATGGTCTATCTGTCCGTCCAGAAGGGCGTAGGCGGCGCGGTGCTGCTGGACGGGGTCAACTATATGGGCCACCACCTCCACTCCGGGGAGTTCGGCCACATGTGCATCGTCCCCGGCGGCCGCCAGTGCCGCTGCGGCAAGCGCGGCTGTCTGGAAGCCTACTGTTCCACCGCCCGATTCAGCGACGACCTGGGCATCAGCCGGGAGGACTTCTTCGCCAGCCTGGAGGCGGGCAATAAGGAGTATCAGGCCCTCTGGGATGACTATCTGTACCACCTGGCCATCGGCATCTACAACATCCACATCGTGCTGGACTGCGACATCGTCATGGGCGGTGTGCTGACCCAGTTCATCGAGCCCTATCTGGACGACCTGCGCCGCCGCATCCGGGACATCTCCTCCTTTGAGACCGACGCCTCCTATCTGCGCTGCGCCAAATACCGGAAGTGGACCAGCTGCGTGGGCGTGGCCCTCCACTTCATCTCCGAGTTCCTGGACACCATCTGATTCCTCTCTGCCGGCACCGGCAAGAGAGCTCTACGGTACAGGAAACTGCCCGCCGCCCCGCAGCGGGCAGTTCTGCTGTACCACCCATCCTGTGAAAAGGGTTGATCGACCATGCGCTGGAACAAACCCGCCGGGCCGCTGATGCTGGTGCTCACCGCCATGATTTGGGGCGCCGCCTTCGTGGCCCAGAGTGTGGGGCTGGACTATGTGGGTCCCTTTACCCTCAACTCAGTCCGGTTTCTGGTGGGCGGCCTCTTCCTACTGCCCTGCATCGCCCTGCTGCGCCGCCTGGGGGTCCCCCGCACCGGGACCGGGGGCCGGCGGGATCTGCTGCTGGCCGGACTGGTCTGCGGGGGGCTGCTGGCCGCCGCCAGCAGCCTGCAGCAGATCGGCCTGGCCTACACCACCGTCAGCCGGGCGGGCTTTCTCACCGCCCTCTACGTCATCCTGGTGCCCATTCTGTCCCTGCCCCTGGGCCGCAGGCCACGGGGGCTGGTGTGGGTGTGCGCGGCGCTGTCGGTGGCGGGGCTCTACCTGCTGTGCATGGCCGGGGGCGGCGGCCTGGGGGCGGGGGACGCTCTGATGCTGCTGTGCGCCCTGGCCTTTGCCCTGCATATCCTGGCCACCGACCACTTCGCCAGCCGGGTGGACGGCCTGGAGGTGAGCTGCCTGCAGTTTCTGTTCTGCGGCGTATTCTGCGGCGTGCCCATGCTCCTGCTGGAGCGCCCCGCCCCCGCCGCCATCCTGGCCGCCTGGCAGCCCATCCTCTACGCGGGCGTGCTGTCCAGCGGGGTGGGCTACACCCTCCAGACCGTGGCCCAGCGGCGCACCGACCCCACGGTGGCCTCTCTGATTCTGTGCACCGAGTCGGTGTTCAGCGCCCTGTTCGGCTGGCTGCTGCTCCGCCAGGCCCTCTCCTCCCGAGAGCTGGCGGGCTGCGGGCTGATGCTGCTGGCCATCCTGCTCTCCCAGCTGCCGGAGCGGCGGGCGGTACCGCCGGCCAAATGACCGTCCTTCGGCGAGGGCACATGGGGCCGCATTCCCGCGGCTCTTCTTCTCTTTTTCGCCAAAGGTGACTTTTTCCCCGGAAGTGCCCTTTTTTTGTGGCGCGGCCCGGCCCGGTGTGTTATAATAGACAGATAAACCGGCAAACGGTATTTTTCTCTCAGTAAGGAGTGTTTCCCATGAACAAGGATTGGAAGCTGGAGACCAAATGCATCCAGGCCGGCTACACCCCCGGCAACGGCGAGCCCCGGATGATCCCCATCGTCCAGAGCACCACCTTCAAGTATGACACCTCCGCCCATATGGGCGCCCTGTTCGACCTGGAGGAGAGCGGTTACTTCTACACCCGGCTGGCCAACCCCACCACCGACGCGGTGGCAGGCAAGATCGCCGCCCTGGAGGGGGGCGCCGCCGCCATTCTGACCTCCTCGGGCCAGGCGGCCAATTTCTTCGCAACCTTCAACCTGTGCTCCGCCGGAGACCACATCGTCTCCTCCTCCACCATCTACGGCGGCACCTTCAACCTCTTCGCCGTCACCATGAAGCGGATGGGCATCGAGTGCACCTTCGTGGACCCGGACTGCTCCGATGAGGAGCTGGAGGCCGCCTTCCGGCCCAACACCAAGCTGGTCTTTGGCGAGAGCCTGGCCAACCCCGCCCTGATCGTGCTGGATATCGAGCGCTTCGCCAAGGCCGCCCACGACCACGGGGTGCCCCTGATCGTGGACAACACCTTCCCCACCCCGGTCAACTGCCGCCCCATCGAGTGGGGGGCCGACATCGTCACCCACTCCACCACCAA
>CAZAIF010000179.1:0-3303 GCA_964485125.1 uncultured Oscillospiraceae bacterium | reverse complement strand
TGTAGGCATCCTCCAGCTCGATGACCGCGTTCATCAGGGTCTCGGGGATGTACTGGCCGCCGTGGATGCCAAATCGGCCCTTGGACATGGTGTCTCGCTCCTTTGCCAATTTCAAGTACTGATGTATTTAAGCTTCTCGCCAAACCCCGGGGGTTTGGCGAGAAGTATGTTCTCTGGTGGGATCAGCTCCGGGCGGCTCAGTCGCCGAACACCTTGCGGTAATCCTCCTGGAACTTGACGATGCCGGAGTCGGTCAGGGGATGCTTGCACATCTGCTCGATGACCTTGAAGGGCACGGTGGCGATGTCGGCGCCGGCACGGGCGCAGCCCAGCACGTGGCTGGTGTTCCGCACGGAGGCGGAGATGATCTGGGTGTCGATGTCGTCATAGAGGGCGAAGACGTTGGCGATGTCCTCGATCAGGGCCAGGCCGTCCTCGTTGATGTCGTCCAGCCGGCCAATGAAGGGGCTGACATAGGTGGCCCCGGCCCGGGCGGCCAGCAGGGCCTGGTTGGTGCTGAAGATCAGGGTGCAGTTGGTGGGGATGCCCTCGGAGGAGAGCACCTTGATGGCCTTCAGACCCTCCTGGGTCATGGGGATCTTGACCACCATGTGCTTGGGGTCGATGGCATAAATCTCCCGGCCCTCCCGGATCATGCCCTCGGCGTCCTCGGTGGTGGCCTTGACCTCGCCGGAGATGGGGCCGTCTACGATGGAGCAGATCTCCTTCAGGGTCTCGGCATAGTCCCGGCCCTCCTTGGCAATGAGGCTGGGGTTGGTGGTGACGCCGCAGATGACACCCATCTCATTAGCCTTGCGGATCTCCTCCACGTTGGCGGTATCCAGGAACAGTTTCATACACGATCACCTTTTTCCTTTCATTTAATCCTCCGCACCGAGCTGATGACAGAGGACAGTTTTCCTTTATCTTTCACTCCGTCGGTCTCAATGCCGCTGGAGAGATCGATCCCATAGGGGTGCAGCTGCTTGACGGCCCGGACCACATTGCCCGGCCCCAGCCCCCCGGCCAGAAAATAGGGCCGCCCAAAGTCCCGGAGCAGGGACCAGTCGAAGACCTGGCCGGAGCCCTGGCCGCTGTCCAGCACCACCATGTCCGCCGGGCTGGCGGCGGCTGCCTCCAGGTCGGCGGCAGAGCGGATCTGGAAGGCCTTCCAGACCTGGCGGCCCGTGGCCGCTTTCAGCGCCCGGATGTAGTCCGCGTCTTCATCCCCGTGGAGCTGCAAGGCATCCAGAAATCCACGGTTCAGCAGACCTATGGCCTGTTCCAGGGGCAGATCCACCACCACGCCCACCGCGCCAACGCCTGGGTTGAGCAGCCGGATCAGCTGCTCGGCCCGCTCCGGGGAGAGGCTGCGGCGGCTCTTGGAGAAGCACAGCACAAATCCGGCGTAGTCGGGCAGATATTGATTGACATAGTCGATCTCCCGCTCCCGAGTCAGGCCGCAGGTCTTGATCTTGGTCATTGGGCACCCCCCCTGAACTGCTCCAGCAGCTTGGCCTTATCCCCAGCGCGCATCAGCGCCTCGCCGATCAGGGCGGCGTCGGCCCCGATTTCCCGCAGGGCCGCCACGTCCTCGGGGCGGCGCACCCCGGACTCGGCCACAAAGACCACCTCCGGCGGGATCAGCGCCCGCAGCCGGGCGGCGTTGGAGAAGTCCACCGAGAAGTCCTTCAGGTCCCGGTTGTTGACCCCGACGATCCGCGCACCGGCCTCCAATGCCATGGCGATCTCCCGGGCGTCGTGGGCCTCCACCAGGGCGGCCAGGCCCAGGGCCTCGCATATATTAAGATACCGCTTGATGGCCTCCCTGTCAAGCAGAGAACAGATCAGCAGCACGCAGTCCGCCCCCATCACCCTGGCCTGATAGAGCTGGTATTCATCCACCACAAAGTCCTTGCGCAGCATGGGGGTGGAGACGGCGGCCCGGATGTCGGCAAAGATCCGGTCTGACCCCAGAAACCACTTGGGCTCCGTCAGGCAGGAGATGCAGTCCGCCCCCGCCGCCTGGTAGTCCCGGGCGATGTCCAGATAGGGGAAGCCGGGGGAGATGACCCCCTTGGAGGGGGAGGCCTTTTTGACCTCGCAGATGAAGCTCATCCCGGGCTTTTTCAGGGCCCCATAGAAGCGGTCGCCGTGTCCCCGCCCCATGTCCTGGCAGAGAGCGCGGAGCACGTCCAGGGAGTTCTCCTCCTTGTACCGGGCGACCCGGATGCGGGCGTAGCCGGCAATGGTGTCCAAGATAGTAGACATAACAACCTCCGGTGCGGAGCGTAAAGCCCCGCCGGTCATGATAGCTTGTGTACAGGGGGGCGGACGTTCAGCCCCGGGTGACGGCGATGAACTCCTCCAGCTTGGCCGCCGCCGCCCCGGAATCCACGGTGCGGGCGGCCAGGGCAACGCCCTCGCCGATGGACGCCGCTTTTCCGGCGATATAGAGCCCGCAGCCCGCGTTGAGCAGCACCACGTCCCGCTTGGGGCCGGCCAGCCGGCCGGAGAGGATGTCCCGGGTGACGGCGGCGTTATAGGCCGCGTCGCCCCCCACAATATCCTCCTTTTTGCCCCGCTTCAGGCCGAACTCCTCCGGGCAGATGGTATAGCTCTTGTACCAGCCGTCCTTGAACTCGCACACCGAGGTGGGGGCGCTGATGGACGCCTCATCCAGCTTGTCCTGGCCGTAGACCACCATGCCCCGGCGCACCCCCATGGTGCCCAGCACCTGGGCCATGGGCAGCAGCAGGTACTCGTCGTACACCCCCAGCAGCTGCATGGTGGGTCGGGCAGGGTTGGTCAGCGGCCCCAGGATGTTGAACACGGTACGGAAGCCCAGCTCCTTGCGGATGGCCCCCACATATTTCATGGAGGTGTGGTAGACCTGGGCATGCAGAAAGCACATGCCGGTATTCTGGAGCACCTGAGCCATTTTCTCCGGCGCCAGCCGGACGTTGATCCCCAGCTCCTCCAGCACATTGGCTGCGCCGCACTGGGAGGAGGCGGCCACGTTGCCGTGCTTGGTGACCTTTACCCCGGCGGCGGCCAGGACGAAGGCGGCGGTGGAGGAGATATTGATGCTGTGGGAGCCGTCGCCGCCGGTGCCCACGATCTCCAGGGTGTCCAGCCCGCCCCGGTCCAGGGGGACGGCGTGGTCCCGCATGGCCCGGGCGCAGCCGGAGATCTCGTCGATGGTCTCTGCCCGGGTGCTCTTGGTGGACAGGGCGGCCAGGAAGGCGGCGTTCTGGGTGGGGGTGGTCTGGCCGCTCATGATCTCGTTCATGACGGCGTAGG
>CAZAIF010000178.1:0-3374 GCA_964485125.1 uncultured Oscillospiraceae bacterium | reverse complement strand
TTACCATCGATTTGATTAATCTCTATGAGATGGGGGCGATCACCGATGAGGACATTGAAAACGCCACCTCCATCACTGTGACCTACAGCGCCACCCTGTCTAAGGACGAGGAAGCTGGCGCGTACACCAACACCGCTTGGGTGACCTACCCCGAGGGCGATTCCGAGAAGAGCACCGTTACGGTCTACACCTACGGCATCAGCATCTTCAAGTATGACCAGGCTGATGACCAGAAGGGTCTGGACGGCGCAGAGTTCGCCCTCTATGGCGCGGATGACGTGACTGTGACTGAGGACGGCACCGTGACTGTGAACGGTGATGCTAAAGCAATCTGGACTGGTGCGTCCGCTAATGGCGGCCATGCTACCATCGGCGGCCTGGCAGACGGCACCTACTACCTGGTGGAGACCCAGGCCCCCGAAGGCTATGTGTGCAGCAACACCCCGCTGAAAATCGTCATCCCCACGGATGCGGACGATAGCTGCTGGGTGAACGTCAACTTCGCCAACAGCCTGATCCCCCACACCGGCGGCTCCGGCACCCTGATGTACACCATCGGCGGCGCCGTGATCCTGGCGGCGGCGGGCGCGCTGTTCCTCTACTCCCGCGTTTCCCGTAAAAAGCGGGCCCGCTGACCCGCGCGGCGCACGCCGCTGGCAATTTTTCCTTTCATTTCTTGACCCCGGGACGGCAGGGGCGCGGACGCTTTCACCGCGCCCCGGGCCGTTCCGGCGGCAGGGGCTTCGCCACAGGCACGGTTTTCGCCTGCGGCGTCGCCCGTACCGCCGGTTTTGTCCGGGCTGTCCGTGACGGCACTCAGAGGTATGAAACAAACAATTCCGAAAACAAATAACAACAGCGGGGCCGCACCGGAACGGAAAAGCCGGAAAAAGGGCGGCAATCCCCTCGTCACCGCCCTGATTCTCCTGCTGCTGCTGGCCGGGCTGGGCATCATGGCCTACCCCTCCCTCAGCGACATCTACAGCCGCTGGCAGGCCCAGCGGGAGATCGCCCAGTACAACCAGGTCTCCGAGGCCGAAGCGGCCGACTACTCCGAGCTCTGGGCCGCCGCCGAGGATTACAACCGCCGCCTGGCCGCCTCCGGCTCCTTCGGGGCCTCCGTGGGGGAGGCTTTGCTGGACGTCTCCGGCCTGCTCAACCCCCTGGGCACCGGCATGATGGGCTATATCGACATCCCGAAAATCGACATCCACCTGCCCATCTACCAGGGCACGGATGAGAGCGCTCTCCAGGCCGGGGCGGGCTTCTGGATCGGCACCAGCCTGCCCACCGGCGGGGAGAGCACCCACTGCGTCCTCACCGCCCACAACGGCCTGGTCCGGGCCAAGATGTTCACCGACCTGGACCAGCTGGAGATCGGCGACACCTTCTCCCTGTCCATCCTGGACCGGGTGCTGACCTATGAGGTGGATCAGATCCTGGTCACCGAGCCCAACGAGCTGGAGCCCCTTCAGATCGTGGAGGGGGAGGACTATGTGACCCTCTACACCTGCACCCCCTACGGCGTGAACACCCACCGGCTGCTGGTGCGGGGCACCCGTATCGAGACCCCTGAGGACGCGGAGGAGGTGTCAGCGGCGGCGGCCATCACCGGCGGCCTCTCCCCGCTGGAAAAGGGCGTGCTCATCGCCCTGCTGGCGCTGAGTCTGATCCTGATCATTTTAGCCCTGCGGGCCATTCTCCGCCTGCTGCGGCGGCGGAACACGCCCCCGCCCGATCAACCGGAGGCCCGGGAGCACGCGCAACAAGAGGAACGAAGGAACGATCATGAACAGGAAGATTAACAAAAGATCCCTGGGCGGACTGCTCTGTCTGCTCTTTGCCCTGCTGCTTGCCCTGCCAGCCGCCGCGGCGGGGGACGCCAGCCTGACCGTCCTGCACGGCCGGGAGGGGGTGCGCTTCGACGTGTACCAGGCCGCCGTCCCCGGCAGCGGCGGCTGGCAGCTCACCGGCGCCTTCGCCGGGTATTCGGTGGAGGTGCCCGGCAGCGACAGCCCCGCCGCCGACTGGCGCGCCGCCGCCGAGACCCTGGCCGCCTACGCCGCTCAGGACGGCCTGACCCCCGACGCCTCGGGGACCATTGACGGCGGCCAGGCGGTCTTTGACGGCCTGGCGGAGGGGCTGTACCTGGTGGTGGGCCAGCGCACCCAGCAGGACGGCGTGATCTATACGCCGGCGCCTGTGCTGGTGGCCGTGGGCGGCAGCACCTCGGTGGAGATCAAAACCGAGAGCGAAACCCTCCCCCCGGAGGAGGTGGAATATAGCCTGGTCAAGGTCTGGGCCGGAGGCCAGAGCGCCGAAAGCGTCACGGTGCAGCTGCTCCGGGACGGCCAGCCCGACCGGCTGGTCACTCTGAGCGAGGCCAATGGCTGGCGCTACAGCTGGACCTCGGAGCCCGGCGTCCAGTGGCAGGCGGCCGAGCAGGACGTGCCGGAGGGCTTCCTGGTCTCGGTGGACCGGGAGGGCAACACCTTCACCGTGACCAACACCTGGCAGTCTGTGGAGGAGCCCGCTCCCCCGGACACTTCGGCGTCCGGGGAGGGCACGCTGCCCCAGACGGGCCAGCTCTGGTGGCCGGTGCCGGTGCTGCTGTGCGCCGGAGCGGCCCTGCTGATTGCGGACCGGGTGCGCGCCCGCCGGAAAGGCCGCCGGGATGACGCCTAAACCCCGGCGGCGTCCCCGCCCCACCCTTTTGCGCCCTGCAGGGCTGCTGCTGCTGGCGGCAGCCCTGCTGCTGACCGCCTACAACCTCTGGGACGACGGGCGGGCGGATGCCAGCGCCCGGCGCATCCTCTCGGAGCTCTCCGCCGCCGAAGCGGAGGGCGCCCTGACCCGCCCCGGGGCCGAACCGGACGCCGGGACAGATCTCCCCCGGGAGATGGCCACCGTCACCGTGGAGGGCAACGAGTACATCGGCACCCTGTCCATCCCCTCCCTGGATCTCACCCTGCCGGTCATGAGCGGCTGGGACTACGACAAGCTGAAGCTCTCCCCCTGCCGCTATCAGGGCACGGTCTGGGACGGCCTGGTCATCGCCGGCCACAACTACCGCAGCCACTTCAGCCCCATCAAGCGGCTGACCGCCGGGGACGCGGTGACCTTCACCGACGTGGAGGGGACGGTGTACTCCTACACCGTGGCCGAGACCCAGGTGCTTCAGCCCACCGCCATCGGGGAGATGGTGGAGGAGGGCTGGGACCTCACCCTGTTCACCTGCACCACCGGGGGACGGGCCCGGTTCACGGTGCGCTGTCTGCTGGAGGGGCAGGCGTGACCTTCGGGCAAAAGCAAAAACGAAAACAGGGCCGCCCGCTGTCAACGACAGCGGGCGGCGTTTTTGTCTGGGGGCGGCG
>CAZAIF010000177.1:0-3420 GCA_964485125.1 uncultured Oscillospiraceae bacterium | reverse complement strand
GTCAGGATGGCCCGGGCCCGGGCGTACTTCTGCCGCCAGCGCGCCCGCTGCTCCCCGGTGATGCCGAAGCAGCCCGCCAGCCGGGTCTCGTCGGCGTTGTGGGCCAGGTCTGCCAGCTTGACCGCCCGGGCCACCGGGTCGGCCCGGAGGGCGCGGACGTAGTTGAAGTAATCGGTTCCGGGCCGGTGGGTCAGCAGCCGCAGCGGGCCGGTGACCGCCGGGGGAAACTCCCGCTCCAGCTCCTCCAGGGTGACGGAGGTGTCCTCCGCCACGTCGTGGAGCAGGGCCACGCAGACGGAGATCTCGTCCTCCATCTGCTCGGCCAGGTGGAAGGGGTGGAAGATGTAGGGCTGCCCCGCCTGGTCGGTCTGGCCGTGGTGGGCGGCGTAGGCCAGTCGCATGGCCTTGTTGGTCAGTGGGGTGTAGATCATGGGGATCTCCCTCCTGGCATCGTATGATTTCAGGGGTCAGGGGACGGCCGGCTCCGTCTCCTCAAAGACGGCCGTCTCCTGCATCGGTATCTCGCCCTCGCAGGAAGGATAGTCCTCCTGGGACCAGTTGTAGCCGGCGGCGGACATGGCGGCGTCGTTGTACAGGAACTGGGTCTCGGGATCATTCCGGGTCAGGTCCACCTGCCAGGACACCCCGTCGTCCAGGGTGATCAGATTCCAACAGTGGGGCTGCCCCTCCAGGGTGCCCTGGACCAGCACACAGGTGATGCCGGCCTGCTGGCACAGCAGGTTGTAGGCCAGGGCCAGGCCCTCGCTGTCGGCGCCCCCCAGGCACAGGGCGCTGTAGACGTCGCTGGGGCCGTCGGGCTGATACTCACACTGGCCCAGCAGCCGGGAGTAGAGCAGCCAGGCCACGGTGCCGTCTCCGGCGGTGTCCTGGCCCACCAGGGCGGCGGCCTGGGCGGCCACCTCGCCGGCCTGCTGGGTGAGGACAGCCTGGCTGCCGGCGTAGGAGAAGGTGAACTCCACAATGCGGGTCTCGCCGCTGTCCGGGTAGACGGTGATGGACACCCCGGGATAGCCCAGGGCGGTGCCCGGGGAGGCGTAATAGGCCTCCTGGACCAGGGCGTACAGCCGGGCGGACTCGGTGTAGAAGCTGGCGGTGCGGATGGTCAGGGAGGTGGAGAAGGCGGCCAGGGTCTCCTGGATCAGGTCCCGGATGGTGCCGTTGCCGTAGGCGCTGACGATGGAGGCGATGTCGGCGGCGCTGCGCCGGTAGACAAAGGTGAAGGTGCACTCGTAATAGGAGATGATCCGGCTGTACTCATAGGTGATGCTGTAGAGGGCGTAGGCTCCCAGGGGGTCCTCGGTGCACACCTCGGTGCAGGCCGCCTCCAGGTCGGAGGCGATGTCCCCGGAGTACTTGTAGACATGGACGGTGCCGGTGGTCTGGCCCAGGGAGACGAAGTGCTGCACGCAGCTGACCAGGTCGGCGTAGTTCTCCGCCCGGAGGATGGAGCTGTCCTCCTCGGCGGCGGCCTGCTCCTGGTGGGTGGTGACCGAGGAGTAGCGCCGGTCAAAGATGGAGCCGCAGCCCGTCAGCCCCAGCAGGAAAACCAGGGCCAGGGCCCACGCCAACAGGGCGCGCAGCGTTCGTTTCACAGCATGGCCTCCTCTCTCCCGGCAGGCGGGACGGTCTGGGGCAGGGCGGATCAGTAGCCCAGGGACTGGTTGACGATGACCACTTCCATCTCCTCGATGGCGAAGGGCTTCTCCCAGAGCACCACCAGGCCCCGGCAGATGCGGTCGGGCGAGGAACAGTTCATGCACCGTCCGGTCTGGACGCAGGGGGTCCGTGACTCCAGCCGTTTGGCGTTCATAGGGGCGGCGATGTTCCGGGCCCGCCAGAGGGCGGCGTCGTAGTCCGGGGCGATCTTGTTGACCCCGATGATAAAATAGACCTTTTTGTGGCCGAAGAGGGTGGAGGCCACCCGGTTGCCCCGGCCATCGATGTTGATGAGCTCTCCGTCCTCGCTGACGCCGTTGAGGGAGGAGAGGTAGACTTCGGCGTTGGTGGCCTCGGCGGGGATGCCCTGGGTGGCCGGGTCCCAGTGCCAGTAGCACCGGTTGTGGGCGGAAAGCTGCTCGTAGAGCCCCATGTCCCGGACGGTCTGGCTGCCGCCGAAGCCCACGCTGACGCCGTCGATGGCGCCGTTCAGATAGGCGCAGGCCTCCTGGGCCGTCTCGAAGCAGGAGACCTGAAAGCCCTCCCGCAGCAGGTTTTGCCTGAGTTTTCCGATGTTTGCCATGGCAGAATACCTCTTTTCTCAGAGTGCGGGGGTGTCGGAGGGATGTTCGCCCTCCCGCCAATTCCCGTTTTCGTCGAAGGCGCGCTTCAAAGCCCGCTCAACCGGCAGAATGGAGAGCGCCAGGGCGCCCACCAGCAGCATGGCCAGGGGGATCAGCAGCTCCACGGCCAGCATAAAGCACCAAAATCCGGTCATAACGGCGCCTCCCGGGCGGGGCGGATTCAGAGCAGCGCCATCTGCTCCTCCCCCTTGTCCTCGGGTTTGAGCAGGGCGCCGGCCACGGGCAGGGAGCGGGAGCGGTAGCGGGACACATTGACGATGCCGGACTCCGCCAGGGCCACGGCCCGCTGGACGTGCCACTTGGGCTTCAGGGTCATGACGCTCACCCCCTGGGTGGAGCGGGTGGCCTTGGGGGCCAGGGAGGCGGAGCTGAAGATGACCGCCCGGCCCTCGGTGGAGATCAGCACATACTCCTGCTCCTCTGTGAGCGGCAGGCACCCCGCCAGGGGGGATTTGTCCGAGTAGGCCCCGGTGAGCCGGCGGCGGTTGCTCTGGGTCTGGTAGGCGGACAGGGGCACCCGGGCCACCTTGCCGTTTTCAAAGCAGAAGAGCACGTGGGCGGAGTAGTCCCCGGGGATGCAGGCCCAGAGGACGCTCTCTCCCTCGTCCATGCCCAGCTTGGTGGGCAGATAGTCTCCCAGGGCGCTGGCCTTGGTGGTGTCGAAGTCGCTGAGCCGGGTCTTGTAGCACTGCTGCCGGTCGGTGAACACCAGCAGCTCGTCCCGGCTGGAGGCGTCCCACTGGAGATAGGGGCCGTCCCCCTCCTTGTACTTCTGCTCCGAGGACATGCGCAGGGACTGCTGGGTGATCTTCTTGAGGTAGCCCTCCCGGGAGAGGAACAGGCTGACGGGCACGTCGGGGACCTCCTCCTCGAGGACCACATCCTCCTCCTCCACGTCGTAGAGGATTTCGGTGCGGCGGGGGACGGCGTATTTTTTCTTCACCTCGGTCAGCTCTTTGACGATGACCTGCCGGAGCAGCTTGGGGGAGTCCACCAGCTCCTTCAGCTCGGCGATCTGGCCGGACAGCTCGTCCACCTCGGCGGTGCGCTTGAGGATATACTCCTTGTTGATGTTGCGCAGCTTGATCTCGGCCACATA
>CAZAIF010000176.1:0-3447 GCA_964485125.1 uncultured Oscillospiraceae bacterium | reverse complement strand
ACTAATATACTATAACTTCCCTCCTTTGTCAACTCCTTTTTTTAAGTTTTTTCGCTTTTTTTCGCAACACTTTCTCCACCTCCATATTCTGTGGATTGCGAACCTTTTTCACCACTAAATATAGTCCTCTCCGGTCAGGCGCCTGTGCATCATGCTCCAAAGGATGGGCAAATAGCCCAGGGCAGCCCCCAGCGCCAGCAGCACCAGCTCCCCGTACCCGGACCAGGGCAGGGTGAAGGTCAGGCCGAACACCGCCGCCGCCGCCCCCAGCCGTACCCACTTCCCCCCGGGAAACCAGGCCAGCATTTGAATCAGCAGGGCACACTGGCTCAGGACCCACATGGCGCTGCCGAGGGAGCTCATCCGCAGCCCGAAGGCCGCCGAGCTGCACAGGGTCAGGAAGGGGTAGTCCAGAAGGGCGGCCAGGGCGGGCCCTTCGGCGGCGGTGGTGGCGGCGGCGGCTATCCCGCCCGCGGCCCCTCCGGCCACCACAGGCGCGCGCCCGCCGGCGGGGACCAGGGCGGCGCCGAAGCCGGCGGTGATCAAGAAGATCTTCCCCGCCTCGGCCACATCCCCCCAGCCCCGCACCGCCAGATGCCGGAACCGGGCCTGAGGGACGGTGATCAGGAACAGGGCCAGGGCCATCCCCCCCAGCAGCCAGAACAGCAGCTTGCCCATCCGCTGCCGCCCCTGGGGGTCCAGGCAGCTGCCCCGCCAGCCAAGCGCCAGGAGCAGCAGGGCCGGACACCAGGCCTTCCACCCGATATAGTCGTACTCCACCAGCCCCCGGGCGCAGTTGCCCAGGCTCAGGGCCATGAGCCCCAGGGCCCAGAGGCAGCGGGTCAGCTCCAGCGCCCGGGCCCACCGGCGGGGCAGTTTGGCCCCGGGGAGCAGGGCCGCCGGAAGCAGCCCCAGCAGGGCCCCCGCCCAGCCCAGGGGGCAGGCCGCCAGCCGTGGCATCAGGGCGGCGCAGATACCATAGGCCGCCGCTCCGGCCATCCAGCCCCGGGGCCGGCGCTCCGTCTCCTTTACCTCCATCCTGTCACTTTCACCTCTCCCTTCACGTCCAGTTGGCCCCGCTCCGCCCGGAGCACCGGCAGGATGCACTCTTCCCCCGCCGCCAGGGCGGCGGAGCACTCCAGCACGGTCACCCCGGCATCCCCCAGCGCCCGGTCCAGGTCGGACAGGGACCGGGCCGGGCCGGTCTCCTCCTGTTCAAAGGCGTCCAGGAACTCCTCCACCGTCTGGTCCTGGAGCAGGTAGAGCCGGGCCGCGTAGGTCAGCTCCGGGTCCAGCAGATAGGCCTCCAGCAGGTCCCGGAGGGCGTTCTCCTCCACCACCCAGTCGGTACAGTGGACCAGGGATACCTGGCGCCGCTCCTCCATGTCCGCCCGGGCCGCCCGGTAGTCCGCCCCGGCGCCCTCCAGGGTCTCCGGGGGCTCGGAGGACTCGCCGGTCTTGATGCCCGCCGTCACCGCCGTCAGGGTGAGCTCGTCCCCCGCCCGGCTCAGGCAGGCCACCCGGAGGATGGCCTCGTCCGCCGCGTCGGTCTGCCGGGGCAGCAGCCCGGCGCAGCCGGTCAGCAGCAGGCAGAGGCTCAGCAGGGCCGCCGGTATCCCCAGCTTCCGCCCCCTCACTTCTGGTTCCTCCGGTCCAGGGGGCGGAGGAACGCCTCCCGCAGCTTGGCCCGGCGCACCGGGATGCGGGTGACGTCGCAGGGGGTCTTGGGCACGTCCGGGGCGAATGGGGCCAGCCAGGGGACCCCCAGGGGCTCCAGGGAGGAGAGGTGGCAGCACAGCCACCCCAGCCCCAGCACCACCCCGAACAGCCCCACAAAGGCGGCCAGCACCGCCAGCAAAAACCGCACCGCCCGGAGGGCGTTGGCCAGGTCCTGGTTGGGCATGGTGTAGCCGGCGATGCCGGCGGCGGCCACCACGACCACCACCACCGGGGAGAGCAGCTTGGCCTCCACCGCCGCCTGGCCCACCACCAGGGAGCCGATGATGCTGACGCTCTGGCCGTTGAGCTGGGGGATGCGCATCCCCGCCTCCTGGAGGATCTCAAAGGCAAAGAGCAGCAGCACCACCTCCAGCGGCGGAGAGACCGGGACGCTCTGCCGGGCGGCGGAGATGGTCTCGGCCATGCCGGTGGGCATGAGCCCGAAGTGGAAGGCGGCCATGGAGATATACCCCGCCGGCAGCAGCAGGCTGAGGGCCACCGACAGGTAACGCACGAAGATCAGCGCCCGGGCGCTGGCCCACTGGTAGTCCCGGTCCTGGGGCGCGCGCAGGAATAGGGCGGCGGTGCCGGGCACCAGCCAGCCCTGGGCGATGCCGTCGCAGAGCACTCCCACCCGGCCGTCCATCAGCCCCTGGCAGAACCGGTCGGGCCGCTGGGTGATCATGGCCAGGGGGACCAGGGTGCGCTGGCCGTCGGTCAGGTGGTCGGTGACGGTCTGGGTGTCCAGCACCGCGTCCACGTCCATCTCCGCCAGCCGCCGCTCGGCCCGCTCCACCAGATCCGGGTTGGTCAGCCCCTCGATCCACAGCACCTGCACCTTGATCCGCCCCTCCCGGCCCACGGTGGCGCTGCGGCACCCCAGCCGCCAGGTGTGAAGCCGGCGGCGGACCAGGGAGGTGTTGGTGATCAGGGTCTCCACAAAGGAGTCCTTGCCCCCCCGCTGGGAGGGCTCGTCCTCGGGCGCGCTGACCGCCCGCTTCTCCTCGGTGGGGATGGGGATGAGCAGCAGGGTGTCCCCGATCCGGAGGGCGCAGTTCCCCTCGGTCAGGGCCACCGCCGCCTCCTCCAGATCCTTGGGGCGCTGGGCCACCACCGTCCACACCCCGCCGGTCTCCACCGCCTTGACCGGGTCCCGGCCCAGGGGCAGGGTGGTCAGGGGGCGGATCACATAGTCGTTGAGCCGCTCGTTGCGCACCATGCCGTTGATCCAGTACACCTGGGCCCAGCCCCCCTCCAGCAGCTTGAGCTTCCGGTGCTGAAAATCCTCCGCCTGGGCGAAGGCCCGCTCCAGCCCGGCTCCGTCGGCCCGCTGGGGCAGCTCCTCCCGCCGGGGATGATAGGGGATCCGCATTTCGTCCCGCCTCCTCTGCCTGTGCGTCCCGCCCCGGCGTCCTGGAAGACCGCCGCCGGTGCGGAGCCCGCGTATCGGTATTCAGTATGCCCCAAAGGGGCGGCTTTCACTCCGGCGGCGGCGGCTTTTACGCTTCCGCCCTAAAAATCAGTTTGTATATAATGTATAGCCCTCTACGTTCCCCCGGGCGGCGCCCGCTCCATTCTCCCCGTGCGCTTCCCCGCTCTGTCTCCTTGGGCGCCTCCGCCGCCCCGGAACGGCAAAGGGCGCGCCGCGTTTCTGTGAAACGCGGCGCGCCCCTCGGGCAGGCTTATGCGATTTGGTTTCCGTGGGACCGCGGGAGGCGGCCTCCGGCG
>CAZAIF010000175.1:0-3490 GCA_964485125.1 uncultured Oscillospiraceae bacterium | reverse complement strand
GGGTCACCGTGTCCGCCCGCAGCTATCAGGACCTGGCTTGGATCGAGGCCTACGGCTACTGCGGCGAGCGCACCGGGGAGCTCAAGGGCTGGCTGTGCAGCTATGACCTGGTCATCAACACGGTGCCCGCCCGGGTACTGGGGGAGGAAGAGCTGGAGGACCTGTCGGAGGACTGTCTGGTCATCGACCTGGCCAGCCGCCCCGGGGGCGTGGACTTTGAGGCCGCCGCCCGGCTGGGGGTCAAGGCCATCTGGGCCCTGTCCCTGCCCGGCAAGGTGGCCCCGGTGACCTCAGGGAAGATCATCCGAGACACAGTCTACCACATTTTGCAGGAGGAGGAGCCATGAGAGCGGAGAATGTGCGCCTGGGCTTTGCCATCTGCGGCTCCTACTGCACCTTTGCCCAGGTCTTTCCGGTGCTGGAGGAGCTGGCCGGCCGCTACGGCACGGTGCAGCCCATCTTCTCGGAGCGGGCCGCCGTAACCGACACCCGCTTCGGCAGCGCCTCCGCCTTTGTGGAGCGGGCGGAGCGGTGCACCGGCCGCCGGCCCATCCTGAACATACGGGAGGCGGAGCCCATCGGCCCCCAAAAGCTCCTGGATGTGCTGGTGATCGCCCCCTGCACCGGCAACACCCTGGCCAAGCTGGCGGCGGGGATTACCGACTCCAGCGTCACTATGGCCGCCAAGGCCCACCTGCGCAACGGCCGCCCCCTGGTGGTGGCCCCCTCCACCAACGACGGCCTGACCGCCTCTCTGCGCAACATCGGAGAGCTGGCCCTGCGCAAGCAGGTCTATCTGGTGCCCTTCCGCCAGGACGATCCGATCAAAAAGCCCGCCTCTCTGGTCTCGGAGATGTCCCTGATCCCCGATGCGGTGGAAGCCGCGCTGGCGGGACGCCAGCTCCAGCCGGTGCTGCTGGCCCCGGCCCAGCCCCGGGGGGGCTGACCCGCCCGGCTGCCTGCCCGGGCCGCAGCTGCCGCCCTCTCACGCGGAACGCCCATCCCGGCCTGCGCCGGGGTGGGCGTCTTTTGCTGGAAGCGGGCTTCGACAGTGGCCGACAGGGCCGGGGCGGAATAGACTGGAATGGGACCTTCGGTCCCGTGTACCATTTCTGTGAGGTGAAGTGAGATGGATCAGCTGATCTCTTTGTGTGACCTTGTCCCCGGCCAGCGGGCCCGGGTGCTCCGGGTGGAGACGGCGGGGAGCATGCGCCGCCGTCTGCTGGACCTGGGGCTGGTGGAACATACCGACGTGGCCTGTCTGGGCCGCAGTCCCGGGGGCGACCCGGCGGCCTATCTGATCCGGGGGGCGGTCATCGCCCTGCGGGACAGGGACAGCCGGGGCGTCCTGGTGCGGGCGCTATGAGGGGCCGGGCGAGGCCGGCTCCCTCCGGCCAGCCCGCCCCGGGCGAGGAGGTGGTGGCCCTGGCGGGCAACCCCAACGTGGGCAAGAGCACCCTGTTCAACGCCCTGACCGGCCTGCGCCAGCATACCGGCAACTGGCCCGGCAAGACGGTGGAGCTGGCTCAGGGCCGGTGCGTCTCCAAGGGGCATAGGTATCTCCTGGTGGATCTGCCGGGTACATACTCCTTGCTGGCCCACTCCCCGGAGGAGGAGGTCGCCCGGGATTTCCTCTGCTTCGGCGGGGCCCGGGCGGCGGCGGTGGTCTGTGACGCCACCAATCTGGAACGCAGCCTGAATCTGGCCCTTCAGATCCTGGAGCTGTGCCCCCGCACCTTGGTGTGCGTCAACCTGCTGGACGAGGCTGCCCGAAAGGGGATCGAGGTGGACCTGCCGCTGCTCTCCAGAGCGCTGGGGGTGCCCGTGGTGGGGACCTCGGTCCGGGATAAACGTTCCCAGGAGCGCCTGCTGGACGCCCTGGACGGCCTGCTGGACGGTCCGGAGCCCAAGGGGGATTTGCGCCGGGTGCGCTATCCCGCCCCGCTGGAGTCGGCGGCGGCCCTGCTGGAGTCCTCCCTGGCCCCGCTGGGAGGCGGGGGCTTCGGGCGCTGGCTGGCCCTGCGGCTGCTGGAGGGGGACGAGACGCTGCCGGAGGCGGTGGAGCGGGCCTTCAAGGTGTCCCTGGGGGAGCTGCCCGGCTTTGGCTGGGCCCTGGAGGCGGCCTGCGGGAGGCTGGAGGAGCAGGGCTTCACCCCGGAGCAGGTCCAGGATGAGGTGACAGGGGCCCTGGCCCGCCGGGGGGAGGAGCTGGCCCGGGCGGTGGTGGGCCGGAGCAGGGCGGGGGGAGAGGAGCGGGACCGGCGGCTGGACCGGCTGTTGACCAGCCGCCGCACCGGGTATCCGATGATGCTGGCCCTGTTGGCCCTGGTGCTCTGGCTCACCCTCCAGGGGGCCAACTATCCCTCCCAGCTGCTCTCCCAGCTGCTGTTCTGGTTCCAGGACCGGCTGACCGAGCTGTTTCGCTTTTTCGGGGCGCCGGAGTGGCTCCACGGGGTGCTGGTGCTGGGGGCCTACCGCACACTGGCCTGGGTGGTGTCGGTGATGCTGCCTCCGATGGCCATCTTTTTCCCCCTGTTCACGCTGCTGGAGGACGCGGGCTATCTGCCTCGGGTGGCCTACAACCTGGACCGGCCCTTCCAGCGCTGTCACGCCTGCGGCAAGCAGGCCCTGACCATGTGCATGGGCTTCGGCTGCAATGCGGCGGGGGTGGTGGGCTGCCGGATCATTGACTCCCCCCGGGAGAGGCTGCTGGCCATCCTGACCAACAGCCTTGTCCCCTGCAACGGCCGATTTCCCACCCTGATTGCCGTCATCACCATGTTTTTTGTGGGCACGGCGGGCGGGGCCATGTCCTCTGCCCTGTCAGCCCTGCTGCTCACCGGTGTGGTGCTGCTGGGGGTGGGGACCACCTTCGGGATGACCCGGCTGCTCTCCGCCACCCTGCTGCGGGGGATGCCCTCCTCCTTTGCCCTGGAACTGCCCCCCTACCGGAGGCCCCAGGCGGGCAAGGTGCTCCTCCGCTCCCTGCGGGACCGCACCGTCTTTGTGCTGGGCCGGGCGGCGGCGGTGGCCGCCCCGGCGGGGGCGCTGCTCTGGGTGCTGGCCAATGTCCAGACGGGCGGCGTCAGCCTGCTGGCCCATCTGACCGCCTTCTTTGACCCTTTTGCCCGGTTCATCGGGCTGGACGGGGTCATCCTGGCGGCCTTCCTGCTGGGCTGGCCCGCCAATGAGATCGTGGTCCCCATCATCCTGATGGCCTACCTGTCCCAGGGAAGCCTGTTGGAGTATGAGAGCCTGACCCAGCTTCACGCCCTGCTGGCCGCCAACGGCTGGAGCTGGGTGACCGCAGCCTGTGTGCTGTTGTTCTGCCTGTTCCACTGGCCCTGCTCTACCACACTGCTCTCCATCCGAAAGGAGACCGGTTCCTGGGGCTGGACCGCCCTGGCGGCGGCGCTGCCCACGGCGCTGGGGGTGCTGTCCTGCGCCTTGCTGTGCGCCCTGGCCCGCCTGTTTGGCGCCTATTAAAAAA
>CAZAIF010000174.1:0-3491 GCA_964485125.1 uncultured Oscillospiraceae bacterium | reverse complement strand
TCCCGCTGCACAACTGGGCTGTTTACAGAAAAAGGAGACGCCCCAGGGCGTCTCCCTTTCTTGTTTTCTCGTTATGAAAGCAGGCCTGCCGCTCAGCCCTGCTCCCGGATGCGGGAGAAGCACTCGCTGCAGTACACGGGCCGGTCAGACTTGGGCTCGAACGGCACACGGGCCTCGCCGCCGCACATGGCGCAAGTGGCGGTGAAGTACTCGCGGGGGCCGCGGGCGGCGTCCTTGCGGGCATCACGGCAGGGCTTGCAGCGCTGGGGCTCGTTCTGGAAACCGCGCTCAGCATAGAATTCCTGCTCGCCGGCGGTGAACACGAACTCCTTACCGCATTCCTTGCACACAAGAGTCTTGTCTTCAAACATCGTTTTTACCCTCTCTTTTTGACGAAAATTCTGCCCGGAGGCAATGGTATATTGCGATCAGCGTTGGCTGGATTCGCCCTGTTCAGACTGCCGCGCAATCTTGCGCCGGATGCGCTGCACAGCGTTGTCCACCGATTTCAGCGGACGATTACACTTGGATGCGATCTCCGAATAGGACAAACCGCTGAGATAGAGACGGAGAATCCTGGTTTCGAGGGGAGACAGCTGGCTGTAGATGCGATTCATGCGCTCCCGCATATCTTCCTGATGAATGAACAGCGTCTCGGGATTTCCCTGGCGCTGATCGACCGTTCTTCTCTCGTCACTGTCGGTGCCGTCAAAAAGAGCTTGATCAAGGGGAACATAACTGTTGAGCGGGGTATGCTTGTCGCGGGAAGCCGCCCTTACGGCGGAGAGCAGACGGTTCCGAATGCACACCTCCGCATAACTGCGGAAGCTGACATTGTGGGCGGGGTCAAATTCCCGAATGGCGGACAAAAGGCCCACCATCCCTTCCTGGACCAGATCCTCACTGTCTCCGCCCATCAGGAACAGCGGACGGGCACAGGCCCGGACCAGCCGGTTGTACCGCCGGACAAGGACCTCCTCCGCAGCGCGGTCTCCAGCTTTCGCCAGTTCGGCCAGTTGGGCATCGGAACATTCGGAATAGAGTGGGGTCTGCTCTTTCATTGCTTCACTCCAGTAATAAATATATCAGTCTTTTCAGGAATGTCAAGTGTTTTTATGCAAAAAGTTAAAACATTGAGCGTACAATCAGGCAAAATTCATCAAATTTCACGGCCCGCCCTGGCGCCCGAAGATCTGAACCCATCATTCAAAGCTCTGCTGGCCGAAAAAGGGAATGTGCAGATGCTCATAGGCCTTTCTGGTCACACAGCGCCCCCGGGGAGTGCGGGTCAGAAAGCCGGTCTGGAGCAGATAGGGCTCGTAGACATCCTCCAGAGTTACCGCCTCCTCGTTGATGGTGGCGGCCAGGGTCTCCAGCCCCACCGGGCCGCCGCCATAGTTCTCAATGATCGAGGTGAGCATACGCCGGTCCACGTTGTCCAGGCCCATATGGTCCACCTCCAGGGCCTCCAGCGCCTGGTCGGCCACCTGGCGGGTGATGACGCCGCCGGCCTTCACCTGGGCAAAATCCCGCACCCGGCGCAACATTCGGTTGGCGATCCGAGGCGTCCCTCGGGAGCGGCGGGCGATCTCCATGGCGCCCTCCGCTTCAATGGGCACATTCAGAATGCCGGCGGAACGGGTGACGATGCGGCAGAGTTCCTCGGGGGTGTAGAGCTCCAGCCGCAGGGTGACGCCGAACCGGTCCCGCAGCGGCGCCGACAGGGAGCCGGCCCGGGTGGTGGCGCCGATCAGGGTAAAGCGGGGCAAATCCAGCCGGATGGAGTTGGCGGAGGGCCCCTTTCCGATGATAATGTCGATGGCGTAGTCCTCCATGGCGGGATAGAGGATCTCCTCCACCGAGCGGTTGAGCCGGTGGATCTCGTCCACAAAGAGGATGTCGTTCTCGTTCAGATTGGTGAGCAGCGCCGCCAGATCCCCCGGCTTTTCAATGGCCGGGCCGGAGGTGATGCGGATGTTGACTCCCATCTCATTGGCGATGATGCCGGACAAGGTGGTCTTGCCCAGGCCCGGCGGGCCATAGAGCAGCACGTGGTCCAGCGGCTCCCGGCGCATCCTAGCGGCCTCAATAAAGACCTGGAGATTTCCCTTGGCCTTCTCTTGGCCGATGTACTCCCGCAGCGTCTTGGGGCGCAGGGAGTACTCGTTATCGTCCTCCAGGGTGTGGGAAGTGGTCAGCAGCGGCTGCTCGGCGGAAAACTCGTCGTTGGAAAAATCAATGCTCATTGGAAAACCCTCACTTTGTGCCGGCGGCCAATCCTCGCAGGGCGGTGCGGATGATCTCCTCCAAAGTCAGGCTGTCCAGGTCGATCCCCCGCAGCGCGGCGTTGATCTCCTCCCGGGAGTAGCCCAGCACCGCCAGCGCGGCGGCGGCCTCGCTGGCCTTGTTCTCCGGGATGACGGTGACACCCGTCCCGCCGTAGCTCTCCCCTGCCGCGGCCATCTGGCCCTTGGCCAGCTTGTCCTTGAGCTCCAGGATGACCCGCTGGGCGATCTTCTTGCCGATCCCCTGGGCGCAGGTCAGCGCCCGCTCGTCCCCGGTGATGATGCTCATGGCCAGATTGGCGGGGGTGTTGGCGGACAGGATGGCGATGGCCGCCTTGGGCCCCACGCCGGAGACGCCGATCAGCAGGCGGAAGAGGTTCAGTTCCTCCGTGGTGGCAAAGCCGTAGAGGTCAAAGGTGCCCTCCTTCACGTTGAGGTGGGTAAACAGCTTGGCCCGCTCCCCGGTGTTGAGGGCGGAGAGGGTGGTGAGGGTAGTGTGGCAGGCATAGCCCACGCCGCCGCAGTCGATCACCGTCATGCCCGCCTCCTTGTGGGCCACGGTGCCGTTGAGATAATAAAACATGGTGAAACTCCCCTGTTGTCATCGTGTGGAATATTTGCTGGCGTCAAAGACCCGCTCCGTATTGAGCATCGACGTGGCAGACCGGCTGTGGCAGATGGCGATGGCCAGGGCGTCCGCGGCATCGTCGGGGCGCGGCAGCTTCTTCATGTGCAGCAGGCGCTGGGTCATCAGCATGACCTGTTTTTTCTCCGCTTTGCCAAAGCCCACCACCGCCTGCTTGACCTGCATCGGGGTATATTCATAGATGGGCACCCCCAGTTTTTCCGCAGCCAGCAGGATCACCCCCCGGCCGTGGGCCACCGAAATGCCGGTGGTGATGTTGGTGTTGAAGAACAGCTCCTCCATCGCCATCTCGTCCGGGCGGAAGGTGCGGATCAGCTCCTCCATATCGTCGTAAATTTGGAGCAGGCGGTTGGAGAGCGGGATGCCGGGCGGAGTGGTGATGGTGCCGTACTGGATCAGGGCGTTTCCCTGCCGGCTGGCCTCGATCACGCCAAAGCCGACGGTGGCGACCCCGGGATCGATCCCAAGAATGATCATAACGCCCCTCCCTGTTCAAAAATCTATAATCAATTTATTATAGCACATCCGTTCCATAAAGGCAAAGAATTTCTCCCCTCCAG
>CAZAIF010000173.1:0-3532 GCA_964485125.1 uncultured Oscillospiraceae bacterium | reverse complement strand
GGGAGAAGCCGAAGGTCATCTGGGTCAGGTCGTTGGTGCCGAAGGAGAAGAACTCGGCCTCCTTGGCGATCTGGCCGGCGGTGAGGGCGGCTCTGGGGATCTCGATCATGGTGCCCACCAGGTACTTCATCTCCAGGCCGGACTCGGCGATCAGCTTGCCGGCGGTGGCGGTGATGACGTCCTTGACGAACTTCAGCTCCTTGACCTCGCCCACCAGCGGAACCATGATGTGGGGGGTGATGGTGTGGCCGGTCTCCCGGCTGACCTGGATGGCGGCCTTGATGACGGCGGTGGTCTGCATCTCGGCGATCTCGGGATAGGAGACGGTCAGACGGCAGCCCCGGTGGCCCATCATCGGGTTGAACTCGTGGAGAGACTCCACCACATTGGTCAGGGCCTCGGCGGTCATGCCCATCTCCTCGGCCAGCTCGGCGATGTCCTCGGGCTTGGTGGGCAGGAACTCATGCAGCGGGGGATCCAGGTAGCGGATGGTCATGGGCTTGTCGCCGCAGATGCGGTACATCTCCACGAAGTCCTGCTCCTGATAGGGCTCCACCTTGGCCAGGGCGGCCTTGCGGCTGGCGGTGTCGGGGGCGCAGATCATCTCCCGGACGGCCCTGATCCGGTCGGGGGCGAAGAACATGTGCTCGGTGCGGCACAGGCCGATGCCCTCGGCGCCCATGTCCATGGCGTTCTGGGCGTCGGCGGGGTTGTCGGCGTTGGTGAGCACCTTCAGCTGGCGGCGCTCGTCGGCCCAGCCCATGAACTTCTGCAGGTAGGGGTTCTCGGTGGCGGCGACGGTCTTGATGCTGCCGGCGTAGATGCTGCCGGTGGAGCCGTCGATGCTGATCCAGTCGCCCTCGTGGAAGGTCTGGCCGTTGATGGTGAAGACCTTGGCGTCGTAGTCGATGGTGACCTCATTGCCGTTGCCGCAGCCGCACACGCAGCAGGTGCCCATGCCCCGGGCCACCACGGCGGCGTGGCTGGTCATGCCGCCCCGGACGGTCAGGATGCCCTGGGAGACCTGCATGCCCACGATGTCCTCGGGGGAGGTCTCCAGGCGCACCAGCACCACCTTGGGCATCTCGCCGGACTTCACCTTCTCCTCGGCGTCCTCGGCGGAGAACACCACCTGGCCGCAGGCGGAGCCGGGGGAGGCGGCCAGGCCCTTGCCGATGACCTCGGCGGCCTCCAGAGCCTGGGCGTCAAACTGGGGATGCAGCAGGGTGTCCAGCTGCTTGGGCTCCACCCGGAGCACGGCCTCGGTCTCGTCGATCAGGCCCTCGTCCACCAGGTCGATGGCGATCTTCAGCGCGGCCTGGGCGGTGCGCTTGCCGTTACGGGTCTGGAGCATATAGAGCTTGCCATCCTCGATGGTGAACTCCATGTCCTGCATATCCTTGAAATACTGCTCCAGCCGGGTGGCGATGGCCACGAACTCGTCGTAGACCTCGGGCATCTCCTCGTGGAGCTTGCTCAGGGGGGAGGGGGTGCGCACGCCGGCCACCACGTCCTCGCCCTGGGCGTTGATCAGATACTCGCCGGTGATGCCGTGCTCGCCGGTGGCGGGGTTGCGGGTGAAGGCCACGCCGGTGCCGCTCTTGGGGCCGGAGTTGCCGAAGGCCATCTGCTGGACGTTGACGGCGGTGCCCCACTCATAGGGGATCTCGTTCATCTTCCGGTAGACGTTGGCCCGGGGATTGTCCCAGCTGCGGAACACGGCCATGACGGCCTCGATCAGCTGCTCCTTGGGGTCCTGGGGGAAGGGCTTGCCCTCGTTGTCCTCATAGATCTTCTTGAAGATCTTGACCAGTTCCTTCAGGTCGTCGGCGGTCAGGTCCACGTCCTCGGTGACGCCCTTGGCCTCCTTCATCTTGTCGATCTGCTCCTCGAACAGGCTCTTGGACACGCCCATGACCACGTCGGAGAACATCTGGACGAAGCGGCGGTAGGAGTCGTAGGCGAAGCGCTCGTTGCCGGTCTTCTTGGCCAGGCCCTCCACGGACTCGTCGTTCAGGCCCAGGTTCAGGATGGTGTCCATCATGCCGGGCATGGACTGGCGGGCGCCGGAGCGGACGGACACCAGCAGGGGGTTGTCGATGTCGCCGAAGGTCTTGCCGGTGATCTTCTCCAGGCCCTTGACGTGCTCGAAGATGTCGGCGACGATCTCGTCGTTGATCCTGCGGCCGTCGGTGTAGTACTGGGTGCAGGCCTCGGTGGTGATGGTGAAGCCCTGGGGCACCGGCATGCCGGCGGCGGTCATCTCCGCCAGGCCGGCGCCCTTGCCGCCCAGGATGTTCTTCATGGTCTGCTTGTCTCCGGCAAATGCGTCGGAGCCCTCGCTGAAGTAGTAGATAAACTTCTTTGCCATTCGGGTGTTTCCTCCTTGCAAATTTTCGCCCCACCGCGTCTGCAAAAATTCCTGCATCAGAGGCCGGGACGGCCCCGGGGCGGAGCATGCTGCCATACGTTCTTGCACAAGGGCATTATAGAACAATTATCTTTAAAACACAAGCTGATTTTGCAGTTTTAGCCGATTTTTTTTATTTATTTTTACACTTAAAAAAACATTCTTTATAAAAATCTTTTTCAAATGTCTCTCTTCCTGCAAGTCCGCCGCCTAGTATGCCCCGTTTTGCCCCTCCCCATCCCGCCCCGCCGGGGCGGGATGCCGGAGAACGGCGGGCAAAAACACCGGGCGGGCAAGACAAAGCCCCGCCGGACGGCTGCGCCGTCCGGCGGGGTGTCGATTCGTCAGAATTGGGGCGGGCCTCAGCGCATGTACTTTCTCCAGCGGACGATGAGCAGGTCGTTCACCATCTTGGCGCAGATGTTCTTCTCCCCCTGGTCGCTGTTCCCGTCCACAAAGCTCATGCAGACGCAGATCTCGACCACGTTCTTCTCCAGCTGCTCCAGGAAGTCCACCTGGTCCACCACCTTGTCCACCAGGGCCAGGGGCTTGACGAAGCTGTCGCACAGCTTGTCCAGGATGACGGGCAGGGCCTTCACCAGGGCGGCCTGGGTGTCGGAGCGCAGGCTGGCCACCTGGCTCCAGGTCAGGTCCAGCTGGCCCTTGGAGTCCTGGCGGAGGTAGTTGAGCAGGTCGCCGTAGTCGGTGATCTTGTCCACAAACTGCTGCTCCAGCCGGTCGAAGTTGCCGTCGCTCAGGGCCATGCTCAGCAGGGTGGCCTGGAGGATCATGTCAAACTGGGCCAGGGTGATCCGGGTGTCATAGCGCCGGCCCGGTTCATGCTTGAACGCCGCGTTCTGGAACACCTCGTCCATCCTGCGGATTATATCGATGGAGCGGTCATAGGCCTTGGTGGCCTGGTCAAACAGTTCTTGTGCTCTGCCCATGTGAAAAACTCCTTTCGGGTCGAAAAATGTTACAGCCCTATCTTAGCAACCCAGGCGGAAGATTGCAACTGTTTTATGGAAATTTTATAGAATTTAACCCGCGTTTCATCTTTCCTTTGCCGCATTCGTCAAAAAGGGGCGCGCCGCAGGCGGCGCGCCCCCCAGTCTGTCGAAA
>CAZAIF010000172.1:0-3560 GCA_964485125.1 uncultured Oscillospiraceae bacterium | reverse complement strand
GTTCGACACGCCGGCTCCGTCCGGGTCAGGCCCGGTCACATCAGTACCGCCACCAGCAGCGGGATGGTGGCCATGCTGAACAGGGTGGTCAGGAACACCCCCTGGACGGCGGCCTCCTCGTCGCCGCCGTACTCCGAGGCCAGCATGCTGACCATGGTGGCGGTGGGCATGGCGAAGACCACCACGATCACCCCCAGCACCACCGGGTCGGCGATGAACCAGCGCAGCCCCAGCCACAGCAGCGCCGGCAGCCCCACCAGCCGCAGCGCCGCCAGGGCGTAGATCCTGGGGGAGCCCAGCACCTGGCGCAGGGGCTGCTTGGCGATGGAGATGCCGATGACCAGCAGGGCCCCGGGGGTGGTGATATTGCCGATGGTGCCCACGGTGTCGGTCAGCACCCCGGGCAGCTTCCAGCCGGTCAGGGCCAGCACGATGGCCGCCAGACTGGCCACCAGGCAGGGGCTGACGAAGGTGGACCACTTCAGCTCCAGCCTCCGCACCTCCCCGCCCCGCAGGGCGCCGTCCCGGGTCAGCAGCCCCACCCCCAGGGTGTACAGGATGGGATAGAAGGGGATGTTGACCACCGCGTTGTAGAACACCGCCTGGTGGCCGAAGATGGCCTGGACCACCGGGAAGCCGATGAAGCCGCAGTTGGAGAAGATCAGCATGCACATATAGGTGCCCCGGCTCCCCTGGGGCACCCGGAGCAGCCGGACCGCCGCCGCAGCGACAGCCGCCGCCAGCAGGTGGCAGAGGGTGGAGAGGACCAGCAGCTCCGCCAGGGTGAACAGCCCGGGCAGGTCGTCGTTGCTGAGCACGCTGTACAGGATAGTGCAGGGGGTGGTGATATAGATCACCAGCTTGGTGAGCACCGCCTGGGCGCTGTCAGGCAGCACCCGGCACTTCTGGCCCGCCCAGCCCACGATCAGGATCAGAAAGAGCTGGATCATGGCCATAAATATCGACGTCACGTTCAAGGGAATGCCTTCCTTCTCTCAGAAAGGCCCGGTTATACGCCGGGCCCCAAATGCGCAGTGCTCTAATTATAATGAATCCTCCTATAAATTGCAAGGACTCTCCGCGCCCCCGGGCGTCCCGGCAAAAAAACGTGCCGCCCCGTTCCGCCGGGGACAGGGCGGCGGGCCGTCCAGGCCCCAGAGAGGTTGGCAGAGGCTTGATCTGACGCTCCCCTCTCTTTCCCGCAAGCCGGTCCCCTTTTTCTCTGATTGTAGCATAAGCCCCGGCGCCGGCGCAAGCCGGGGGCGGGCGCGCAATCCTCCGCCCTCTTTTGAAGATCTTCTGTCCCCCGGCACGTTATAGAGGGAGAGCAGGGCCCGTCCGGGCGCCCGGGCCGTCCAATTCCTGGCACGGGGCGCAGGGCGGCTTCAAAGGCAGTCAAATTGCTTAACGAATTCTTAAGTCCTGATTAACCCGGCTGACATCGCTCCGCACGCATATTATAATGTGCCTGCCCATAGTTCCACCGGCCCGCAGCCGGTCCGTGGAGTCCAGTGATTCCGGCAGGGATCCCCCCCTGCCCCGCCTGTGGCATATAGAGAAAAAACGCCGCTCTCCCGCAGGGGCGGAGGCGGCCGGAGTGTATCCAATGAAGGAGGTCGCAATTATGTATGACATCATCCAAACGGTCAATCTGATCTTGATGGTGATCTTCAGCTGCTGCTATGCCTATCAGATGGTCTATCTCATCGTGGGGCTGGTGAAGAAGGATCCCGAGGAGCGCCTGCCGGCCACGCCCCACCGCTATGCCGCCCTGATCCCCGCCCGGAACGAGGAGACGGTGACCGGCGGGCTGATCGACAGCATCCACCGGCAGGACTACCCCGCCGGGCTGATCGACATCTACGTCATCGCCGACAACTGCACCGACAACACCGCCGGCCTGGCCGAACAGCTGGGGGCCAGGGTCATCACCCGGTTCAACAACGCCCAGGTGGGCAAGGGCTACGCCCTGGACTTCGCCTTCCAGGCCATCGACCGGGATTTGGGGCTGGAGCGCTACGACGCCTTCCTGATCTTCGACGCGGACAATGTGCTGGACCCGGGGTATTTCACCGCCATGAACCGCACCTTCTCCCAGGGCCACGAGATGATCACCAGCTACCGCAACTCCAAGAACTACGGCGAAAACTGGATCACCGCCGGCTACGCCCTGTGGTTCATCCGGGAGTCCCGCTTCCTCAACGGGGCCCGGATGAAGCTGGGCACCAGCTGCTCCATCTCCGGCACCGGCTTCCTGGTCTCCTCCCGGATCATCCGCTCCGACGGGGGCTGGAAGTACCATCTGCTCACCGAGGACATCCAGTTCTCCACCGACCACATCGTCCGGGGCCACCGGATCGCCTACTGCAAGGATGCGGTGCTCTACGACGAGCAGCCGGTCACCTTCCGCTCCTCCTGGAACCAGCGGCTTCGCTGGACCCGGGGCATCTATCAGGTCTTTGGCCGCTACGGCGGCGCGCTGGCCCGGGGCGCCCTGCTGCGGCGCAGCTTCCAGTGCTTTGACGAGCTGATGGTGCTGGCCCCCGCCACCCTGATCACCCTGGCCTCCCTGCTGTTCAACGGCGGCTGCCTGGTGGCCGGCCTGGCCGCCGGGGCCCCCTTTGTCATCGAGTGCGCCGCCCAGAGCATCGGCAACAGCCTGCTGGGGGTCTACTACACCCTGCTGGCCCTGGGCGCCGTCACCCTGATCGCCGAGCGCAGGCGCATCCACTGCTCCAAGCTCCGGCAGGTGCTCTATCTGCTGCTCTTCCCGGTGTTCATCTTTACTTACATCCCCATGGCCGTGGCCGCCCTGCGCAAAAACGTGGGCTGGCGGCCCATCCCCCACACCGTCCTCCGCACCCCGGAGCAGATCTGCGAGAAGAAATAAGGCCCCGCTAAAAAACAGCGCGGACAGGTTTTCCATCGAAACCTGTCCGCGCTTTTCTACGCTCTCATCCGTCCGCCTCCGGCTCCAGGGAGAGGGAGAGCCGGCGGCAGCCGTCGAAGCTGGTGCGCACCACATAGCGCGCCTCCTCCGTCCCCGGCGGAATCACCGCCCGGCCGGTGACCAGGCAGCGTTTTTCCAGATAGGCGGCCACAAAAAACGCCGTCTCCTCCTCCCCGATCTCCAGGGCGACGGTCTCCCCATTGCGCAGGGGGATCCCCTCCCCCCGCTCCATCAGCGCCCCGGGCGCCTGCTCCGCCAGCCAGGCCAGGAATTCCTCCCGCTCCCGGCCCAGCAGGCAGTAGTAGGGGGTGGCAAAGCAGGCCAGCGCCCGCTCCCGGCGCAGGATCAGTCGTCTCATATGGTCTCCTCCCAAATCGTAAAATCACGCCGCCCCGAATGCTCCACATCCAGCCGGCGGGCCAGCAGGCGTTTCAGCTCGGCGATGTCCTCCGCCGTCGCCTTCCGGGCGGCCAGCCCCGCCGTCTCCACCTCGATGGCGCAGCGGAAATCCAGCACCTCCTCTTTATCACTCGTTCAGAAATATCCGGCAGCTTTTCTAACATTCAGTAAATATAGTTTACTGTCTCCGGCGGCAAAATGCAACTCAATT
>CAZAIF010000171.1:1436-3572 GCA_964485125.1 uncultured Oscillospiraceae bacterium | reverse complement strand
GGGTATTTTTGCTTATTCCTTTACTGGCCCTCCTGCTCGGCCGCCCGGGGAGAGATCAGGTAGCTCAGGGCCAGCAGGGAGTCGGCGAAGTGGACATTTTCCACCACTACGCCGGTGTCCCGGATGCCCAGCTCGATGTTGGTGAAGTTCCACAGCCCCTTAACACCTCCGGCGATGAGCCGCTGGGCGGTGGACAGAGCCACGCTCTGGGGGACGGTGAGCACCCCCACATCGGTGGGGTGCTCGGAGAGGTACTGGTCCAGCATGTCGATGGAGTAGACCCCCACCCCGGCGATGCTCCGGCCTACCACAGCGGGGTCGGTGTCAAAGGCGGCGGTGAGCCGGAAGCCGTTCTGGGAGAACTGGAAGTTGTGCATCAGCGCCCGGCCTAGGTTGCCTGCCCCCAGAATGATGGCGGTGTGGCCCAGATTCATGCCCAGGATCTCGGCGATCTCATTGCGCAGGTTCTCCACGTTGTAGCCGTAGCCCTGCTGGCCGAATTCGCCGAAGCAGCTCAGGTCCTGGCGGATCTGGCTGGCGGTGAGGTTCATGGCCTTGCCCAAGGCGGAGGAGGAGATGCGCACCACCCCCACCTGATACAGCGCGTCCAGCTGGCCGTAGTAACGGGGCAGCCGCCGGATGACCGCGTTGGATACTTTTCCCTTTTTCATGGAGTTCCCGCCTTTCCCACCGCCCGACGCCGGGGCGGTGATATGTTCTCAACGACTTTTATTGTAGCCATTCTAGTCGAAGATGTCAAATATTTTAACAATATCATTTCAATTTTGTCACAATATATCACTTTGCCTTGGAAAACACCGGGGAAACTGTGCACAATGGCACAAAAATACCGCGGCATTGCCGCGGTATTTTCAGAGATGAATTCTTTAAAAATAAACCAGCTCTTCCGCCGGCGGCTGGGCCTGCTTCAGCTCCAGGATATGGAGCACCGGCCCCTCCCCCTGGTAGAGCTTGACGTTTTCCAGCTGGACCCGGGCGGTGACCCGGACCCAGTCCCGGGTCTTGAGCTGCTTCACCTCTGGACCCTTGAGCAGCACCCCCAGGAAGGTGGTGTCCTCGGCGCAGCACACCATGGCGAAGCGGCCGCAGGCGCAGGTGCCCCGGGGGAACTTGTCGGACTGGGCCACCTGGCCCAGAAAGGAGACCACCTTGCCCTTGTAGCGGTCTGGATTGTCCATCACGTCCACATACCAGACGCCGTAATCCTCGTCGCTGAGGTCCAGCACCGGCTGGCTCAGGTCAAAGGGGGGCGTGCCGTCGTCGTATTCCTCCATCCGCTCCCCCTCGTACTCCAGGTACATCTCCGCCCGGCGGTTGAGCATCTTCAGGTTGCGGCCCCGGAGCATCTCGGCCAGCTCGTCGGTGCAGCGGTTGAAGACCACCATGTCGGCGTTGCCGATGTGCTGCATCATCAGGGAGGCCATATTCTTGGAGTACATGTCGAAGGTGGTGGCGTCCACGGTGGTGACGATCTGGTAGAGCACCCAGTGCTCCGGCAGCACGTCCTGGATGTCCGGCAGGTTCCACATGCCGTTGTACTCGATGACCACCTGGGTGGGGTGGAACCGCTCCTCCAGGTACTGGCAGGACTCTCTGGTGAAGTCCTCCCGGTCCTCAAAGACCTCCATCCGCACGTCCCGGCGCTTCAGGGCCGCCTCGTCGTACTCCTCCTCCCCCTCCTCGGTCACCAGCAGCAGGGTGCGCTCGTCGGCGGTGAAGTCAGGGCCGGTGAGCATGGGGGAGATGAAGTTGGTCTTCCCGGACTCCAGGAAGCCGCAGATCATATAGACAGGAATCTGATCTCGTGCCATATCGAGGGATCCTTTCCCGGCCTCACAGGCCGAACACGCCGGGCAGCTCGTCTTCTTTCAGCCCGGAGCCGATGACGCACAGCCGGCCGGTGTAGTCGGCGCTGCCGCTGCGCACGTCGAACTCGCCGGGCACCATGTCGAAGTGGAGCCAGCCCCCCTCGGCGTTTGGGACGATGCCCTTGGCCCGGAGCACTGCGCCGTACTTGCCGGTGTCCAGGGCCTCCAGGGCGGAGCGGAGCTGGCCCTCGGTGAACTGCTTCGGGGTCTCCATGCCCCAGCTCACAAACACCTCGTCGGCGTCGTG
>CAZAIF010000171.1:0-1336 GCA_964485125.1 uncultured Oscillospiraceae bacterium | reverse complement strand
CGTGCTCTTCACCCTCCTCGTCGTGATGATGATGGTGGTGCTCGTGGTCCCCGTCCTCATCGTGGTGGTGGTGATGGTGCTCGTGCGCGCCGTCCTCCCCGTCATGGTGATGGTGGCACTCGCACTCCGGGTCGTCGCACTCGTTCTCCTCGTCCCAGTCCGCCGCCTTGGCCTCAGCCATCAGCTCCTCAGCCAGGGAGTGGTGGCGCATGGCGGAGAGGATGACGTCGCCGGTGATCTGGTCCCAGGGGGTGGTGATGATGGCGGCGTCGGGGTTGTGCTGCCGCAGCAGGTCCACCACCTCGTGGAGCTTCTCCTCGCTCATGTCCTGGGTGCGGGAGAGGACGATGGTGCCGGCGGTCTCGATCTGGTCGTTGAAGAACTCGCCGAAGTTCTTCATATACATCTTGCACTTCTTGGCGTTGACCACGGCCACGGCGCTGCCCAGCTCCATGGGGGTGGTCTTGTTGGCGTTGCCCACGGCCCGGCTCACGTCGCTGAGCTTGCCCACGCCGGAGGGCTCGATGATGACCCGGTCGGGGTGGTACTGCTCCACCACGTCGTGGAGGGCCCGGTTGAAATCCCCCACCAGGGAGCAGCAGATGCAGCCGGAGTTCATCTCGTTGATCTGGATGCCGGAATCCTTCAAAAAGCCGCCGTCGATGCCGATCTCGCCGAACTCGTTCTCGATCAGCACCAGCTTCTGGCCCTGGAAGGACTCCTCCAGCAGCTTTTTAATCAGGGTGGTTTTGCCCGCCCCCAGGAAACCGGAAATAATGTCGATAGTGGTCATAGTCGCTTACCTCATTTTAGCTTGATAACCGGGACACGCCGCCTGGTCGGGGCGTCCCCCGCTTTTGTCAACTCTATATTGTACCGCAATCAGAGCAAAAAACAAGGGGCGGAATGTGAACAATTTCCGCTCTTTTGCGGGAGCTGGGCAGATGCGCCCGCCGGTGGCTCACTCCGCCAGCTCGTATTCCAGAAAAACGCTCTTCAGTATGCTGCCCTCCCGGATGCCCTCGGGCAGCAGCGCCCGGGTCACCAGCTTGGGCTGGGCGGCGGGGTCGTCCCGGAGCTGCAGATGGGCGTAGTCCCCGTCGATGGACAGCACCCGGTAGTATAAGGTCTCCATAGCGTTCCTCGAGTTCTGCGTCACCGAACAGGAGCGGCAGCTCATCCAAAGCAAAATGGCGCAGCTAGATAGGAGAAACCTATGGGCGGCAACCTCGCCACCGATTGCACGGGTTGACGCGAATGAGCTGGATCGCGAGGTTGCGCTGCATATCTAACGAGGTTGTGTCCCGCAAAGAAGCGTGAGGAAGCTCTGTCTGAA
>CAZAIF010000170.1:0-3575 GCA_964485125.1 uncultured Oscillospiraceae bacterium | reverse complement strand
GATCTGTTGGTTCCTATTTGGTACCTGCAGCACAATAAAGTGCTTACTTTGCGACAGAAACTTTATGCCCTATGATAATGCCCGAGCTGAGGAGGACGGCCGGTCCGAGGCTCGGAGACAAAGAAGACAACAGAAACCTTTTCAATCGGCCAAATGCAAAACAAGAAAACAAGGAGGATCTTGATTATGAAGATCGCAGTTGTGTGCGCCAACGGCAAAGCCGGCAAGCTCATCGTGAAGGAGGCCGTGGACCGGGGCCTGGACGTCACCGCCGTGGTGCGGGGCCAGAACCTGACCGCCGCCGATCTGGCGGGCTACGACGTGGTCATCGACGCCTTTGGGGCCTGAACCGAGGACACCTTGCCCCAGCACAGCACCTCCCTCAAGCACCTGTGCGACATCCTGTCCGGCACGGACACCCGCCTGCTGGTGGTGGGCGGCGCCGGCAGCCTGTATGTGAACCCGGAGCACACCGCCTGCGTGGTAGCGGAGTAAGACCGCCCGAGGCCCGGGCCTGGCACTCCAAGGCGGGATGGGAGGCCCAAGGAGACAGAAGCCGGGCCGTTCCACTGGAGCAGCCCGGCCCCCTTGGGGGACAGTTTCCTCCAGGTGACCGGGGCACATTTTTGTGCCCTCTTTACGCCGGTGGGAGATGGAGGTAAACTGGAGACAGATGGAGGTGCGTGTTATGACGGCGGAAGAGGTGCTGCGCTATGCGCAGCGGGAGATCCACACGGTGATCGCGGCCACCTCGGATGAGGAAGGCCGGCCGGTGACCTGTGCCATTGACCTGATGGATGCGGACGGGACGGGGGTATACTTCCTCACCGCCCGGGGCAAGGGCTTCTGTGACCGGCTCCGGGCCCAGGGCATTGTGGCCATGACCGGCATCAAAGGGGAGGACACCATGGCCCGGGTGGCGGCGTCCCTCCGGGGCCGGGTCCGGGATCTGGGGGAGGGGCCGTTGCCCCGGCTGCCGGGCCTGCGCCCCGGTCTGTCCCCAGGGGTGCATCGACTTCTCCCGGGGGCGGGCGGAGATTCGCCGGGAGCACTGCCTCCACTGCAGAAATTGTCTGGAGATCTGCCCCCAGAGGGCGATAGAAAGGCGGTAAAAGGGTATGACACAGCGACAGAGGCTGGATTGGCTGCTCACCGCCCTGCTGGAGGAGCGGGGCGAGAAGGGAATTGCGCTCCCGGAGAACGAGGGGGAGAAGAAGAACCTGCTCCGGGCCCTGATGAACCTGCGCATGCCGGAGCCCATCTCGCCGGAGGTGCTCCGGGTGCAGGACGAGTATCTGCAGGCCGAGTGGGAGGCCCGGGGCGTGATGGACGTGGCGAGTCTGCCTCCGGCACCCGCCGACCCCCGGCTGGTACTCTGGCGGGGAGACATCACGACACTGCGGGTGGACGCCATCGTCAACGCCGCCAACAGCGCCCTCTTGGGCTGCTTCCACCCGCTCCATGACTGCATCGACAACGTCATCCACACCAGGAGCGGCATCCAGCTGCGGCTGCTGTGCCATGACATCATGGCCCGGCAGGGCCACGAGGAGCCCACGGGCCGGGCCAAGATCACGCCTGCCTTCAACCTGCCCAGCAAATATATCCTGCACACGGTGGGGCCCATCATCTGCGGCGGGGTCACGGCGGAGGACTGCGAGGCCCTGGCCTCCTGTTACCGCTCCTGCCTGGAGCTGGCCGTGGCGAACGACTGCCGCAGCGTCGCCTTCTGCTGTATCTCCACCGGAGAGTTTCACTTCCCCAACCAAATGGCCGCTGAGATTGCGGTCCGGACGGTGACCTCCTTCCTAGACGCCCAAAAGGCGGATCTTCGGGTCATCTTCAATGTATTCAAAGACGTGGATCTGCGCATTTATCAAAAGATTCTGGGGGTGTCTTCATGCTGAAGACCGCGAGAAAAACGGAACAGGAGATTTCTGCCTTTCAAGAGATGCTGGGCGGAGCGGACACGGTCCTGATCGGGGCCGGGGCCGGCCTCTCCGCCTCGGCAGGTTTTGCCTACAGCGGGGCGCAGTTCCACCGCTATTTCTCCGATTTTGAGGCAAGGTACAGCTTTCACGACATGTACTCCGGGGGCTTCTATCCCTTTCCCACCCTGGAGGAGCACTGGGCCTACTGGAGCCGGTTTATCTTTCTAAACCGCTACTGCGACCCGCCAAAGCCGGTGTACCAAAACCTGCTGGAGCTGGTACAAGAGAAGGACTATTTCGTCCTGACCACCAACGTGGACCACTGCTTCCAGAAGGCTGGCTTTGACAAGCGCCGTCTGTTCTACACCCAGGGGGACTATGGCCTGTGGCAGTGCTCCAGGCCGTGCCACGACATCACCTATGACAATGAGGAGATGGTCCGCCGGATGCTGGAGGCCCAGGGCTTTCAGATCACGGAACAGGGGCTGGAGCCGCCCGCCGGCGGCGCGCCCGCGATGGCGGTGTCCCCTGAGCTGGTTCCCCATTGTCCTCGCTGCGGCGCCCCCATGACCATGAACCTGCGGGCGGACGACACCTTTGTCCAGGATGAGGGCTGGTACGCTGCGGCGGGACGCTATGACGATTTTGTCCGCCGCCACGCCCATATGCCTGTGCTCTATTTGGAGCTGGGGGTCGGCATGAACACACCTGGCATCATAAAATACAATTTTTGGCAGCAAATCAGCCGCAGTCCCGACGCCCGCTATATCTGCGTCAACCGGGGCGAGGCCTACGCCCCCCGGGAGATCGCCGGCCGGAGCCTCTGCCTGGACCTGGACGCGGCCCGCCTGCTGGAGTGTGTGGTTTCGGCAGAGAACTGAGATACTGTCCGGCGACTTCCGGGAGAGAGGCCACATCAGAAAACCGCCTGCGTTCTGTGGAAAGCGGGCGGTTGATTTTTTGCCTGGGGCGGGGATTTTAACATTGCGCAAACAGTTCGGAATCATTTTTGAAACAGGGCGGGGCTATGATATGCCTGTCAAGTGAGAGGACAGCTCAAAACCAGAGCGGAAAACATAGGTGACGAAAAGACGCCCTGCCCCGCCGGCGAAGCGGCGGGCGGGGCGGACGGAAAGGAGGCAAACCGGATGCGCAAGTGGATCATCTCCGTCGCAGCCCTGGCCGCCCTGGCGGGGGCCGTGACCGCCGTCCTGCGCCGCAGCCGCTGAGCGGGATTTGGACAGCACAGATGGAAACTTAGATTGATTCGCGGACAAAAGGAGCGATATATCATGGATCACATCAGCGTGAAAAAGGCGAATGACAAGATCGCCCAGGGAGTGACCTCCGGCTATCAGAAGATCGAGCACGGCGTGGTCAATGGCTACAAGGCCATGGAGACCGGCGTGGTGGACGGCTTTACCCGGGTGAGCGACTGGTTTGTTGGCTACCTGTTCACCCGGGAGGGGGAGACGGTGGAGCAGGCCAAGCAGCGCATGGCGGCCCAGGCCGCCGCTCTCCAGACCGGTGAGCGGCCCCATGACGCCGGTGAAAAGCCGGATCAGGACAAGTGAATCCGCCGGAGCAAAGCCGCCCCGCCTCGAACCGTTGCGCGTTCGAGGCGGAGCGGCTTGCGCTGTGACG
>CAZAIF010000169.1:0-3581 GCA_964485125.1 uncultured Oscillospiraceae bacterium | reverse complement strand
GGGGGGTCCATTTTATTATATCGGAATGGACCTGGGGACCTCAGCGGTCAAGCTGCTGCTGGACGTGGAGCACAGGCGGTGGTCGCCGGAGATGCTGGCCCTCTGTGGGGTGACCGGGGATCAGATGCCCCGGCTCTACGAAAGCTACCAGCGCGTGGGCGCCGGCGACTATGCCGCCGAGCAGACGGCCATCCCCCGGGAGAAGCTGGGGCGCAACCACGTCTACTTTTTGCCCTATCTCATGGGGGAGCGCAGCCCAATCAACGACACCGACGCCCGGGGCACCTTTTGGGGCATGACCATGGACACCGTCCGGGCCGACCTGGTCCAGGCGCTGCTGGAGGGAGTTGCCTTCAGCCACTGGGGCAGGGCGCTGTTTGAGGTGATGCGCTACCTGGGGGTGGCGGACGTGGCTTACAACCGGCCCAAGAGCCTGCCCTATCCCACCGAGAACCACTTCGCGTAATTGAACTAGAGACAGGAGACATACAACATGATGGATACTGCACAGCTGTTGAAACGGCTGAAGGCGGGGGAGTGGGATCAGACCCTGGCCGGACTCTATGCCCTGGACGGCGCCAGTGAGAGCCTGGAGCGGGCCCGCGCCCGGGCGGCGGCCCTGGTGGAGCGATTCCAGGCCACCTTCGGCCCGGCGGCGGAGGCCGCCCTGTTCAGCGGCCCCGGCCGCACCGAGCTGGGAGGCAACCACACCGACCACCAGCACGGCCGGGTCCTGTGCGCCAGCGTGGACATGGACATGCTGGCCTGCGCCGCCCCCAACGGCGGCGGCGCCATCCGCATCCACTCCGAGGGCTACCCCGCCCTGGAGGTGGATCTGGCGGACCTGGAGGCACGGGCGGAGGAGCGCAACACCTCCGCCGCCCTGGTGCGGGGAGTGGCCGCGAAGATCGCCGCTCTGGGCTATACCCTGGGAGGCTTTGACGCCTGCGTCACCTCCAACGTCCTCTCCGGCTCCGGCCTGTCCTCCTCGGCGGCCTATGAGGTGCTGGTGGGGAACATCCTGAACCACTTCTGCTGCGGCGATGCTCTGGACGCCGTCCAGATCGCCAAGATCGGCCAGTACGCCGAGAACGCCTATTTCGGCAAGCCCTGCGGCCTGATGGACCAGATGGGCTCCTCGGTGGGCGGGGCGGTGGCCATCGACTTCGCCGACCCGGCCGCTCCGGTGGTGGAGCGGGCGGACTTTGACTTCTCCACCTCCGGCCATGCCCTGTGCATCGTGGACACCGGCTCCTGCCACGCCGATCTGACCGACGACTACGCGGACATCACCCGGGAGATGGGGACTGTGGCCGCCTTCTTCGGCAAGGGCGTGCTCCGGGAGGTGCCCGAGGAGGACCTTTGGGCCAACCTTCCCGCCCTGCGGGAGCGGTGCGGCGACCGGGCGGTGCTGCGGGCCATCCACTTCTTCGCCGACGACCGCCGGGCTGCCCAGGAGGCCCAGGCCCTGGAACGGGGCGATTTCGCGGCCTTCCTGTCCCTGGTCAACCAGTCCGGCCTTTCCTCCGAGGTCTGTCTGCAAAACACCTGGTCCGTCGCCGACCCCCGCCAGCAGGCCATTCCGGTGGCCCTGGCCCTGGGCCGCCGGCTGCTCAACGGCGCCGGAGCCATCCGGGTCCACGGCGGCGGCTTCGCCGGCACCATCCAGGCCTTTGTCCCCGACGGGCTGCTCTCCGGCTTCAAAGACGGCATGGAGGCGGTGCTGGGGGAGGGCAAGTGCCACATCCTGCACATCCGCCCCCAGGGCGGCTGCGTGGTCATTTCCTGAGGGGAGCGTTAGAACAATATGAGAGACGAAGCCATTTCCAAGCTGGTCACCTACGCCCTGCGCACCGGCCTGATCCAGGAGGGCGAACAGGTCTGGGCGGTCAATGTGCTGCTGGACGCCCTGAAGCTGGACAGCTATACCGACCCGGGCAAGACCTGGGGGGAGATCAGCCTGCCCCAGGTGCTGGACGAGCTGCTGGACGACGCCTATGTCCGGGGCGTACTGGCAGAGAACTCGGTGGTCTACCGGGATCTGCTGGACACCGAGCTGATGGGCCGGCTCACCCCCCGGCCCGCCCAGGTGGTGGAGCGCTTCCAGGCCCTGTATCGCCAGAGCCCCCAGGCGGCCACCGACTGGTACTACCGTTTCAGCCAGGACACCAACTACATCCGCCGGGACCGGATCGCCCGGGATATGCGCTGGAAGGTGGACACCGAGTACGGCCAGCTGGACATCACCATCAACCTCTCCAAGCCGGAGAAGGACCCCAAGGCCATCGCCGCCGCCCGGGACCTGCCCGCCTCCGATTACCCCCGCTGCCAGCTCTGCCTGGAGAACGTGGGCTACGCCGGCCGGGTCAACCATCCCGCCCGGCAGAACCACCGGGTGGTGCCCATCACCATCAACTCCTCCCCCTGGTTTTTGCAGTACTCCCCCTATGTCTACTACAATGAACACTGCATCTGCTTCAACCGGGAGCACACCCCCATGCGGATCGACCGGGCCTGCTTCGGCAAGCTGCTGGACTTTGTGGGCCAGTTCCCCCACTACTTTGTGGGCTCCAACGCCGACCTGCCCATCGTGGGCGGCTCCATCCTGGCCCACGACCACTTCCAGGGCGGCCGCTACACCTTCGCCATGGAGCGCTCCCCCATCGAGACCCCCTTCACCTTCCCGGGCTTTGAGGACGTGACGGCGGGCATCGTCAAGTGGCCCATGTCGGTGGTGCGCATCTCCAGCCCGGACCCGGAGCGGCTGGTGGAGCTGGCCGACCGGATCCTGCTGGCCTGGCGGGGCTACACCGACGCCGACGCCTTCATCTTCGCCGAGACCGAGGGCACGCCCCACAACACCATCACCCCCATCGCCCGGATGCGGGAGGGCAAATATGAGCTGGACCTGGTGCTGCGCAACAACATCACCACCCCGGAGCACCCCCTGGGCCTGTACCACCCCCACGCCGAGCTCCACCACATCAAGAAGGAGAACATCGGCCTGATCGAGGTCATGGGCCTGGCGGTGCTGCCGGCCCGGCTGAAGCAGGAGCTGACCGCCGTGGCGGACACCCTGGCCGACGGAGGCGACCTGCGGGGCAGCGAGCTGACCGAGAAGCACGCCGACTGGGCGGAGGGCTTCCGGGACCGCTACGAAATCGCGGCGGACAACGCCCTGGAGATCGTGAAAAAGGAAACCGGCCTGGTGTTTGCCAAGGTGCTGGAGCACGCCGGCGTCTACGCCCGCACCCCGGCGGGCAGGGAGGCCTTCCTGCGCTTCCTGCGCGCCGTCTGACCCAATCGAGAACAAACCTGGCCCTCCGGCGCTGTGCCGGAGGGCCAGGTTTGTTTGATGGGCGTTTTACCCCTGGATGTTGTGCTTTTTCCGGTAGGTGAAGGAGGAGGGGTGGTTCTGTCCCCATACCGTGTAGATCACCGCCGCCCCCCACATTGCACAGGGGCATGAGAATGAACATCCACCGGTATCCCAGCCCGGAGATCAGCACGCCGGCGATCAGATAGGTGGCCACGTTGGGCCACAGCCCCATCAGCAGGAAGGCCGCCAGCATGGCGGCGTT
>CAZAIF010000168.1:0-3585 GCA_964485125.1 uncultured Oscillospiraceae bacterium | reverse complement strand
CTAAGTCCGAAAGCTCCTCCAGAACCACAGGCAATTCTCCACCACCCCGTTTGCGGGCGGTATTGTGTTTATATCTGTTGAACGACAGGTTTCTCGTGATTTTTCCAAGGAATGCGGGCAGGACGTTTGGCCTGTGGGGCGGCATGGAGTTCCATGCGTTTAAGTATGTATCGTTGACACATTCTCCGGCATCTTCCTGATTGCCCAGTATGTTCATAGCAATCGAGGTACAGTAGTTTCCGTATTTGTCAGATGTGGCATGGATTGCCTGCTCGTTTCTATCCCAGCATCCACATTGTCATCACCGCCGCATACAGAAACAGGATTGCCGGCCAGCGCTGAATGATAGTCCTGCTTGCCAAAAGGGAATGCTTGCTGTCTGGTCAAACCGACGGAATTTGATCCATCACGACGGATATTGAAAAGGGATGGCGGCATTTTTCGGTGGTAAATCGGACGGAAAAGAGCTATAATGACCCTGTCCCTGTCCGCCCGAGATCCCAGAGGAGGTGAGCGCTTTGCGGCCGTATCCAATCAAATCCAGGCCCCTGCGCTTTGTGATCCGGGTGGTGGGGCTCTATTTCGACTGCAACGTGCCCCGGGCGGCGGCCCAGATGAGCTATTACCTGCTGTTCTGCCTGTTCCCGCTGCTGCTGGTGGTGGTCAGCACGCTGGGCATGTTCCATCTGGACCTGGCGTCGGTGCTCCGGGTGGTGGAGAACCTGCCCATCCAGAGCGACGTGCTGGAGGAGTATGTGTCCTATGTGGTCACCAACGAGTCCCCGGGGCTGATGTGGGCGGGCATCCTGATGGCCCTTACCGCCAGCAGCGCCGCCTTCCGGGCCCTGATGCGGGTGAGCCGGGAGATCGGCCGCTGCCCCAACTCCCGGGGGCCGGCCATGTTTGCCGTCAGCTTCCTGATGAGCGCCGTGCTGCTGCTGACCATCTTCGCCTTCCTGTTCGCCACCGTCACCGGCCGCTGGTTTTTGAACTGGATCACCGGGCGCTTCCCCCTGGACGCGGTGGTCTGGGCCTGGCAGTGGCTGCGCTTCCCCGTCCTGTTCGCCCTGGGGGTGCTGGCCCTGAGCGCCATCTACCGGGTGTGCCTGGGCCGCGGGGCCCTGCCCGGGGGGCGGGCCTGGCCCGGGGCGGTGTTCGCCTCGGTGGCCCTGGTCATCGGCACCGGGGTGTTCTCCCTGTTCATCAGCATGTCCTCCCGCTACTCCCTGGTCTACGGCTCCCTGGCGTCGGTCATCTTCCTGCTGCTGTGGTTCTTCGTCTGCTCCAACATCCTGGTGCTGGGCAACGTGGTCAACTACGCCCTGACCCTGGAGCAAAAGGGCGGAGAGCGGCTGGCCCCGCCGGAGGCGGCGTCCCCCCAGGCGCCTCCGCCCGCCCCGGGCCGGGATTCCTGAATTGGGGCAAAGGTTTCTTTCATCAGATTCTAATCTGAATTAATGTCCGTTTTATTGAACTGACGCCCCGGAGCGGTTATAATAAGCGCAGCAAATTGAGAAACGGGGTGTTTTTCGTGGCAAACTACAAGAATCTGTTTATGCAGTACATGGACCGCAGCGACATCAAGTACACCGACGTCAGGGAAAACGTGGTGAAGGTGGTCTACAGCGGCGACAATCTGAAGACCATCCCGGTCTACGTCTTTTTCGACGAGGACGGCGATCCCCTGGTCGGCTTCAAGTGCTGGGACATCGCCAACTTCAAGGACGAGAAGATGGCCGCCGGCATCATCGCCTGCAACCAGCTCAACGACAAGTACCGCTGGGTCAAGTTCTACCTGGACAAGGACAGCGACGTGATCGCCCAGATCGACGCCTATGTGGACGAGGAGAACTGCGGCCGGTTCTGCCTGAGCCTGGTGCGGCGGATGGTGAACATCGTGGACGGGGGCTATCCCACCCTGATGCAGGCCAGGAACTGACCATTGACTTTTCCCTGCCCCATAGAGTAGAATAGGCCTATCAGAACCGGAGCGAGGTGTTTTTTGTGGCCAACTACAAGAACCTGTTTATGCGGTATATGGACCGCAATAATGTCAAGTACACCGACGTCAAGGAGAACGTGGTGAAGGTGGTCTACAGCGGCGACAACCTGAAGACCATCCCGATCTTCGTCTTCTTCGACGCCGACGGCGACCCGCTGGTCAGCTTCAAGTGCTGGGAGATCGCCAACTTCAAGGACGAGAAGATGGCCGGCGGCCTGATCGCCTGCAATCAGCTCAACAAGAAGTACCGCTGGGTGAAGTTCTATCTGGACGACGACAGCGACGTGGTGGCCGAGATCGACGCCTATGTGGACGAGGAGACCTGCGGCGGCGAGTGCCTCAGTCTGGTCAAGCGGATGGTCAACATCGTGGACGACGGCTATCCCACCTTCATGCGGGCCATGTGGTCATAACATGATTCTTGAATATGCTGCGCATGTTCCCGGGGACGCCCTGTCCCCAGCGCCTTTGACAGCACAGCGGGCGCGCCGCAACAGATGTTGCGGCGCGCCCGTTCTCTGCGTCTTGGGGTGCGGGGCTTCCGGCCGGGTTACGCCTCCCCCAGGCCGAACATGTCCCGGCACAGGGCGGCGCCGGACTCGGTGCGGAAAATCCGCTCCAGGGCGGCCTCCACGGCGGAGCTGGGGGCGTTGTCCTCGTAGAGGTTGACCAGGAAGTCCGCTTCCACCAGGATCTGATAGTCCAGATCCCGTATGTCCGTATAGGTGTGGTGGCGGCCCACCAGCCAGCACACCCGGTCCGTGACCGCCGGGTCAAATTTCAGCTCCTGGAGCAGGGCCCGGGCGTACTTGGGGCCGTGCTCCTCCTGGAGCCTGCCGTCACAGCGGCCCAGCTCCGCCTCACAGGGGCGGATGGCGATGTCGTGGACCAGGGCGGCGGTCTCCAGGGTGAAGAGGGGTTCCCCCTCCAGCCCCTCCAGCACCCCGATGGCCCGGGCCAGGGCGTGGACCTTCAGGAAATGCTGGATGCGCCGGGGGTCTCCGGCGTCAAAGGTGGTCATGGCCGCCAGCAGCTGGGCGATGGCGCGGTTGGAGTCCATTGAAATCACAGGCTTTCTGTTCCGAATCAGCCCTATTCTACCACACCGGCGGGGCAAATGCCAGCCCCTTTCCCCGCCCTCTCTCCGCCTGGGGCGCAGTCAGCCCTCCCCGTCCACCACGCAGCGGTCCAGGGCGTAGTCCAGCAGGATGCCGATCAGCTCGTTGCGGCTGCGGTTGGTCTGGGCCGCCAGGGCGTCGATCCGGGCGATGGTCTCCGACTTGATGCGGATGGAGAAGGTCCGGTGGCCGTCCTCCCCCTTCAGAGGTTTGGGGGTCAGGATCAGGTTATCATTCGCCATTGTAATCACCTCATTGATTACAGTTTAGCCTTGAATCAGGTTTTTTAATATGCTATAACATATAATATAACATGAGGCGATCAGGTGGTTTGCATGAATGAATATAAGAAACCCTATTATATCCTGTCCAACGCCTGCACTGACGCTCTGGCGGCCCTGGAGCAACAGGATTTCGGCCGGGCGGGGCGGTTGCTGCGCCGGGCCCAGGCCGACGCGGAGGAGG
>CAZAIF010000167.1:0-3595 GCA_964485125.1 uncultured Oscillospiraceae bacterium | reverse complement strand
AGGGCACGCTGTCCTGCAGGACAGCGCGCCCTTTCACGGCGTTTCCATATATAGTATGATGCTCCGCCCCGGCCTTTGCCGGGCGGCCCGGCGGGTTTTCCTGCCGGCCCATGTCCCGGCCCTCCGCCGGCCCGGCGGGTTTTCCGTTGGCCCCGGCGGGGCTCAGTCCTCCTCGGGCCCGTCCTCCTCCGGCTCCGGCGGGGTGAGGGGGAGCACCAGGGTGAACCGGCTGCCCAGCCCGGGGCGGCTGGACACGTCGATGCGCCCGCCGTGGCGGGCGGCGATCCAGGCGGCGATGGACAGCCCCAGCCCGGTGCCCCCGGTGGACCGGGAGCGGGACTCCTCCGCCCGGTAGAACCGGTCAAAGACGTGGGGCAGGTCGGCCTCGGAGATGCCCACCCCGGTGTCGGTCACCGAGATCCGGGCCACCCCCTCCTCCGCCCGCAGGCCGATGGTGACGCCGCCCCCCTCGGGGGTATACTTCAGGGCGTTGTCGCACAGCACCCGCAGGCACTCCTTGACCATCCCCCCGTCGGCGACGGCCCGGACCCCGGCCTGGACCTGGGACTCCACGTGGTGGGTGTCGTCCACCAGGTCGGTCTCCCGGGCCACGGCGGTGACCAGGGCCGTCAGGTCGGTGTCCTCCAGGGTGACCTTCTGGGTCTCGTTGTCCCCCCGGACCAGGAAGAGCAGCTGCTCCACCAGCCTGGCCATGGCGTCGGCCTCCTGGCGGATGGCGTCGATGGCCTCCTGGCGGATCTGGGGGTTGTCCTTCCCCCACCGGTCCAGCAGGTTGGCGTAGCCCTGGATCACCGAGATGGGGGTGCGCAGCTCGTGGCTGGCGTCGGAGGTGAAGCGCACCTGGGCCTGATAGCGCCGGTCGATGCGCTCCAGCATGGCGTTGATGGCCTGGCCCAGGGCGGACAGCTCCTTGCCCCCCCCGGTGACCGCCACCCCCTGGGCCAGGGTGCGCTCGTCCACCTGCTCCAGCTTCCGGGCCAGCCGGCGCAGCTCGCTGGCGTCCAGGGAGGAGTCCTTCAGGGCCTCCGCCGTCTCCGCCAGGGCCCCCAGGGGGGCCAGCACCGCCCGCACCGTCCGGTCGCTGTGCCAGAGGGTGAAGAGCAGGAACAGGGCCTCCACCCCGGTGAGCACCGCCCACTGCCACAGGGCCCCGTCGAAGCAGAGCATCACCACCACGTCCACCGCCAGAAAGCTCAGCAGGGAGCGGAAGAACACCCGGGCCACATAGGGACCCGCCGCCGCCGCGTCCTTGGTCAGGGGCAGCTCAGCGGATGACATAGCCCACGCCCCGCACCGTCTCGATCAGCTTCAGGGAGTACCGCTCGTCGATCTTGCTGCGCAAAAAGCGGATGTACACGTCCACGGAGTTGGTCTCCCCGGCGAAGTCGTAGCTCCACACCGCGTTGAGCAGCTCGGAGCGGTTCATCACCTTGCCCTGGTGGGCCATCAGGCAGTGGAGCAGATCGAACTCCTTCCGGGTCAGCTCCACCTCCTCCCCGTCCACCGACACCCGGCGGCTGTCCGGCTCCAGCCGGACGCCCTGGACGGTGAGGGCGGCCCCCTCCTGGGGGGCGGCGCGCTGGGAGCGCTTGCGCAGGGCGGAGCGGATCCGGGCCAGCAGCTCCTCGATGGCGAAGGGCTTGGTGATGTAGTCGTCGGCCCCGGAGTCCAGGCCGGACACCTTGTCCACGGTGGTGTCCCGGGCGGTGAGCAGGATGACCGGCAGGGCCTGGTCGCTGCGGCGGATGCGCCGCAGCACCTCCAGCCCGTTCAGCCCGGGCAGCATGATGTCCAGCAGCACCAGCTGGTACTCCCCCGACAGAGCCATCTCCAGCCCGATCCGGCCGTCAAAGGCCTTCCCGGTGTCATAGCCCTCGTATTTCAGCTCCAGCTCGATCATCCGGTTGAGCTTCTCCTCGTCCTCCACGATCAGGATCTTGTCCTTTTGTTCCATCTCGGCCATGGCCCGCATCCTCCGTTGTCCCGCCCCGGCGGGGGCGCTCTATTTGTTGCGTTTTTTCCAGCTCCGGCGCACCTGCTCCCGGATGTCCTCGGCGGTGTCGTCGATCTGGTCCATCACGTCGTTGACGCTCTTTTTGCCCAGCTCCGGCCCGGTGAAGTGGTACCGCCAGCCCAGGCAGAAGCCCAGGATCAGGGCGATGGCCACCACATAGAAGGCGAAGAGCACCAGGGCGATCACCGCCGCCAGGGGCACCTCAAAGCGGCTCTCCCCCCGGGCGCACTCCAGGCAGTTCTCGGTGAGCACCCGCCAGATCCGGCTCCACCGGCCCTCGGGCTGTCCCTGTCCCGGCCGGGGGGGCCGCTCCCCGGGCCCGGGCCGGCGGGGGTCCGGGGCGTCGGGGTCGGAGTGGTACTCCCCCACCCTGGCCCCCCCGCCGCCGATCTTGCCCATCCGCTCCAGCCAGATCAGCGCCTCCAGCAGGTCGCCCCCGGTGTACTCCAGGGCCGCCTTGGCCTCCTCATAGCTCACGTCGGCGTGCTGCCGCAGCTGCTCCACCAGCTCCAGGGTCACTTCCACCGATGCCGCCCCCCTTCCCGCAGCCCGGGGCCGCGGTTTTTGCTCTGCCTACCAGTTTACCACAGCCGTCCGGGGGCGTCCTTTAAAACAGATTAAAAAATCCTTTTCCTTGATTTCTCTATTCACGCTCGCTCCGCGCCCGGGTCAGATCCGGGCCACGCCGGTGTCCCGGGCGGCCTGGGCCACGGCGGCGGCCACCGCCGGGCAGATCCGCTCGTCGAAGGCGTAGGGCAGGATGTACTCCGGGGACAGCTCCCCGGGGCCGACCAGGCCCGCCAGGGCCTCGGCGGCGGCGATCTTCATCTCGTCGTTGATGTCCCGGGCCCGCACGTCCAGGGCCCCCCGGAAGATGCCCGGGAAAGCGGCCACGTTGTTGATCTGGTTGGCGAAGTCGCTGCGGCCGGTGCCCACCACGGCGGCCCCGGCGGCCTTGGCCTCGTCGGGCATGATCTCCGGGGTGGGGTTGGCCATGGGGAACAGGATCGGGTCGGACGCCATGGTGCGCACCATCTCGCCGGTGACCAGCCCCGGGGCGCTCACCCCCAGGAACACGTCGGCCCCCACCAGGGCGTCGGCCAGGCTGCCCTTGCACATCCCCCGGTTGGTCACCCTGGCCATCTCCTCCAGGGCGGGGCTCAGCCCGGGCTTGCCCTCGTAGACCGCCCCCTTGCTGTTGCAGAGGATGACGTTTTTCAGGCCCTTGGCCATCAGCAGCTTGACGATGGCCACCCCGGCGGCCCCGGCCCCGCTGGTGACCAGGGTGATGTCCTCGATGCGCTTGCCCACCACCTTCAGGGCGTTGGTCAGGGCGGCCAGCACCACCACGGCGGTGCCGTGCTGGTCGTCGTGGAAGATCGGGATGTCGCACAGCTCCTTCAGCTTCCGCTCGATCTCAAAGCACCGGGGGGCGGAGATGTCCTCCAGGTTGATGCCCCCGAAGGAGCCGGAGAGCAGGTAGCAGGTGCGGACGATCTCGTCCACGTCGTGGCTCTTGACGCACAGGGGGACGGCGTCCACCCCGCCGAAGGCCTTGAA
>CAZAIF010000166.1:0-3653 GCA_964485125.1 uncultured Oscillospiraceae bacterium | reverse complement strand
CGGGCGCCGCGGCAATTGCCGCGGCGCCCGCGTTTTTTTGCGCTCCCGTCCCTCACCAGACCAGGGTGGCAAAGTAGTCCTCGGGGGTCTCGGCCCGGCGCATCAGCGCCACCGAGCCGTCCTCCCGCAGCAGCAGCTCGGCGCTTCTCAGCCGGCCGTTGTAGTTGTAGCCCATGGAGAAGCCGTGGGCGCCGGTGTCGTGGATCACCAGCAGGTCGCCGATGTCGATCTTGGGCAGCATCCGGTCCACGGCGAACTTGTCGTTGTTCTCGCACAGGGAACCCACCACGTCATACTTATGGTCCAGAGGCCAGTCCTCCTTGCCCATGACGGTGATGTGGTGGTAGGCCCCGTACATGGCCGGGCGCATCAGGTTGGCGGCGCAGGCGTCCACCCCGATATACTCCTTGTAGGTGTGCTTCTCGTGGATGACCCGGGTGGCCAGCAGGCCGTGGGCGGCCAGCATGTAGCGGCCCATCTCGGTGTAGATGGCCACGTCCCCCATGCCGGCAGGAACCAGGATCTCCTCAAACTTCCGGCGCACCCCCTCGCCGATGGCATAGATGTCGTTCTCCGGCTGACTGGGCCGGTAGGGCACCCCCACGCCGCCGGACAGGTTGATGAAGCGGATGTCCGCCCCGGTCTCCCGCTTGAGCTCCACCGCCAGCTCAAACAGCCGGCCCGCCAGGGCAGGATAGTATTCGTTGGAGATGGTGTTGGAGGCCAGGAAGGAGTGGAGCCCGAAGTGCTTGGCCCCCTTCTCCCGCAGCCGCCGGAAGCCCTCAAAGAGCTGGGGACGGGTGAAGCCGTACTTGGCGTCGCCGGGGCTGTCCATGACCTGGAAGCCCTCCTCGCTCTCCCCCAGCTGGAATACCCCGCCGGGGTTGTAGCGGCAGGAGATGGTCTCCGGGATAAAGCCGATGGTCTGCTCCAGAAAATCGATATGGGTGATGTCGTCCAGGTTGATGATGGCCCCCAGCTCCTGGGCCAGCCGGAACTCCTCGGCGGGGGTGTCGTTGGAGGAGAACATGATCTGCTCCCCCACAATGCCGCAGCGCCGGCTCATCATCAGCTCGGTCAGGGAGGAGCAGTCGGTGCCGCAGCCCTCCTCCTGGAGGATCTTCAGAATGCGGGGGGTGGGAGTTGCCTTGACGGCGAAGTACTCCCGGAAGCCTGGGTTCCAGCCGAAGGCCCGGTTCACCGCCCGGGCGGTGGCGCGGATGCCCGCCTCATCGTAGAGATGAAAGGGCGTAGGGTACTCCTTGCAGATGGCCTCCAGCTGTGCCTGGGTGACAAAGGGTGTCTTGCTCATGGGCGTTCTATCTCCTTGGCGGGCAAAACCCGCATTTTTTCTGATACTTTATCATCATATCTGATTCCCCACCCTTTGACAAGCTATTCCGGGGCCGCCGGGCCACTTTTTACACAAATCTGCAAAAAGAACCGGGCGGGGCGGCCCTCTTTGGGCAAAATTGCAAATTCTTGCAAAACCGGCTGCATTTTATGCGCCGCCCGCCCGGCCCCGGTTTCTCCCGGCCCCGGCTCATGTTTTCCGCCGCCGGGCCATACAGTTGTCCCAAAGGGGGCGGTCTGTATGTGGATCCAATGGAGCCAGTGGGCCTGGGGCGTCCTGCTGCCGGTGCTGCTGGGGAGCGGGGTGTGGCTCACCTGGACCAGCCGGGGCTTCGCCCTGCGCCGCCAGGGGCAGGCCATCGCCCTCTCCCTGCGGCCGGGCAGGGGGGCGGAGGGGGAGGCCAGCCCTTTCTCCTGCCTGTGCACCGCCCTGGCCGGCACCGTGGGCACCGGCAACATCGCCGGGGTGGCCTTCGCCCTGACCGCCGGCGGGCCGGGGGCTCTGGTCTGGATGTGGGTGTCGGCGGCGGTGGGCACCGCCATCAAGTACGCTGAGTGCGCCCTGGCGGTCCAGTACCGGAAAAAGAAGCCCGGCGGCGGGGTGCTGGGCGGCCCTATGGTCACCCTGACCCACCTGCCCTGGAAGCGGCTGGGGCTGGCCCTGGGGGGCTGCTACGCCCTCCTCCAGGTGCTGGCCACCCTGACCGCCAGCAATCTGGTCCAGAGCAGCGCCATCTCCGCCGCCCTCTCCGAGCTGACCGGGGCCCCCGCCCCCCTCACCGGCGCATTGGTGGGCGGGCTGCTGCTGGTCATCCTCTCCGGAGGTGTGAAATCCATCACCGGGTTGTCCTCCGCCCTGGTGCCGGTGATGCTGGGGCTGTATGTGCTGGGAGGCGGCGCGGTGCTGCTGACCCACCCGGCGGACACCCTGGCCGCCCTGGGGGAGCTGCTGCGCCAGAGCGTGGACGTGAGGAGCATGGGGGCCGGGGCCTTCGGGGCCATGGTGCGCACCGGGGTGACCCGGGGCTGTTTCTCCAACGAGTCGGGCACCGGCAGCGCCGCCTTTTCCGCCGCCGTCTCCACCGCCGGCCCGGTGCGCCAGGGGCTCATCAGCGCCACCGCCAACCTGTGGGACACCGGGGTCATCTGCTCGGTCACCGGCCTGGCCATCCTGGCCTCCGGGGCCATGGACACCGGGCTGGAGGGGGTGGAGCTGACCATGGCCGCCTTCCGCACCGGGCTGGGGGAGCCGGGGGCCTGGATCGTGGGGATCTGCCTGGTGCTCTTCGCCTTCTCCACCCTGCCCGCCCTGGCCTTCCAGGGGGAGCAGGCCCTCGCCTTCCTGACCCCCAGCCCCGCCCTGCGGCGGCTCTACCGGGTGGGCTTCGCCCTGCTGGCCGCCCTGGGCTGCCTGATGTCCGTGGGCCCCGCCCTGGCCGCCGCCGACCTGTTCAACGCCCTGCTCATCGCCATCAACCTGGTCTCCCTCTGGGCCCTGCCCGCCCCGGGCATCCAAAAGGGGGAGCAAAGAACTCCCATTTGACCCGGAGGGCGGCTCCTGTTACAATGAGAGGCATAGCTGAAAAAGAAAAGGAGCCCGCTATGAGACAGATCCTGCTGGTCGGGCTGGGGGGCGGCGTGGGGGCCGTCTGCCGCTATGCCCTCTCCCTGCTGCCCATCAATGAGAAATTCCCCTGCTCTACCCTGCTGGTCAACCTGGCCGGGGCCGTCCTGATCGGCTTCCTGGCCGGCTGGGCCCAGCGCGTCCCCCGGTTCCCGCCGGAGCTGCGTCTGCTGCTCCAGACCGGCTTCTGCGGCGGCTTCACCACCTTCTCCACCTTCAGCCTGGAGACCCTCTCCCTGCTGCGGGAGGGCCGCTATCTGGCCGGGGGCGGCTACGCCGCCCTGAGCCTGGCGGGATGCCTGGCGGGGGTGCTGCTGGGCCAGGGGCCAGGCCCTCTCCCGGCTGATTCCCGGGCGCTGAGGGCCCCAATAGAACGGAACAGCAGGCCGTCTAGTGGTTTGCCAGAGGGATGTGATTGGTCTCCCGCGTATAAGTAAAGCCTCCGCCGTGAGCCCTCCGAATCCTGCCCAGCGCAGGACCGGCGCAAGCGGCGGCACAAGGCCCAAAGTGCCCCTGCTGTAGCCCCGCACGGAATGCCCGCAAGAATTTTTCTTGAAAATCGCTCTGCCATCGGCTATAATAGGGGGGCAAGATTTATGGCCCCTCCGGGCCGCCGAGCATCGCCATCCGGGTGTAGCGCAGCTGGTAGCGCGCCTGCTTTGGGAGCAGGATGCCG
>CAZAIF010000165.1:0-3683 GCA_964485125.1 uncultured Oscillospiraceae bacterium | reverse complement strand
TGTTTGAAAAATAGCGGTTCCCTAACAATTAAATTGTACAATTGCGCACGCCGTTTCAGCGGTCAAAATCAGCAAAAATCATAGGGAGGTTTTTTGATGTTCCAGATCAATCAGGAAAACTGCGTATGTTGTCATAACTGCCGTATGGAGTGTCCCATGCAGGCGATCAACTATGTGGGCATGAAATACCAGATCGACCCGGAAAAGTGCGTGGAGTGCGGGCTGTGCGCCAAGGTGTGTCACACCCAGTCCATCCACAATGTGGACGAGCCTGAGACCGTCACCCCCCACGCTCCCCTGGAGCTCACCGCCGACGTGGTGGTGGTGGGCGGCGGCAGCGGCCTGGTGGCCGCAGTCAGGGCCGCCCAGGCCGGCAAAAGGGTCATCCTGGTGGAGAAGGCCAAGGTGCTGGGGGGCAACACCGACTATGCCCACGCCTTCTTCCCGGTGTACACCAAGTGGCATGAGGAGGCCGGGATGCCCGACGTCCGGGAACAGGCCATTGACCACTATATGAAGGCCACCGACGGCATCCTGGGGGAGGATGTGCTCCGCACCGCCGTCTACGGCTGCTCCGCCTTCTTTGACTGGCTGTGTGAGTTCGGCACCGCCCACCAGGTCTACAAGCTGGTGAATCTGGGGGACGCCGACGCCCACGGCCCCATCTACGGCCCCGGCCTGCTGGACTTCCCGGTGCGGATGTACGACAACCTGAACAACCGGGACGAGGCCATCGGCCCCGGCTACGGCGGCACCTATGTGAAATACACCATGCTGGACGCCATCCGGGATCAGCACCTGCCGGTGGACATCCTGCTGTCCACCGCCGCCAAAAAGCTGGAGCTGGACGAGTCCGGCGCCATCTCAGGGGTCCAGTGTGAGGACGCCGGGGGCAGCGTCCACATCACCGCCCCGGTGGTCATCCTCCAGTGCGGCGGCTTCGGCAAGAGCGATGAGAAGCTGCGGGAGTTCGCCCCCTGGTTCTTTGAGGGGGAGACCCCCATCCACCGGTTCTCGGTGCCCACCGACACCGGCGACGGCATCGACATGCTGCGGGCTCTGGGGGTGGAACCCATCCCGGAGCGTACCTCCATCTCCGGCTTCGGCCCCAAGCACCACCCCTTCAACAATTCACTGGCCGACTTCGCCCTGGAGCCCGAGATGCTCCAGATTAACCTGGATGGCAAGCGCTGGGTGAACGAGCAGCTCCACCTGCACGGCATGACCCCCTACATCGCCCAGCAGCCTAAGGAGATCTCCTGGGCCATCCAGGGTGTGGACGTCATCCGGGACATCGCCAACCGCTTCCTCGACAACCCGGCCATGGCCTCCAAGCACAACCTGTATGAGACCTGGCTGGAGGACCTGGAGGAGGAGTGCACCCTGGAGAAGCCCGCCAAGAAGGCGGACACCCTGGAGGAGTTGGCGGTCAAGTGCGGCATCGACCCCGAGGCTCTGGTGGAGACGGTGCGCCGCTACAACGAGTTCTGCGCCCAGGGCAAGGATGAGGACTTCGGCAAGGCCCCCAAGGCCCTGGTGCCGGTGCCCGACCAGGGGCCCTACTACGCCATCTACGGCCAGCGGTTCTCTGAGGCCGCCCTGGGGGGCATCATGGTGGACGGCCAGTGCCGCTGCATCCGCAACGACGGCACCCCCATCCCCGGCCTCTACGCCGGCGGCGACGCCACCTCCGCCATGCACATCCGGGGCCGGCTGGCGGTGATCTCCGAGCTGACCTGGGCGGTGGCCTCCGCCTATACCTCCGGCACCAACGCCGTGGACTACATCGACCACAAAATGAAGTGAGAAGGAGGAGAAACCATGTTTTTGCCTGATAACAGTATTTTCACCCCGGTGGAAAACCCCAATATGGACCCCAACCGCACCCCCAACGGCCGGCTGGACCTGGAGCAGCGGCTCTCCTCCTTTGACGAAGTGGAGGCCACCTACACCGAGGAGCAGGCCCTGAACGAGGCCTCCCGGTGCCTGAAGTGTCCCACCCACTGGTGCCAGAAGGCCTGCCCCGCCGGGGTGCCCGTCACCGATTTTATCGCCAAGGTCCGGGCGGAGGATTTTGAGGGGGCCTATCAGCTCATCCGCTCCGCCTCCACCCTGCCGGAGATGTGCTCCCGGGTGTGTCCCCAGGAGAAGCAGTGCCAGTCCAACTGCACCCGGGGCATCCGGTCCCAGTCCGTGGGCATCGGCCGGCTGGAGCGCTTTGTGGTGGAGGAGCATTACCGCTCCGGCAAGCCCGACCCGGCGGGTCCCGCCACCGGCAAAAAGGTGGCGGTCATCGGCTCCGGCCCCAGCGGCCTGTCGGTGGCGGAGCGGCTGAGAGACAAGGGCCATGAGGTGGTCGTCTACGAGAGCGCCGACCGGCCCGGCGGCCTGCTGGAGTACGGCATCCCCAACATGAAGCTGGAGAAGGGGGTGGTGACCCGGAAGGTGGAGGTCATGGAGGCGCGGGGCATTCGGTTCCTCTGCAACACCCCGGTGGACGCCGCCCTGGCCCGGGAAATCCTGGATCAGTATGACGCGGTGGTGCTCTGCGCCGGCACCGGCAACCCCCGGAAGCTGAAGCTGGAGGGGGAGGCCCAGGGGGTCTATGCCGCCGTGGACTTCCTGAAGAGCAACACCAAGAGCCTGCTGGACTCCGGCCTGGCCGACGGCCAGAACATCTCTGCCCAGGGCAAGCGTGTGGTCATCGTGGGGGGCGGCGACACCGGCAGCGACTGCGTGGGCACCGCCCTCCGCAACGGCTGCGCCGGCATCACCCAGATCGAGATGCTGCCGGAGCACCCGGTGCAGGTGTTTATCCACCACGTCTACCCGGTCCATGAGCCGGAGCACAAGATGGACACCAGCATGGAGGAGTGCCGGGCGGTGTTCGGCAAGGACCCCCATGTGTATCAGACCACCGTCAAGGCCCTGCAGGCCGACCAGGCGGGCAATCTGAAGGCGGTGGTCACCGTGGATCTGGCCGCCGACTATGACCAGGGCAGACGGCTCACCCTCCGGGAGCTGCCCGGCACCGAACAGACCATCCCCTGCGAGATGCTGATCGTGGCCGCCGGCTTTATCGGCCCCCGGGCGGAGCTGGCCCAGGCCTTCGGAGTGGACACCACCGACCGCACCAACATCGCCACCCAGGGCTACGCCACCAATGTGGCCAAGGTGTTCGCCTGCGGCGACTGCCGCACCGGCCAGTCCCTGGTGGTCAAGGCCATGGTGGACGGCCGGGACTGCGCCGACGCGGTGGACGCGGCCCTGAAGGAATAAGGGACATCCTCTTCCCGGTCGCCGCAAGACGCGACGCAATGGGGCCGCTGCAAAATGGCCCTCAAGAAAAGGCAGGCAGTGCGCTCCGAAATAATAAGTTCCATTTCTGCTGTACCGCTATGGCTTTGCCGATGGAGTCGAGCACCCGCTCATCGGCGCGGCGCTTCATTTCCCTCTCAGCGAGAGCCGGACAAAGACGGTAGAGAGAAGCGATGGACAGCCTGTGCGGGAACCTGCCGTGGTGGTTCTGATACGATGGTATTTACTGGCTGACAGGGGCTTTGATATACCTTTGTTCCGCAGATGACAAGGCTGGCAGACAGTGCGTCCCCGCACCGCCTGCCAGCCTTTTTCTCGTTTTGACGGTTACCATTATCGACATACGAACACCCCCCATATAGGTT
>CAZAIF010000164.1:0-3717 GCA_964485125.1 uncultured Oscillospiraceae bacterium | reverse complement strand
CGTTTTCCAGGAAGGGGATCATGGCGGTGGCCACGGACACCATCATCTTGGGGGAGACGTCGATCCGGTCCACCTGCTCCCGGTCCACCTCCACGATCTCGTCCCGGTGGCGGCAGGTGATACGGGCGTTGGCCAGGCAGCCGTTCTCATCGATGGGCTCGGTGGCCTGGGCCACGGTGTACTCGTCCTCCACGTCGGCGGTCATATACTCCACCTCGTCGGTGACGAAGCCGTCGGGCTTGCGCACCACTCGGTAGGGGGTCTCGATGAAGCCGTAGCAGTTGACCCGGGCGTAGGAGGCCAGGTAGGAGATCAGGCCGATGTTGGGGCCCTCGGGGGTCTCGATGGGGCACAGGCGGCCGTAGTGGCTGTAGTGGACGTCACGCACGTCGAAGCTGGCCCGCTCCCGGCTCAGGCCGCCGGGGCCCAGGGCGGAGATGCGGCGCTTGTGGGTCAGCTCGGCCAGAGGGTTGGTCTGGTCCATGAACTGGCTCAGGGGTGAGGAGCCGAAGAACTCCTTGATGGCGGCGGTGACGGGCCGGATGTTGATCAGAGACTGGGGAGTGACGGTCTCCAGGTCCTGGATGGTCATGCGCTCCCGGATGACCCGCTCCATCCGGCTGAAGCCGATGCGGAACTGGTTCTGGAGCAGCTCGCCCACACAGCGCAGCCGGCGGTTGCCCAGGTGGTCGATGTCGTCGGCGGTGCCGATGCCGTAGGCCAGGCAGTTCAGATAGTTGACCGAGGCCAGCATGTCGTCGATGATGATGTTCTTGGGGATCAACTCGTCATGGGCGTCCTCCAGGGCGTCCCGGAGCTCCTCCCCGCTGTACTGCTCCAGCAGGTCCTTGAAGACGGTGAAGCGCACCCGCTCGGTGAGGCCCACCTCCTCGGGATCGAAGTCCAGATAGGGGGCCGGATCAATCATATGGTTGCCGAAGACCCGGACCGTGGCGCCCTCCACGTCCACATAGACGTCGTTGACGCCCCGGGCGGCCAGCTCCTGGGCACGCTGGCGGGTCAGCTTCTCCCCGGCCTCGGCGATGACCTCGCCGGTCCAGGGGTCCGCCACCGGGGCGGCCAGCACCTGGCCCGCCAGCCGGCGGCCCAGGTCCATCTTCTTATTGAATTTGTAGCGGCCCACGTTGGACAGGTCGTAGCGCCGGGCGTCAAAGAACAGGTTCTGGAGCAGGGTTTCGTCGGAGTCCACCGTGGGGGGCTCGCCGGGGCGGAGCTTGCGGTAGATCTCCAGGTGGGCCTCCTCGTAGGTCTTGCAGGTGTCCTTCTCCAGGGTGGCCACGATGCGGGGGTCCTCGCCGAAGACGTCCAGGATCTCCTGGTCGGTCTTCAGGCCGATGGCCCGCAGCAGGCAGGTGATGGGCAGCTTGCGGTTCTTGTCGATGCGCACCCAGAGCACGTCGCTCAGGTCGGTCTCATACTCCAGCCAGGCCCCCCGATAGGGGATGACGGTGGTGGTGTAGGTCACGTTGCCCGCCTTGTCCTCGGTGCGGCCGTAGTACATGCCGGGGGAGCGGACGATCTGGGAGACGATGGTGCGCTCGGCGCCGTTGATGACGAAGGTGGCGCCCGTGGTCATAATGGGGAAATCCCCCATGAAGATCTCCTGCTCCTTGATCTCGTCGGTCTCCTTGTTGCGCAGCCGGACCTTGACCTTGATCGGAGCGGCATAGGTCGCGTCCCGGGCCTTGCACTCCTCCACGGAGTACTTGGGCTTCTCGTCCATGGTGTAGTCGATGAAGCTCAGCTCTAGGTTGCCCTGGTAGTCCGTGATGGCGGCGGTGTCGCGGAAGACCTCCCGCAGGCCCACGTCCAAGAACCACTGATAGCTCTTCTTCTGGATCTCCAGAAGGTCGGGCATATCAATGATCTCGTCGTGCCTGGCAAAGCTTTTGCGCAGCGTATTGCCATAATATACGTCTTTGACCATACTCTTCACACTCCGTTTTCATCAAAATGTCCAAAGGAAACGGCGGGCGGCAGGAACGACACGCCCGGATCAGTTGTATTTTTCCCACCACTTCCACTTGCCACCCGGCCCGGGTTGTGTTATACTGTGTCTGTGATGGGGGGGGGCAAATTGCGCTACCTGTCCACAATAGCGATTTATTGTATCATATGATGCAAGGCGTGTCAACCTTTTTCTCAGGTATGACGCGCTTTTCTTTTTCTGCAAAACTGCGGCGGGGCATCCCTTGGGATGCCCCGCCGCAATTGCACGCAGGCTGTGGAAGATCAGTGGTAGATCACGATGCCGCCGATCAGGGGCAGGGGCTTTTCCACCCCCTGGACGGCGTTGACCAGCCCCATGATGGTCAGCACCAGCAGCACCACCCAGACCAGGGCGTTCAGGGCCCCCAGGATGCCGTTGATCAGCCCGAAGGTCATGATCCCCAGCACCACTGAGGCCACCCGGTAGACCACCGTCCACAGCACGCCGATGATGGTGAGCACCAGGGCCTGGTTCAGGTGGAACCGGGAGCTGCGGCGGTCCCCGGCCAGGAAAGCCACCACCAGGCCGATCCAGGTCAGATAAGATACGATGTCCGTTGTCCGTTTGTTCATAGAGAAACCTCCCGCATATTTGGTCGGATGTCGTCCTTTTACGGTCCCATCATAGCAGTTTTCGACGCCCCCGGCAAGGGAACGGCCGCTTTTTCAACCGGATTTTAATGTTCCCAGCCCCGCAGATTTGATTCGGGCGGACACCTCGGCACGGGGGGAACATAGAATGAGATACGCGCGGCGCCGGCAGCCGCTCCGGCGCGCAGGGCAAAGGAGGGCGCGATATGGTCATCAACGTACATGCCGGGCACAACGCCAACGCCGCCGGGGCCGTCGGGCTCATCGACGAGCAGGTGGAGGCCCGCCGGGTCAAGGACCTGGTGATCGCCATGCTGCGGGCGCGGGGCTTCACCGTCAACGACACCACCGACGAGGCGGGGCTCACCCAGCGGGAAAACCTGCAGAACATCGTCTTCAACAGCAACAGCCACCCGGCGGATCTGGAGGTGTCCATCCACTTCAACGCCGGGGCCAACGACCTGCTGGGGGACGGAGTGGTCACCGGCACCGAGGTGCTGGTCTACAGCCCAGACAGCCCCTCGGTCCCCTACGCCCGGCAGATCGTCCGGGCCATCTCCGCGCTGGGCTTCCCCGACCGGGGGGTGACCCCCCGCCCGGGGCTCTATGTACTCCGCAATACCCGCGCGCCGGCGCTGCTGGTGGAGTGCTGCTTTGTCGACGACGCCGACGACGTGGCCCTCTACGACCCGGAGGAGATGGCCGGCGCCATCGTATCCGGGATCGTGCGGACGGTCTCCCTGGATTACACCGCCCGGTTCCAGCAGTGGCTCAACGACCACTTCGGGGCGGGTCTTGCGGTGGACGGCCTCTGGGGGCCCAGGACCCGCGCCGCCGCCGTCCGGGCCCTCCAGACGGTGCTCAACCGGCAGTTCGGGGCCGATCTGGCGGTGGACGGCATCTTCGGGCCCAAGACCCGCGCCGCCCTGGTCAATGTCCGGCGGGGCAGCCGGGGGGATCTGGTCTACCTCATCCAGGGGCTGCTCTACGCCAAGAGGTACGACGCCCACGGCTTCGACGGCATCTTCGGCTCCGGCTGCGAGCAGGGGGTGCGGGCCTTCCAGCGCCAAAACGGCCTGGCCCCCGACGGCATCGTAGGCGAAAAAACCTGGGCGA